>SHYH01000003.1 GCA_009692865.1 Dehalococcoidia bacterium
GAGGGCATCTACACCGCCGACCCGCGCATCGTCCCAGAAGCGCGAAAACTCCGCGAGATCAACTATGATGAGATGCTCGAGATGGCCAGCTACGGCGCCAAGATGCAACCCCGCTCGATTGAGCTGGGGGCGGTCTACGGTGTGCCCATTCTGGTGGCCTCAACCTTCAGCGAGGCCCCAGGCACCCTCATTCATGCAGGGGTAAACGCAATGGAGATCAGAAACAAGGTGCGAGGTGTTGTCTGCGACCTGAACGTCGCGCGTATCACGGTGCTCGGCGTGCCCGACCGTCCGGGCATCGCCGCCGCCCTCTTCGAGCCCCTGGCCGAGGCCGGGGTCAGCGTGGACGTCATCGTTCAGAACGCCAGCACAGAGCGCCTGACCGACCTGAGTTTTACGATAGCCCAAACCGATCTGCCTCCGGCACTGAAGGTGGTGGAGGGCACGGCCAAGGCGGTGGGCGCCCGCGGCGTCGTCAGCGATCACCGGCTGGGCAAGGTGAGCATCGTGGGCACCGGGATGTTGAACGCCCCGGGCTACGCCGCGCGCATGTTCCGCACCCTTTATGAGGCGGGCATCAACATCGAGATGATCACCACCTCGGAGATACGCATCACCTGCATCGTCTCCGAGGACAGGGCCAGCGACGCGGTGCGGGCCCTCCACCGGACCTTCCAGCTCGACCAGGAGTAGCTCCGCTGGCCCAAGCACTGTTTTGCCCCCGCTGCGGCCACGACAATCTCCCAAAGGCCCGCTTCTGCGGCGCCTGCGGCGCTGTTCTGGCAGCCGCAGTACAACCCTCTCCTCAGCCCCCTGTGGCAGCAGCGCCGCTTCCTGCCTACGTAGGTTTCTGGATGCGGGCAGGGGCGGCGCTCATAGACCTGGTCATCTTGCAAATCGCCAACGCCGTTGTCTCAGCGCTGCTCATTCTCTTCAGCCTACCAGGCGGTATGGGGGTCACCCTTTTCGCCTATGAGGGAAGTCTCCTCATCACCATCCTGCTTCCCGGGGTGTACTTCCTCCTCCTCACCGGCCTCCAGGGCCAGACCCTGGGCAAGATGCTCTTGCGCATTAAGGTGGTGGATGAGGCGGGGCGGGCACCCGGACTCAAGAAGGCGCTCCTGCGCGAGACCCTTGGCAAGTTTGTCTCCACCATTGCCATGGGTGTGGGCTTCCTCTGGGTGGTCTGGGATAAGGAGAAGCAGGGCTGGCATGACAAAATTGCCCGCACCCATGTTATCCTGGCGAGGAAGCTGTAGTCGCCGTATGTGTCTACCCCTAGCGGAGAGGGTTCGCCATGCGCTGCCCCATATGCGGGCGTGAAAACCCGGAAGGGAACGCCTACTGTATCTTCTGTGGCGCGCCGCTAACGGCTGGGGCCCCGGTCCAAGGACCGACGGGAACTCCTGCCGGGATGTCCTCCTTGGCCGAGCTGGCCGGGCAGGTGCAGGCCCTGCGGGAGATCCTCCTTTACTACGCCGCCCGCATGGCTTCCGTGGAGGGTGTCCTTGGGATCACCCCGCCTGCTGCCGCGCCTCCCACCTCCCAATCCCAGGGGGCCACACCTGCTGCAGCAGATGTCTCTTCTGGCGCGCCTCCCGCCGAGGCCGCGCCAATGGCTCCGCCTCCAGGACCTGGCCCTGCATGGCAACAGGCGGGCCAGTGGGAGCAGATCCTGGGAGGCAACTGGCTGGCCATCGTGGGAGGGCTGGCGGTTCTCGTCGGCGTCGGTTTCTTTCTGAAGCTGGCCTTCGACAACGACTGGATCGACCCGACAGGGCGGGTGGTCCTGGGGGTGGTGGCGGGGATGGGCTTCCTGGCAGCGGGAGAGTGGTACGAGCGGCGGTACGGGGTCTGGGCCCAGGCCATGACGGCCGCTGGCGTCGGCATCCTGTACCTGGCCATCTTCGCCGCCCTCGTGCTCTACAACCTCATCGGCGTCTACCCGGCCTTCGCCTTCCTGGCCCTCGTCACCCTGGTCTCCGGCGTGGCCGCCCTGCGGTACGAGGCGCCTGTCCTGGCGGCCCTCGGCGTGGTGGGCGGTATGGCTACACCCTTCATGCTCGTGGGGGAGCTGCCCGACCGTCGCATCCTGATCGCCTACATCGGGCTGCTGGACGTGGGGATAGTGGGCCTGGCCAGCTTCCGCAACTGGCGTCCCCTCACCCTCCTGGGATTCCTGGGCTCCCTGTACTGGTTCTCCAGGGCGGCCTTTGTTGGGACGCCCCTGGTAGGGGAAGGCTTCCTGACCGTCCACTTCGTCCTCTTCGTGGCGGCCACCACCCTGTTCCACCTCATCTGGCAGAAGCGGCCCAACCCCCTGGACTTTGGCTTGATGACCCTAAACGCCGGGACCTTCTTCCTCCTCAGCATCGGTCGTCTGTGGGACCCGTATGGAGAGTGGCTGGGCATCTTTGCCGTGGGCCTAGCGGGCTTCTATGCGGCGCTGGCCTCCTGGGCCCATGCCTTGAGCGGGCGCAACGCCTACCTTGTCCTCTTCCTCTGCGGCATAGCTACTGTGTTCCTTACGATAGCCATCCCCATTCAGTTCGAGGGGCCCTTTGTGCCCATCGCCTGGGCCGCTGAAGGGGTGGTGTTGATGGCCCTGGGCACTCGTCTTGCCAGCTTCCCCTTGCGGGTGTCCAGCCTGCTGATGCTGACGGTGACGGTTAGCTGGCTCCTGCTTGTAGAGATGGACGTCAACTTGAGGCAGTTCCGCCCCCTCCTCAACGGACGCTTCGCCGCCTTTGCCGGGGGCATCACGGCCCTGTACCTGGCGGGCCTTCTCCTCTGGCGGGGAAGAGGCCAGCTTCGCTACGAGGAGGAGCGGACCTGGGTGCTTCCCGGGCTGTTGTTGGCGGCCAATCTGCTGACCCTCTGGATCCTGAGCTGGGAGCTGGTCAACTACGTGGACAGCCAGCTACACGCCTTTGCAAGGTTTGCTCCTGAGGTGAAGGGCTTTGGCCTCTCCGCCCTCTGGGCCGCCTACGCCGTTGTTGCGGTGGTGGCGGGCATGGCCGGCAGGGTTCGCATGGTGCGTCTGGGGGGCCTGGCCCTCTTTTGGGTGACTATCTTCAAGGTGTTTGTGGTTGACAGCTTTGAGCTAACCCAGGGCTACCGCGTGGCCTCGTTCATAATTCTGGGGGTCCTCCTGCTGGCAACGGGGTTCCTCTATCAGCGGTACCGAAGGGTCATACGGGGGTTTCTGCTTGAATAAGACGCGTCGTTTTCAGGCTGTTAGGTTATGGTGGGCGATGGCCCTCGCCGTAGCCATGTTGTTAGGCACCGTAGCGGTGGCCTTGGCCGACTTTACCCCTAAAGATTGGAGGTACTGGAAGGCCATCGCCCTGCCCCAACTCTCCGGAGGCGAGGAGATGGTCGAGCTGCCGCTTGACCGGGATGTGTTCGGCGGCGCGGCCTCTTTCCTGGTGGACCTGCGGGTCATCGCCGATGAGAGCCAGGAGGCGCCGTCCCAGCTGAGGGTGGAGACATACCAGAGGGAGCAAACCTCCCTCCCTGTCCAGATGCGGGACCTGGCCCACCTGCTAGGACAGTACACCACCTTCGTGGCGGACCTTGGGGAGGAGGGGCTACTCCACAACGAGATCGATATCATGGCTGCCAACAGGGCCGGGGACTTTCGCCGTGGGGTGGTGGTGGAGGCGAGCCGGGATGGGCAGGCCTGGCTGCTCCTGCGGGCCGACGGCGAGATCTTTGAGCTCCCCGTCCTTGTCAGAGGGGTTCCTGTTCGGGACACCACCGTCAGCTATCCCCAAACGACCGTCCGGTATCTGCGTGTGCGTATCAGCAACAAGGAGGGGGAGCCTCTGAGCATCGGCGCACCGCTGGTTTTCTACGTCAAAGAGACGCCCGCCACCCTCGTGGAGTATCCGGCCACAGCCCTCGAGAACCGGGTGGACCGGGAGCGTAAGGCAACAGTGGTGGTACTGGACATGAGCACCCAGGGGCTGCCCGCCAGCCATCTGGAGGTGGAGGTGTCCGAGAAGAACTTCTACCGCGAGGCAGACCTGGAAGGCAGCAACGATCGGAAGACCTGGACGCCGCTTGGCAAGACGGATGCGCTGTATGCGTACGATACGCCCCAGTACGTGAGCGCCGACCTCACCGTTGACTATCCTTTGGCCACCTATCGGTATCTTCGCCTGAGCGTCTTCAACCAGGACAACCCGCCACTGGCGGTGAGCGGCGTGAAGGTCATGGGGCCGCGACACCTGCTCCTCTTCCCGGCGCGTCCCGAGGTGGCCTACCGGCTCTACTACGGGAACGAGGAGACCCCACCCCCTTCCTACGACCTGGCCCAGTACCTCCAATATCTGGAGACCAGGGGCCTTCCCCAGGCCCGCCTGGAAACTCAGCAGCTCAACCCTCTCTTCGTAGAGAGGCTTCCGCCTGTAAGCGAGCGGTTTCCCTGGCTCCTTCCGGCCATCGTCATAGGCGCGATGGGGACCATCGCCCTGTTCCTGGCCCGGTTGCTCCTACAGACGGGAAGCCGTATGGCCCCGCCCTCCTAGACCTCTTCTGGGCTACTAACAGGCTGCGGAAAAACCTTCTCGCCCATCCCCTTTCCCCCTTCCTGGCCAGGAAGGGGGTGGGAATTATATCTGGCGGACACCCCCAGACCCCTGCCAAAGGGGCTTCGCCCCTCTGGACTCCCCTATTTCCGCAGCCTACTGACGTCCCTTCTCCCCCAAGGGAAAAGGGTAGGATGAGGAAGAGTTGTCGCCTTGTCTTTGCGGGATGGCCGCAGACATCCTTTGGGAGTATTGACCTTCTCCCCGTTTTGGGATATATGGGATGGTGTAAGCTAGACATGGGAGCTCCCGTGACCAATCGTCTGCTCTCGGTCATCATCCCCGCGTACAACGAGCAGGGGCGCATCAGCGTCACCCTTGAGCAGGTGGTGGGCTACCTGAACACCCGCTCCTACTCCTGGGAGGTGGTAGTGGTGGACGACGGGAGTACCGATGGGACAAAGGCATTGGTGGCCCAGGTCGCAGGGCGCGACGATCGGGTTCGCCTGGTTGAAGGGCCTCACAGAGGGAAGGGCTCGGCGCTTCGACTGGGGATGAGCCAGGCCCAAGGCGAGCACCTGTTTTTCTGCGACGCCGACCTCTCCATGCCGATCAACCACCTGAGCCGATTCCTTCCTCCCGTCCTTAGCGACTGTGACGTGGCTATCGGATCGCGAGACATCCCCGGGGCCAGAAGGTTCGGGGAGCCCCCAAGCCGTCGCCTCCAGGGGAGGGTGTTTAACCGGTTGGGCCGCTGGCTCCTGGTGCCCGGCTTTGCCGATACCCAGTGCGGGTTCAAGTGCCTGAACGCAGCTGCAGCCCACCGGCTCCTGCCTCTCCTGCGGATCAATGGATTCAGCTTCGATGTGGAGATGCTCTTTGTCGCCAACAGGCTGAAGATGCGTATCGCAGAGGTGCCCATCGACTGGTATTATCAAGGGCGCAGCCGTGTGCGCTTTCCCTGGGACGGCCTGCGCATGTTAGGCGAACTGCTGGCCATCCGCCGGAATCACCTCCTGGGCAGGTATCGGCCGTCGCCCGTATCCGACGGAGATGTGGATGGCGTGAACTCGGCGCAGGTGGCCTCCCAGGCGAGCTCGGAAAGAAACCGCTAGAGGGAGGAGGCCTCCGGTGGTAGGCTGAGAGGGCCATCGGCGGAGCTTCGCTACAAAGGGAGGGAATGCATGCGCACCATTGAGCAGATCCTAAAGGAGAGCAAGACGGTGGCCGTGGTGGGGCTGTCCCCCAGGCCCGAGCGGGACAGCCACGACATGGCCCGCTACCTGAAGGAAAACGGCCCGCATCATCCCGGTGAACCCCACCGCCACGGAGATCCTGGGGGAGACGTGCTACCCCTCCCTTTCGGCTGTTCCTGGTCCGGTGGACATCGTGGACATCTTCCGCCGTCCTGAAGACGTTCCCCCTATTGTGGAAGAGGCCATCCAGAAGGGCGCCCGCGTTGTCTGGATGCAGCTGGGCATTGTGCACGAGGATGCGGAAAAAAGCGCCAAGGCCCACGGGCTGGACATGGTCATGGACCGGTGCACCAAGGTCGAGCATGAGGCTTTGAAGCACCAGGGGAAACTGCCCTAGCCCCTTTCGCGGAACGATTCTCCGGTTGCTCAAGGGAAAGCGGGGCAAAAAGGAAGCGCTAAAGGGCTTGTGCAGAGCCCTTCTCCAGTTGTACATTTCCAATTCTGGAAGCCATTGATGCTCTGTAGGACCTCGCCATGACGCTGTATCAACAAGAAAGCACAGACCTCTACCTCCGAACCAAGCGCAAAGAGGCCGTTGATTTGGCCATGCGCGGCCGTTGGGAGGAGGCGGTGGAGGTCAACCGGAGCATTCTGCGCTTCGCCGACGACGATACTGAGGCTCATAACCGCCTGGGAAAGGCCCTCATAGAGTTGGGCCAGTACCAAGGGGCAAAGGAGGCCTTCCAAAAGGCCCTGTCCCTGAAGCCTGCCAACCCCATCGCGCGCAAGAACCTGGAGAGGTTGAAGCGGCTGAAACCGACGGCGCCCCTGGTGAAGAAAGCGGAGAAGGCGAAGGCTAACCTCTTTGTGGAGGAGAGAGGAAAGACCTGCGTCACGCGTCTCCAGGGCGTGGCGGAGCGTCAGGTCCTGGCCGCGGTGGCCCCCGGAGACACCGTCTACCTGCGGTGCAAGGACAACGTTGTCTGGGTGGAGTCTCCCCAAGCCGACGGCTTGGGGCACCTGGAGCCCCGGTTGGGGCTGCGCCTCAGCCGTTTGGTCCGGGGCGGGAACCAGTACGCCGCCGCTGTTACCAGCGTGAATGATTTGGAGCTATCCCTCATCATCCGCGAGACCTACCACCACCCGGACCTGGCCCGCGTTATCTCCTTCCCTGGGAAGACGGAACGGGTTCCGACCATTCCAGAGAATCTCCCTCTCTTCGATGAAGCCCTCGAAGCGGAGATGGTTCCGAGCAGGAATGAGGCGGACGAAGAGGATCCAGACCTCCTCGACCCCGATGGCTATCCTCGCACCCGTCAGGCCCAGGAAGAGGAGGAGGACGACGAGGAGGAGCAGGAGTACTGACCTCTCCGGTTTGTCCCCCAGCCCTTGGCGCCCAAGCGTTCAGAGACACTCCTGGCATATCGACGGTCTGCAGTAACCCCCGGTGTCAGTTCGAACATTCTCCTTCTCCTCGACTTGTCTTGGCGCACTCTTCTCGGGTGCTATGGCCGTGAAAGCCTAACCCGATATTCTTCGTATCTGTTTCCCTTGCCCCGCAATAGGGAGAAAAGCTACAATTTTGGGGTGTTCCAAAAGTACCCTCTCCCCTCAAGAGCGAGGGCTGCAAAACAAGTCCAGGGTTCCGGCGAGGGAGTTCATGCCTGTCATCGGCATCACGGCCTCTACCTTGCGAGAGGCCCAGCCTTATGCAGCGTCCCTGGAGAGGCGGGGGGCGACGGTCCGGCTGCTCCTCCCAGGCCAGGGGGCTTCCCCTGGGCAGGTCATTAGAGAGATTGATGCCCTGATGCTTAGCGGTGGCGCGGACATTCACCCCGGCCGCTATCAGAGGGCGGCGGACGCTGGGGCAGCGTTGGAGATCGAGGTCGACCGAGATGAGATGGAGCTGCCTCTGCTGGAGGCAGCCCTGCGCCAGGACATGCCCGTTCTGGGCATCTGTCGGGGCATGCAGGTCCTGAATGTGGCCCTGGGGGGCAAGCTCATCCAGGACCTGCCTGACCACAGGGAGGTACGTGAAAATGAGCAGTGGGTCTCCGCCTATCACCGCATCTTCGTCACGCCTGGCAGCAAGCTGGCGGCTATTCTGGGCGTGGGCGGCTTTGTAAGGGTCAACAGCCGCCACCATCAGGGGGTGAAGGAGGCCCAGAAGGCGGCGTCCTTGCTTGCCTCAGCCTACTCTCTGGACGATGGCCTCATTGAGGCCCTGGAGAGCCCGGCCCACTCGTGGGTGCTGGCAGTCCAGTGCCACCCGGAGCGGGAAGGAGAGCTCCCCCCCCACTGGGGCCACCTGTTCGATGGCCTTGTTGAGCGGGCCAGCCGCTCCCAGGAAGGGTGAACGGCGTTGCGATCTCTTCTCTTAGCGCCTCACCCCCACATCAATCCTCCTCCGTCAAGAGGGGGGAGGATGCTCCCTCCCCTTGTGGGAGGGAATGAGAGGGAGAGGGAGAGGGAGGGGGAGGGGGGGGGGAGACGCTTGTCTACGCGAGAGGTCTTTTCAGTGTTTTTATGAGTCACCGGATTAGGTCAAGTTAGCTTGTCCAACCCATCTCCTCAGGAGTAGTGAGGTTCATGGTCACCCAAATTGGTAGGGTTCTGCCCGTCAAGATCGAAGACGAGATGCGCAACTCCTACCTGGACTACGCCATGAGCGTCATCGTGGCCCGGGCCCTCCCCGAAGTGCGCGATGGCCTCAAGCCGGTCCAGCGACGCATCCTCTTCGCCATGAGCCAGATGGGGATAGGCCCCAACACCCCTTACCGCAAGAGTGCCCGCATCGTGGGCGAGGTGATGGGAAAGTTCCACCCCCACGGGGACTCGGCCATCTACGAGGCCATGGTGCGCATGGCCCAGGACTTCTCCATGCGCACCATCCTTGTCGACGGTCAGGGCAACTTTGGCAGCACCGACGACGACCCACCCGCGGCCATGCGGTACACCGAGGCCCGTCTGGCGGCCCTGGCCCAGGAGCTGCTGACCAACATTGACCAGGACACGGTGGACCTTCTCCCCAACTTTGACGCCTCCCAGGACGAACCGTCAGTCCTACCCGCTCGCTTCCCCAACCTGTTGGTCAACGGGGCATCGGGCATCGCCGTGGGCGTGGCCACCAACATCCCCACCCACAACCTGGTGGAGGTGTGCAACGCCGTCCTCTACCTCATCGAACATCCGGAGGCCCCCTTGGAGGAGCTGATGCGCTCCGTCCCGGGCCCCGACTTCCCCACAGGGGGCCTAATGGTGGGCAGCCGGGAGGGCCTTCTGAGCGCGTATGCCACAGGCCATGGCAGGGTGATCCTGCGGGCCAAGGCCGACATTGAGGAGCTGCGCGGGAACCGGTACGCCGTTGTCGTTACCGAGCTGCCCTACCAGGTGAACAAGGCGACTCTGGTGGCCCGCATCGCCGAGCTGGCTAAGGATCACCGGATCGAGGGCATCTCCGATATCCGGGACGAGTCAAGCCGGGAGGGTACCCGCATGGTGGTGGAGCTGAAGCGGGACAGCCGCCCCAAGAAGGTGCTGGCTGACCTGTACAAGCACACGGCCATGCAGTCGACGTTTCACATCAACCTCCTGGCCCTGGTGGACGGCCAGCCGGTGGTCCTCTCCCTCAAGCAGGCCCTCCAGCACTTTCTGGTCTTCCGCCAGGAGGTGGTGCGGCGGCGCGCCCAGTACGATCTGGGCAAGGCCCAGGAGCGGATCCACCTTCTGGAAGGAATCCTCATAGCCCTGAACAACCTCGACGCGGTCATCGCCCTCATCCGCAACGCGGCTGACGCGGAGGCGGCGCGCCAGGGTTTGATGCAGCAGTTTGGGCTCAGCCAGATCCAGGCCCAGGCCATCCTGGAGATCCAGCTCCGCCGCTTGGCCGCCCTGGAGCGTCAGAGGGTGCTGGACGAGCATCAGGAGGTGCAGCAGCAGATCAGGGAGCTGGAGGAGTTGCTGGCGGACCCCCAGAAGGTGCTGGCGGTAGTGGCCCAGGAAACGCGCGACGTCCGGGACAAGTACGGCGATGTTCGGCGCACCCAGATCGTGGAAGGTGAGCTGGGGCAGTCCGAGGAGGAGATGGAGCCGCCGCAGGAGGTGGTCATCACCTTGAGCCGCCGGGGGTACGTCAAACGCATCCCCAGCGACACCTATCAGCGTCAGCGGCGGGGTGGCAAAGGGGTTCGGGGCATGTCCACCCGGGAGGATGACGTGGTAGAGCACCTCCTCACCGCCTCAACCCGTGATGTTCTCTTCTTCTTCACCAACCAGGGGAGGGTCTACCCCCTGCGCTGCTTCGACCTGCCCGCCGACACCTCCAGGACGACCCGTGGGATGCCCATCGTGAACCTTCTCAACATGGCGCCCCAGGAGCGGGTGCAGGCCCTCTTGGCCGTTGCCTCTGAGGACTGGGCGGGGGACCTTCTGTTAGGCACGCGGCGGGGAGCGGTCAAGCGGATGCCCATTCAGGAGCTGCGCAATCTTCGCGGCCGGGGCCTCATTGCCATCAACGTCAAAGCGGGCGATGAGGTGGTCAGCGTGGGCAGAGCCCAGGAGGGCCAGGAGGTCCTCCTGGTCACCCAGCAGGGCCAGGCCATCCGATTTCCTGTGGAGGGGGTGACCCTTCACTCCCGCCTGGCAGGCAGTGTGAAAGGCATTCGGCTCTCTGCCGGCGATCAGGTGGTGGCCATGGAGGTGGTGGACCCGGAGGCCCGCCTGTTGCTGCTGAGTCAGCAGGGGTACGGTAAGCTCACGCCTATGAGGTCCTTCCCGACTCACCGCCGGGGCGGAAAGGGGGTGCGGGCCATGACCGTCAACGACAAGACCGGCCCCCTGGCCACCGCCAAGGTAATCAAGGGTGGCGGTGAGATCGTGTTGGGCTCCGCCCTGGCCCAGGTGATCCGCATCGACGTTTCGGAGATTCGCATTTTGGGCAGGGGCACCCAGGGGACAATCCTCTGGAGACCTGCGGAGGGTGACCGAGTAGTGTCGGTGGCGCGCATCATCCCCCGGGGTCAACCCGCAGCCGAGTCGACCACGCCTGATGAAGGTCTGGCGAACGGTGTCGACGAAGAGGAAGAGGTGGATGAAGAGGCCCAGGAGGATTCGTCGCTGGAAGATGGGCGCGACCCCATTGGGAACGGGCATCGGCCTACACGCTAGCCTACGTCACAGCAGCCTGGTCGGGGGGTTCTCCTTCCCCTTGATGTAGGGTATCCCCAGGTGCTCGTAGGCCCGGCGAGTGGCGACCCGCCCGCGAGGGGTGCGGTCCAGGAAGCCTAGTTGCAACAAATAGGGCTCGTACACGTCCATCACCGTGTCCGCCTCCTCGCTGATGGAGGCGGCAATGGTCTCCAGGCCCACAGGCCCGCCGTCGAACTTCTCGATGATAGACCTCAGCACCTTGTAGTCCACCCCGTCCAGACCCAGGGCGTCCACCTCCAGGCGGGCCAGGGCCTCCAGGGCCACCTCCCGCGTGATAGCGCCATCGGCCACCACCTGAGCATAGTCACGCACCCGCTTCAGCAGCCTGTTGGCCACCCGGGGCGTGCCTCGGGACCGGATGGCGATCTCCCTGATCCCGTCAGTGTCCGCCTCAATGCCCAGAATGCGGGCAGAGCGCAGCAGGATGGCCTCCAGGGCCGCGTGGTCGTAGAAGTCCAAGCGCTCCACAGCCCCGAACCGGTCCCGCAGGGGCGGGCTCACCATGGCGAAGCGGGTGGTGGCGCCGATGAGGGTGAAGGGTGGAATGCGTAGGTTGATGCTGCGGGCTGCCATGCCCTTCCCGACCACCCAGGAGAGGGAGAAGTCCTCCATAGCCGAGTAGAGGACCTCCTCCACCACGCGGCTCAGGCGATGCACCTCGTCAATGAAGAGGATGTCCTCCCGCTGAAGGTTGCTAAGAATTGCCGCCATGTCGCCTGCGCGCTCGATGGCGGGGCCCGAGGTAACGCGCAGGCTGACCCCCATCTCGGCGGCAATGATCATGGCCAGGGTGGTCTTGCCCAGGCCAGGCGGGCCGTAGAGAAGCAGATGGTCCAAGGGCTCGCCCCGCATCTTAGCGGCCTGGATGGCGATGCCCAGATTAGCCTTGATGCGCGCCTGGCCCTGGTACTCGACCAGGCGCCGGGGGCGCAGGCTGGTGTCCAGGGAGAGGTCATCTTCGGTGGGATTGCTGGAGACCAGGCGGTTTGCCACGGCGGACGTCCTACAAGTCAGGCTGGCCCCATTCTAGCGGGGAGTCGCACAAGTGTTCAAGCCCCTCGTGCAGGCCTCTGTGGGCAGTACTCGAACCTTCTGTGGCCTGATCTCGTGCCCAGGCTCAGGAAACTATTGGTCTGCCCGTAGGTGGCCGTGGGTCGAAGCCCAGATAACGGACGGCGAACTCCAAATTGGCTGGGCCTATTCTCCCGAGGCAGTCGGTGGCGCAATCTCTAGGTACTACCAACCCCTCGCCATACAGGTACCTTGTGGCGTCGCAGATCACCACATGCCTAGCGAATGAGATCTTTGCCGATGAGAAGTCGCTGCGGCGTCTTCCGCCGTCCTCTCGATCTAGCCTGCGCTCTACCCTCAACAGAACGCTAGGAGACAAGGGCACGAAGTAGGTAAGAGAGGCGAAAGCGGCCCCTTCCCACCACGGGCGAACTGGATTCAAGTAACCTGCCACTGGATTGTCTGAGGTGTACAGCGGTATCGAATCTGGTGCGAGGCCTATGCGCCAGGGCGCAACCCGTAGTAGATTGGCGAACCCCTGCACCTCACTCAGCATGAACGTGGCGGTCTCAGCTGGCTGTTGTGGCTCTGATTCGTTGAACCACCAGTGATCGGGCTTGCTCTTCATCTCGTCCCAGATGGCCTCAGCCTCCTCCTTACTGTGCTGATGATAGACCTGATCTCTAACCATGTCCTTGATTTGTGGAAACATGGATATGACAATGCTCTCATGCCGGTCTCGGAACGCAGGGATGCAGAAGCTAACGGCGACAATGAACCTGGCGATGTAGAACTCTTCATCGACGAACAGAGACGTGATGCTGTCAGGGTCGTGGATCAGCTTTCCCATGACAGGTGCAGCCTGTCCTTCAAGCTTAGCGAGCCAGTCTTCTGTGGACAAGCGAACACCTTCAAGAACGACATCGTTGAAGCGGGTCTCTAACCCAACATTCACGGTTGACGTTCTGTACTCGTTACCGCCATTTTCGAGATCAACCACCCGAATCTTCCCGTCTACACCTGTGAACGCACGCAGTAGCACCTGAGGCACATAGTGCTGGCGCTTCACCTCTGTCGGGCTTAGGTTCGGTTCGTTCCAAAACTTGCGGGTGGTCACTTATCGACTCTGCGCTAAGACTATTGTGTACCTGGTGGGCCTCTGTGGACTCGAACCAGGGGGGCCAACGGGTTAGATGCTGGCCGGTCTACAGCTCCTCCCACGTCTTCCTGTCGATGCCTGCCTGTCGCAGAATCCGGACAAGCAGGTCAAGGCTAATGTCACCCTGATGAGAACCAGGAAGGCGAAGCCTGATCACACCCTTGATCATGAACTGGTGCCTGCCACCGATGTACGGCCCCGAGAACCCTGCCAGCCGCAGACAGCGGATGAGATCGCCACGCCCAATCGGGCGAAAGCGCGGCATCAGGAGACGAGCTTGACGCTAAGGTCCATGCCATCAACCACCGGAAGCGGGAGATCCCTGGAGATGCTCAATAACACCCATCCTTCTAAAACCTCCCGAAGCTCCTCACGGCAGGCCTCGAGTGTCACGCCTGTGGCATACACGCCAGGGACGTCGGGGATCTCGCCATAATAGGTGCGATCTTCAGGCAGAATCTCGTAGGCGGCACGGCCCATCAATGCCTGGATGTATTCAGTAAGCACGGTTCACCTTCCTATGGGCCAGGGGTACCACTAACGCCTCTGCTCAAGGGACTCCCTCTCACCACTCTACACTTTGGTGGGCCGTCAGGGACTCGAACCCTGGACACCCGGATTAAAAGCCCAATGCTCTACCAACTGAGCTAACAACTCGCCGTGCCTGCATGGTAGCAGAGGGTATGGACAGATACAAGGACGCCGCTTTCTAGGGCCAGGCCATCTGAGAGGTATCCCACACGGGTTCAGGGGGTTCGAGCGGACTTGCAGGTTGAAACCTTCGGGGGACACCGCCGCCTAAAGGGGGTGGCATGATGCCCCCGCCTTCAGGCGGGGGTGGGAGACCTGAATGAAGCTAGAGCGACTCTCATTCCAGGACACGTTGTGGCATGCTCCCGTTGCGGGTACAATGGGTGCGCACAAAGAGACCCGCCGACCAAGGGAAGGAGGTCCACGATGAGCGACAGCAAACGTGAGTGGCAAGAGAAGGTGTTGGCGCCCCAACTGAAGCGAGGGGCGGAGCGCCAGCCTGTGTTCCAGACAGATTCGGGGATAGGGCTAGACCCCCTCTACACCCCTGAGAACATGACGGGGTTTGACTACGGCGCCAAGGCGGGCTACCCGGGGGAGTACCCGTTCACCCGCGGCGTTCAGCCCAACATGTACCGGGGCCGCTTCTGGACCATGCGCCAGTACTCGGGATACGCCACAGCCAGGGAGTCCAACCGTCGCTATCGCTACCTGCTGGCGCAAGGGCAGACGGGGCTCTCCGTGGCCTTCGACCTGCCTACCCAGACCGGCCTTGACTCGGACAACCCTGTGGCCAAGGGGGAGGTGGGCCGAGTGGGTGTGGCCATCGACACCCTGAGGGACATGGAGGTCCTCTTCGAGAGCATCCCCCTGGACAAGGTCAGCACCTCCATGACCATCAACGCCACGGGCTCCATCCTCCTGGCCCTCTACCTGGGCGTGGCCAAGAAGCAGGGGGTGTCCTTTGACAAGGTGAACGGCACCACCCAGAACGACATCCTCAAGGAGTACATCGCCCGCGGCACCTACATCTTCCCGCCCAAGCCGTCCCTGCGCCTCATCACCGACGTCTTCTCTTACTGCACCGACAACGTCCCCCAGTGGAACACCATCAGCATCAGTGGCTACCACATGCGCGAGGCCGGGGCCACGGCGGTCCAGGAGCTGGCCTTCACCTTCTCCGACGCCATCGCCTACGTGGAGGCGGCCCTGGCGGCGGGCATGGACATCGACTCCTTCGGCCCTCGCCTCTCCTTCTTCTTCGTGGCCCAGAACAACCTGCTGGAGGAGGTCGCCAAGTTCCGGGCCGCCCGACGCATATGGGCAAAGATCATGCGAGAGCGGTTTGGCGCCAAGAACCCCCGCTCCTGGATGCTGCGCTTCCACACCCAGACGGCGGGCGCGGCTCTGACGGCCCAGCAGCCCGACAACAACACCATTCGCACCACCATCCAGGCCCTGGCGGCGATCCTGGGAGGCACCCAGTCCCTCCACGTCAACTCCAGGGACGAGGCTCTCGCTCTTCCCACCGAGGAGTCGGCCCTGCTTTCGCTGCGGACGCAACAGGTCATCGCCTACGAGAGCGGTGTGGCCGACACGGTGGACCCCCTAGCAGGCTCCTACATGGTGGAGGCCCTGACGGACAGGCTGGAGGAGGAGGCTCTCAAGCTCATCGAGAAGACAGACAAGATGGGTGGCGCCCTGGCAGCCCTGGCCGAGGGGTACCAGTCCCGCGAGATTAACGAGAGCGCCTGGCGCTATCAACAGGAGATCGAGAGCAAGCAGCGCATCGTGGTGGGGGTGAACGACTTCATCTCCGAAACGCCCCCCGTCAAGAACCTGTTGAAGGTGGACCGCGAGCAGGAGCGCCAGCAAATCGAGGGCCTGCACGCCGTCCGCCGCGAGCGGGACAACCAGCGGGTGAAGGCTGCCCTCAAGCGTCTGGAGGAGGTGGCGCGCGGCACCGAGAACACCATGCCCGCCATCCTGGAGTGCGTGGAGGCCTATGCTTCCATCGGCGAGATGTGCGACGTGCTGCGGGGCGTCTGGGGCGAGCAGCGGGAGTACGCGTTCTTCTAAAACTATGTTATCGAGGTGAACCGTGACGCAACAGCAGGTGTGTACGGCCAAGCACATGGACCACACGGCCATCGTGGTGAAGGACCTGGAGGCCACGCTGAGGTTCTACGAGCAGACCTTCGGGGTCAAGGGCGGAGAGGTGACGGAGATCGCTGAGCAGGGGGTGAAGGCGGTCCTCATCCCCATCGGGCACACGGAGTTGGAGCTCATCCAGCCCATTAACACCACCTCCGGCGTGGCCCGCTTCCTGGAGCAGCGGGGTGGCGATGCCCTCCACCACATCTGC
Source organism: Dehalococcoidia bacterium (assembly GCA_009692865.1). Classification (GTDB taxonomy): domain Bacteria; phylum Chloroflexota; class Dehalococcoidia; order Lucifugimonadales; genus SHYH01. The sequence goes on from SHYH01000003.1 coordinate 16,003, forward strand.
TTCGAGGTGGACGACATCAAGGGCAAGCTGCGCCTCCTGGAGGCCCGGGGCGTGCAGCTCGTTGATAAGGAGCCCCGTCGCGGGCTGGCGGGCATGATTGGGTTCCTCCACCCCCGCTCGACGGGTGGCATATTGATCGAGCTGGCAGAGAAGGTGTAGGGGGAGTGGCTTCCCCTACGGTTTTTCAAGAATAAAGTGAGGAGTAGGTGATGCCATGACGACTGCACAGGATGTGATTCGGGTGCTGGTAGCCAAGCCCGGCCTTGACGGCCACGACCGGGGCGCCAAGGTCATTGCGCGGGCCCTGCGGGACGCCGGCATGGAGGTGATTTACACCGGCATCCGGCAGACGCCTCAGATGATCGTTGCGGCCGCGGTCCAGGAGGACGTGAACGTGATAGGGCTCAGCATCCTCTCGGGGGCCCACATGGAGCTGTTTCCCACCATTCTCCAGGGCCTGCAGGAGAACGGCATGGGCGACGTCATCGTCCTCGCCGGGGGGATCATCCCCGAGGACGACCTTCCCGCCCTGAAGGCGATGGGGATTGGGGCTGTCTTTGGCCCTGGCTCCTCCACACGGGACATCATCGCCTTCATCCGCCAGGCCATGGGCGAAAAGGGAAAGAAGGCCTCCGCCTAGGTATCTGCGCCCCGCCCTATCGCTGCCTTTGAAAAAGGAGGGCCAGCATTGCAGCGCTGGCCCTCCTGCTGTTTAGGTGGGTCGTGGTCAGCTATCGTCTCCAGGCTACTCTTCGTCCCCTTCTCTTGTAAGGCCCATTGTTTGTGGGTATAATCAATGTGATGAAACCAAGCCCACTGAGGCAAAAGGATGCGGACTCACCTAATCATATCGGAGGAGCTGCTCAGGCAGATAGATGCCACGGTAGGCAAGCGAAGGCGAAGCCGGTTTGTTGAGGAGGCGGTGCGGGAAAAGTTGAGAAGGGAGATGTTGGTCGCCGCGCTCTCCTCAACGGCGGGGCTTCTCTCCGCTGAAGCCCACCCCGAGTGGGGCACCCCAGACGAGGTGGCAACTTGGGTGAGGGAGTCCCGGCGCCGGGACGAGCAGCGCTTGGGGAGTCCTACCCGTGGCTAAGTACGTCCTTGACACTACGGTGCTGATAGACCACTTGCAAGGCCGGAATGCGGTGGTGGAGCTCTTGGCTTCCCTGGCTGGTGAGGGTCACGAACTGGGGGTGTGTGATATCAACATTGCTGAGCTCTATGCAGGGTTGAGGCAGGACGAGCAGGCCCAAGCAGATCGTCTCATCGATAGCCTGAGCTACTTCGTGGTCACCTACGAGCGTGCCAAGCAAGCAGGAGCCTATCGTTACAGCTACAATCGCCAGGGAACCCTTCTCACCATCGCTGATACGCTGGTTGCGGCCACGGCGGTGGGCGAGGGAGCCACGCTCATCACAGCCAACCGCAAAGACTTCCCTATGCCAGAGATCATACTCCTCCAGTCCCCATAGCCTGCAGGGAGGCACTGAGGTCAGATGCCTTCCCGCTTTCTCACCTGGCCCCAAGTCAAAGGTTATGGCCCCCGAAACGTCGGCTCGCGCTTCTCGACAGACTCGGTAGCTAGGACTGGTCACTCGGTGTACAATAGGGACGTCCTAGCTACATCTCAGGGGAGGCGCCCGATGCCCATTATTTCAGCCAAGGACCAGGAGTTCCTGCGCCAGCATCTGAGCCGCGAGCTCAAGAAGAAGACCAAGCTGACCCTCTTCACCCAAAAGGCCGGCGGCCTCACGATCCCGGGGAGGGAGTGCCGCTTCTGCGGAGAGACCCAGCAGCTCCTGGAAGAGTTGACGTCCCTATCGGACAAGCTGGAACTGGACGTTCGTGACTTCTACGCCGAGGCCGATGCCGCCAGAGAGTTGGGCGTGGACCGGGTTCCCACCATCCTCATGGGGAAGGATGGGCAACAGAACCTGCGGTTCATGGGCATCCCCAGGGGCAACGAGTTTCCCACCATACTCGAGGACCTGGTGTCGCTGTCCCAGGACACCAACCCCCTTCCTCCTCCGATTCGACGGCGTGTGGCCAGGATCCAGAAGGACATCCGCATTCAGGTGTTCGTGACGCCCACTTGACCCCACTGCCCTCGGATCGCCCGTGCGGCGCACGCAATGGCTATGGAGAACCCGAGAATCACCGCCGAGATCATCGAGGCCCAGGAGTTCCCCGACTTGGCCCGCCTCTATAACGTGATGGCGGTGCCCAAGACGGTGATCAACGGCACCGTCCAGTTCGTCGGCGCGGTGCCCGAGAAGACGCTGCTGAGGCGGGTGCTGGAGGCCATCGGGGAGGAGCTAGCAGGCGAGGATGAAAAGGAGGAGGGGGTAGGAGGCACCACGACCCTCTAGGTCTGTAGACAAACGAGCAGGTGTGTCAACTTGTAGGGGCGATTCATGAATCGCCCCTACTCCTTTCGACGGTGAACATGACGAAGATCTGGTTGCTTCGGTGGATTGCTCTGCTGGCACTGGCCTTGCTAGGGCCGCTCCTCGGAGGTGTCGAGTCTTCGCATGCCCAGGGCCAGGGTATCACCGTCACCACTCTTGAGGCGGTCAGCGAGTTCCCCAAGGGCATTCGATTCCGCCTGGAGGTGGAGAGCCTCAGCCCTATCACCGAGGCGGCGTTGCGGTTCACGGTGAGTGACCAGCCCGTGCAACGCTCCTATCCCCTGGACATTGCGTCTCCAATTGCCAGGCTTCAGACCGAGGTCCTGGTGCGAACGGACACCTACGAGCGGTACATCCCTCCCGGGACCGACATTCACTACTTCTTGGAGGTCAAGGCCCAAGGTGGACAGGCCCTGACCACGGAGCCTCGTCAGTTCACCTACCTGGACGCTCGCTTCGAGTGGAAGGAGGAGCGGGAGGGCAAGGTGTCAGTCCTCTCCTACGGCCCTGGGAGCTCCCAGGCCGGCACTGTCCTGCGTACCGTGACGGCCACCCTCCAGGATATAGGGGCCTTGCTGGGGGTCACCCTGAATCGTCCTCTTCGCCTCGTGATGTACAACAGCGTATCCGACATGCTGGGCGCCCTTCCCCTGGCCAGCGAGGCCCTGACGCAGCAGTTGATCACGGAGGGCCAGGCCCATACCGCCGCGGGGGTCATCCTCCTGCTGGCCTCGGTCGGCAACGTGGTGGGCGTTGCCTCCCATGAGGTCACCCACGTCCTCATGTACGACGCCGCCAACAACTCGTTCCACGCAATTCCCACCTGGCTGGACGAGGGGATGGCGGAGTACGGGAACAGGGAACCCGCATCGTCCGGCGATTACGACCGTGCGCTGGCGTCGGCGATCGCTCAGAACCGCCTGATCCCCTTCCGCCAACTGGCGGGTCGGCCAGGTCGGGCAGAGGACATCATCCTCCTCTATGGCCAAGGGAAGAGCTTTGTGGACTTCCTTGTCGAGACCTATAGGGCCGAGGCGTTGCGCAAGATGCTCGCCCTGTTCAAGGCAGGCGCGTCCCTGGACTCGGCCCTGCAGCAGGCCTACGGCGCGAGCCTGGACGAACTGGAGAACCGGTGGCGGCGCTCCCTGGGAGCCTCTCTCATTGCCGTGTCCCAGCCTGTCGTGCGGCCTTCGCCTGCTCCCATCCCGACCTTGCCTCCCCTCACGCTGGGCCTCTCCGCCCCTACACCCAAGGCAACGCCTCCAGGAAGCGCCGTCCAGGGAGGTGGCTTCACGTGTAGAAGGGCGCCAGGGGCCCGAGGAGTCCTGGACCTGTCCCTGGTGTTGCTGGGGATTGGGCTTGCCGGGCGGGCCGTGAGAGGCCGTCGGTAGCAGCTTCAGCGGGTCCTGGGGTTGAAGACGTCGTTGAGGGCGTCTCCCAGCAGGTTGAAGGCGAAGATAAGCAGGGCTACCACGAGGACCGGCGCCAGGAGCAGGTGCGGGTTGCTGCGGAGCACGTCCAGGCTGCCGTTCTCGAAGATCATGTTTCCCAGGCTTGGGTTCGGGGGCTGAACGCCGATGCCCAGCCAGCTCAGGACCACCTCGGCCCCCACAACGGAGCCCATGCTCATGGACACGGCCACAACGATGGGCGGGAGGGCGTTGGGCAGCAGGTGCACCAAGAGGATGCGGGGCGTGCTGGCGCCTATGGCAACGGCCGCCGTGGTGAACTCCTGCTCCCGAAGGAAGAGGACCTGACCCCGGACCAGGCGCGCCATGCCCACCCAGGAGAAGAGGGCCAGGGCCCCGAACACCACCAGATAGTCCACCACTCCCAAGCGCACCAGCCCCTCGATCCCCGTAGCGCTCTCGAGCGAGCGGACCCACCCCTCGACCCGGGGCTTCACGGTGGCGGCGATGAGGATGACGAGAAGGATGCTGGGGAAGGCCAGGAACACCTCGCCGATGCGCATGAGCAAGGTGTCCACTTTGCCACCCCAGTACCCCGCCGCCAGTCCCGCCGCCACACCCAGCACAAGGCTCCCTGTGGCAAGGGAGGCTACGGTAACAATAACGGTGGTCCGAAGGCCATAGATGATGCGGCTCAGGATGTCCCTGCCAAGGCGATCGGTCCCCAGGGGATGGCTGAGAGAGGCGGGCGCCAGGGTGTGGGAAAGGTCCTGCGCTCGGTAGTTGTAGGGCGCCACCAGGGGGGCAAGGGCGCCGCTGCCGTAGAGCAGGACGATGGTCAGAAGACAGGCCACCGCCACCCTCTTCCTGAGCAAACGGGCCAGCAGGGAACGCGAGAAGCCCCTACGTCGCCCAACGTACTGCGTAGTCTCGCGAGCCCTCACGGTCATTGGCCCGCTCCAGCGCGACGTCGTATGCGCGGGTCGAGGAACCCGTAGGCGATGTCCACCAAGATGTTGGCTGCCACAAAGGAGGCGGCGATGATGAGGGTGATGGCCATGATGATGGGGTAGTCCCGAGCGAAGATGGAGTCCAGGGCCAGCCGGCCCACACCCGGGATGCCAAAGAGGGTCTCGGTGATGAAGGCGCCCTCAGCCAGGGTTCCCAGGGACAGGCCCACCACGGTGACCACGGGGGTCAGGGCGTTGCGCAGCACGTGGCGGCGCTGGATCAGCATCTCAGGCAACCCCTTGGCGCGAGCCGTGCGGATGTAGTCCTGCCCCAAGACATCCAGGGTGCTGGCCCTTAGGAGCCGTGCGATAACGGCGGTGCCGGGGAGGCCCATCACCAGGGCGGGCAGCACAATGGAGGAGCTGAAGAGGCCGTTCCATCCCGAGGTGGGCAGGATGTCCAGATTGAGGGCGAAGACGAGGATCAAAAAGGGCGCCGTGATGAAAACAGGCAGGGACATGAAGAGGAGGGTGAAGCTGACGATGGCGGTGTCCAGCCAGGTGCCCTGGCGCAAGGCCGCCATCAGTCCCAGGGGCAGTCCCACCGCCAGGGCTATCGCTAAGGCGGCGATCCCCAGCTGGGCGGAGATCCACATCTTCTGAAGGATCAGGGGCCTGACGGGCTGTCCCGGATACTTGAAACTCTCGCCCAGATCTCCCCGAAGAACTTTGCCCAGGTAGTCCCCGTATTGCACCCAGAATGGGCGGTCCAGCCCCCGCTCATGGCGGATGCGTTCGGCCACCTCCTGGTTCATGCGCTGGCCCAGGAGGACCTCCACCGGGTCGCCCGGCCCATAGCTGCCAAGGGTGAACACCAAGAGGCTCACGATGAGCAGAAGGAAGGGGGTCCAGATCAATCGCCTGGCGATGTAGCTTAACACGCCCGCTCATCCTTCGACTCTCAAGCCGCAGTGGATGCAGACTATGGCCCCCTTGATCATCCCCTCTTTGCACTCAGGGCAAGGCTCCCTTGGCTTGTCAATAAGAGCTAGTGCCATTAGTGCCCAAAGGGTGAGAAAGAATGCCGCGATCCCCCACTTCGTGCGGCTCCGCAATTTTTTGGGGGCGAGCCATAACACTAATGGCATAGCGATCACTAGCTGAATCAGCCAAATGGCTAGTAACCAGCGTCCAAAGACCAAAGCCAAAGCCCCATCAAATATACTCCCCCCCGCAAAGCTTATCGCCAGCAATGCCACCGGCCAATTTGCAATCCAGGCCAGCACAAACCCAAGGATCCACGCAATCGCCGGGTTCATTGCGCACCTCTGCTACTTCGATGCGTATAGTCGTGGGCCCGATATCGTAGCATCATGCCAGTTCAGCCCTTGTCAATCCACACGTCCTTGAGTTTGGGCAGGGTCATGGGGGTGAACCGGTACCCCTTGACGTAGGGCTTGACGAGGGCCTTCTGCTCGCCCGTGTACCAGAGAGGGATGATGAAGGCCTCTTCGGTGATGAGGCGCTCCGCATCCTGGTAGAGCTGAAGACGCCGCTGGACGTTTTGCTCCACCCGTGCCTGCTCCAGAAGGAGGTCCACCTGGGCGTTAGCATAGGCCCCGTGGTTGACCTCGCTCTGGGAGTGGAACAGGATGTCCAGGAAGTTCTCGGGGTCTGGGTAGTCGGCCTGCCATCCCAGTCCGGCGTAGAGCTGCATGCTCCGGCGATTGAGCTCCTGGAGGTAGGTGGCCCACTCCACCTGGCGGATCTCCACTTCGATGCCCAGGGTCTGCCTCCACAACTCGATGACCACCTCCAGGTCCAGGCCTGCGGAGCCGCCCGTGCCGGGAACCGTCAGAACGACGCTCTTGGGAAAGTTCCCCTTGGAGGGATCGTACTTGGACGCCCGAAGAAGGGCCTTGGCCCTCTCGGCGTCAAAGCGAATTCCCTGGAGCTGGGCATTGTAGCCTGGGAAGCCCGGCGGCAGGATGCTGTAGGCGGGGACATCCAATCCTCCCAGCACCTCGGAGGCGATGAGCTCCTTGTTGATGGCGTAGGTCATGGCCTGGCGCACCTTGATGTCGTCAAAGGGTGGCGTGGTGATGCTGAAGCCGATGTAGGAGAGGGAGAACTGGGGCGCCGCCGTCACCAACTCCTTGTTCAGGGGGCTTGCGGGGTCCTCCACCCGCGAAAGGGCGTCCAGGCCCACCCCCGCCAGGTCGATCTCGCCGTTTTCGTACATGGCCATGGAGCTGCCGCCGCGCAGGATGAACTCGACGCGATCCAGATAGGGCGCCCCGCCGTAGTACCCGTCGTTCCGCTCCAGGTTCACGATGTCGCCGATGCGGTATTCCTTGACCTTGAAGGGGCCGGTGCCGTTGGGCGCCTGGGCCCAGCGGTTCCCCAGCTTCTCGATGTTCTCCTTGTCCACCACAAAGGCGGTGGGGAAGGTCAGCTTGGCCAGAATGTACACCTTGGGGGCATCCACCTTAATGCGCAGGGTGTAATCGTCCAGGACCTGGACGCCGCTGACCGCGTTGGCCTGGCCTCGCAGATGCTCTTTAGCACCAACGATGTCCCCCAGATAGGTCTGGGCCACGGGCGATTGGGTGCGAGGGTCCGTGGCCCGTTCCAGGGAGTACTTGAAATCGCGAGCCGTCAGCCTCTTGCCGTTGTGGAACCTCACGTCGTCTCTCAGGTGAAAGGTGTAGGTGGTCCCGCTGTCGGCTATCTCCCATCCCTTGGCGATGTCGGGGATGATCTGAAGGTCAGAGCTGATGGCCACCAGGCCGCTGAACACCTCCACCACGATGGCGGCGGAGCTAGTGTCCTGGGCCAGGTGGGGGTCCAAGGTTGGGGGCTCCGCCCAGAGGCGGCGGAAGACCCCTCCCCTGCGGGGCTGCCCCCCTGATGGGGAACCTGACGTGGCAGTCGGGGTAGGAGTGAGAGAACCGCTTGTCTTGGTTGGGGTTGAGGCAGGGGCCGCAGACTCTCCATGGCAGGCCAGGGCGGCCAGGATCAGGAAAACCAGCAGGACCGACAGTCTTTTCATTACCCCACCGTTCTACCGTTGTGCTAGGACTTCCTTGCGAAACGCGCGGTATGGGAAACCGCTCATGGTGAGCTTGTCGAACCACGAGCGGCTCGCCCTTCGACAGGCTCAGGGTGAGCGGGGTTGAGACGGACCTCCTGCACGCGAACCTACACAACCAAGCATTAGGTGGGATTCCTTGTCCCTTTTGCAGGAGCGGAAGGCCCTGACTCCTGGGAGCGGAGGGCGTACAGCAGATAGGCCTGGATCAGCTCGTCCAGGTCCCCTTCCAGCACCCGCTGGGTGTCGGGCGTCTCGTAGCCTGTGCGGTGGTCCTTGACCATCTGATAGGGATGGAGCACGTAACTGCGGGCCTGGTTGCCGAACTCAGGCGCGATGTGCTGCCCCTTCAATTGGGCCTGCTCCTCGGCTCGGCGCTGAAGCTCCAGGTCCATGACTCGAGCCCGCAGTATCTTGAGGGCGAACTCCTTGTTCTGGCGCTGAGAGCGCTCGTTCTGGCAGGTGACCACAATGCCCGTGGGGAGGTGGGTGATCCGGACGGCGGTGGAGGTCTTCTGAACGTTCTGGCCGCCGTGGCCGCCGGCCCGAAAGGCGTCAATACGCAGATCCTCGGGCCGCAGGGTCACGTCGGTCTGCTCCTCCACCTCGGGCAGGCCCTCCACCAGGGCGAAGGAGGTTTGGCGCTGGTCGTAGTCGGAGTAGGGAGAGATGCGCACCAGCCGGTGCACCCCTCGCTCGGCCTTCAGGTACCCGTAGGCGTACTTGCCCTTCACGCCCAAGACCACTCGCTTGATCCCGGTGAGCTCCTCTCCTGGGGACATGTCCATAATCTCGGTCTCATACCCATGCCGCTCGGCCCAGCCAATGTACATGCGCATCAGGATATTCACCCAGTCCTGGGAGTCCGTGCCGCCGGCGCCGGAGTGGATGGCCAGAATGGCGTTGCGTGCGTCGTACTCCCCAGACAGGGTTGCCTGAAACTCCAGAGAGGCTATCCTTGAGGTGATGGACCGGCTCTCGGCTTCCAGGGAGTCCCGCAGAGAGAAGTCCGCCTCCTGCACGGCCAACTCGATGAGCTCCTGGAGCGACTTGGCCTCCTGCTCCAGCACCCGCCAAGTGGTTACCTCCTCCTTCAGGTGGGCCAACTGGCGGAAGAGGCGTTGGGCATCTTGAGGGTTATCCCACAGATCGGGCCGCTCGACCTGCTCCTCTAGCTGTACAACGGTCTGCTCTTTCGTGGCCAGGTCAAAGATACACCGCCATCCGCTGAATACGTTGTTGCATCTCCTCAACCTGGGTCTTCACATCGTTCATGGTCGCTTGTTGACTCCCCTACAATGAAATAAAGAGTAAGCAGAGCGTGCCCTGCACCCACGCGCCGGAAGGCCTGGCAGTACCGACTGCTCCTATTATAGCAGGGCGCGATGGACTCCTTTTGAGCTTTTCTCCTTCCCGAATAGGGAACGTAGACATCTTACCCAGGCGGCCGAGGCCATGCGTGTCCGGGGCGTGTACCCGTAAGCCATGCTATAATCCCCGTGTATTCACTAGGGGAAAGCCACTTCGTGCCCAAGATTTACACTCGCTACGGTGACCAGGGCCAGACAGGGCTCCTGTATGGTGGCCGCGTCTCCAAGGCTGACCCGCGCTGTGAGGCCTACGGGACCACCGACGAGGCCGTCTCTGCCCTGGGCCTGGCCCGGGCCCTGAGCAACGACCCGCGGGTGAAGGAGATCATTCTCCAGGTGCAGCGGGAGCTGTTCACTGTGGGGGCGGAGCTGGCCACGGACCCGACGGGGTATCAGACCTTCCTCAAACACTTCCAGCCCACCACGGCGGAGATGGTGACGCGCCTCGAGCAGCTCATCGACCAGCTCAACGAGGAGCTGACCCTGCCCCGGTCCTTCATCATCCCGGGCGCCTCGCCCGCCTCTGCGGCCCTGGACATGGCCCGCTCCACCCTGCGGAGGGCCGAACGTCGGGTGGTGGATCTGAAGGAGAAGGGGCTGCTGGTTAACGACGAGGTGCTGCGATACCTGAACCGTCTGGCGGACATGCTGTTCATTCTGGCCCGCTACCAGGACCGGGACCTGCCCCTAGAGGTCCTCACAGGGTGATGGGGAAGGAACTGGTCATTGTCGACTATCAGGCGGGAAACCTGCGCAGCGTTGTCCGCGCCCTGGAGGCGGTAGGGGCTCACCCTTCTATCACCAGTGATCCCGACGAAGTGCGCCAGGCGCGGGCGGTGGTGCTGCCAGGCCAGGGGGCCTGTGACTCGGCCATGGTGGCCCTGGAGGCCAGCCAGCTCACCTCCGCAGTCAAGCAGGTCATCCAGTCGGGGCGCCCCTTCCTGGGCGTATGCCTCGGCCTTCAGCTGCTCCTGGACTTCACCGAGGAGGGGAACGTGCCCTGCCTCGGCATCTTCCCCGGGCGGGTGCGCCGGTTACCACCGGGGCTGAAAGTGCCCCACATGGGCTGGAACCAGGTCCACGTTGTGAAGGACCACCCCGTTTTGAGAGACATCCCCCAAGACTCGTACTTTTACTTTGTCCACAGCTACTATGCGGACCCGGAGGACTCTTCTCTGGTGGCCGGGACTACGTCCTACGGCGTCTCCTTCTGCGCAGCCGTGGCTCACGACCGCCTGGTAGCCACCCAGTTCCACCCAGAGAAGAGCGGCCCTGCGGGTCTCCAAATCTACCGCAACTTCGTAGCCTACGCCAAGGAAGACTGAGAAGGTAAAGTCCTGTTCGAGCCACCAATTCAGCTTTGGAGCAGGTTGAGGAAAGCGTTGAGTGTTACAAGTTCTTTCGGAGAGGTCTGGGGAACCCTTTCTTGCAAAAAAGGGTTCCCCAGGAGCCCTTCCCAAAGAACTCTCGCCCTTTACTCGTCCGGGGCGGAGTACGCCAGCTCATGGAAGTGATTCCCGCCATTGACCTCAAGGACGGGAAGTGCGTCCGGCTTTATCAAGGCGACTTCCAGCAGGTCCAGGTGTTCTCAGAGGACCCCCTGGCGGTGGCCAGGGCCTTTCAACAGGCAGGCGCCCCTCGCCTGCACATCGTGGACCTGGACGGAGCGGCGGCTGGAGCGCCGGTGAGCCTGGAGTTGTACCGGGCCATCGTGAAAGGGGTGTCCATCCCTGTCCAGGTGGGTGGGGGTATCAGGGACGCCGAAACTGCTGCCCAGGTCCTGGAGGCCGGGGTCACGCGTCTGGTGCTGGGGACCTCCGCTGTGAAGGAGCCCCGCCTGGTGGAGCACCTCTGCCGAGAGTACGCCGGCGAAGCCATTCTCGTTTCCCTTGACGCCAGAAACGGGCGGGTGGCCGTCCGGGGTTGGAAGGAAACGACGACTGTGCCTGCCCTGGAGCTTTTGCACCAGATGGCGGCCCTCGGCGTGAAGCGGTTCGTCTACACCGACATCGCTCGGGACGGCACCCTGACCGAGCCCAACTGGGAGGCCCTCAGGGCTGTCGTCCAAGAGGCCCGATCCCTGGGGGTGGCGATGGTCAGCGCGGGGGGCGTTTCCACCGTTGATCACGTCAAGCGCCTGGCTGCCCTGGGGGTGGAGGCAGCTATCATCGGCAGGGCCCTCTACACCGGGGCCCTCTCTCTTCAGAACGCCCTGGCTGCAGCGGCAGCCTGACCCAGAGTGGAGCCTCCTGGCCTCCTTTCCTTTAGGGTATACTGAACGCGGTATCTGTCCCTCGCCAATTCCACCTGTAAGGCGGTTTGATGCTTCAACAAAGGGATCCGCGACAATTGGAGACGCTTATGGGGTCATCGCAGGGTGACCTGCTGGACCCCACTCATCTGCTGGCCCTCTTGCCCTTGCGTCCCTATCAGGTCGTTGCCGACATCGGTTGCGGCGCCGGGTTCTTCACCATCGCATTGGCTAAATACCTTTTCGATGGCAGGGTCTACGCCGTGGACGCCGATCAGGAGATGCTGGACGCCCTGGGGGGAAAGCTTCGTGATGTTCGCCTCAACAACGTCAAGCTGGTGCGCTCCGCGAAGGAAAGCCTTGGCTTGCAAGAGGACAGCTTGGATGGAGTCCTGCTCGCCTTTGTCCTCCACGGTGTGCCGGACAAGAAGGCCGTGGTGAGCCAGGTGCTCTCCTCCCTGCGGCGGGGCGGCTGGATGGCGGTCCTGGAGTGGCACAAGCAGCAGCCTGAGGAAAGCCCAGTGGGAGGCCCGCCTGTGGAGCAGCGCCTGCCTCTGCAAGAGGTGGAAGAGTTGGCTCGATCAGGGGGATTCCGCTCCCTGGAGCATCGGGACCTGACCACCAGGCAATACATGGTGCTGGCGAGGAAGTAACAGCGTGCTTACCAGGCGCATCATTCCCTGTCTGGACGTGGACAGGGGGCGAGTGGTCAAGGGGGTCAGCTTTTTGAACCTGCGGGACGCCGGAGACCCCGCCGTGCTGGCTGCCTTTTACGACCGAGAGGGAGCCGACGAGCTGGTGCTCCTGGACATCACCGCCAGCGCAGAGGCTCGCGATATCATGGTGGAGGTGGTCCGCCGGGTGGCAGACCAGGTGTTCATCCCCTTCACCGTCGGTGGAGGCCTCCGCGCCCCCGAGGACGTGCGTCGAATGCTGGAGGCGGGGGCCGACAAGATCTCTCTCAACACGTCTGCGATTGAGGACCCCCAACTGGTGGAGCGGTCGGCGCGGCGCTTCGGCAACCAGTGCATCGTGGTGGCTATTGACGCCAAGGCTGTCACTTCTGGTGTGCGTCCCGCTTCTGCGGAAGGCACCGTGGCCCTAGACCAGGCGTCCCGATGGGAGGTTTACTCCCACGGAGGACGACGCCCCACGGGGATGGACGCCGTCAAGTGGGCGCGCCGGGCAACGGAGCTGGGAGCTGGAGAGGTCCTTCTCACCAGCATGAACGCGGATGGCCACCAGGAGGGGTACGACCTGGCGTTGACTCGCGCCGTTGCTCAGGCGGTATCGGTCCCCGTCATCGCGAGCGGAGGCGCAGGCACTCTGGAGCACCTGCGGCAGGCGCTGGTGGAAGGCGAAGCCGATGCGGCCCTGGCCGCGAGCATCTTCCACTATGGCACGTACTCCATTGCTCAGGCGAAGACCTATTTGGCCCGGCACGGCGTGCCGGTGCGCCCCACTGCAGGGGTGAGCGTGTAGCCGCCAGCAGGGCGTGCCCTGCACCCACAATGTCTGGGGCGTCGTTCACCGGTGGGCGAGACCTGCATGGCTGGGCTGCGTTTGGCCAGGCTAATGGAGGGGACGATGCGTCCCCCTCTGACATGCTCAGGGCTTGTGAGGAAATCTCCCTCTCCCTCACGGAGGGAGAGGGAGAGGGCGAGGGTGGAGGCCCCGATTCCATCGGGGCTCTGGAGACATTCCAACCCCCCCCCCTCACTCTAACTCTCTCCCCCAATGGGGGCGAGAGGACAAAAATCACAAACTCTCTGAGTGACGACCGTCGACAAGCGGACAAACATTTGATGAGGTAGTAAGGAGCAATCACAGAAATCCTGCGCTGAAGGAGGCACCTGTGTGGCGGTTATTGGAGTTGGCGTTGCTTGGGATCAGTCTCATCGCCGTCGGTATCATAATTTACGGGTACTACCGGTCGGCGAGGAAGGCGGCGGAGCATAAGGATATGGAAAGCGATCTGTCGGACTTCTTGAAGGACAAGCGGAAGGAGTAACGGATGTCACCACTATTGCAGCTCGGAATTCTCGTCTTTGTCGTCATCATCGGTCTCCTCCTGACAGTGGACTTGAACAGCGTGCTCCAGGGGAAGACGATCAAGGTGCGTTGGTGGGGGCTGACGATCTCGGTGGTGCTGCTGTTTTCCACCTTCGCCGTCGAGGGCTCGGCGGGACAGGTCGGAGCCAGCGAACGGGGCATCGTCCTCCGCCTTGGGGCGACAACGGACCGCATCCTGCCGCCTGGGCTCTACTTTGTGACCCCGTTCATTGAGACCGTCGAGAGGATGGATATCCGGACCCATGCGTACGAGGCGCCGGCATCGGCGGCCTCCAAGGACTTGCAGGAGGTCAGCACGACGGTCACCATTAACTACAGGATCGATCCTACGCAGGTCACGAAGGTGTATGTCGATTTGCGCCGCGACTATGTCAACGTTGTCCTGAAGCCCTTCGTTCAGGAGGCCGTAAAGAGCGTGACCGCCGAGTACAATGCAGGCGACCTCATCACGCTGCGGCCAAAGGTGCGGTCGCAGATTGAGGATAGCTTGAAGACCCGGGTAGGCCAGTATGGGGTCATCGTGGACAACGTGAGCATCACGGATTTCTCGTTTTCGAAGGTCTTCACCGACGCGATCGAGGCGAAGGTGGGTGCCGCGCAGGATGCCGAGCGCGCGAAGAATAAGCTCCTCCAAATAGAGGTTGAAGCGCAGCAGGCCAAGGCACAGGCGGAAGGCCAAAGGGACGCGACCATCGCGAGGGCCGAGGGGGAAGCTCAAGCCATCCTGAGAGTGGCGACAGCACAGGCCGAAGCGAACAAGCTCGTGGCGGAGACGCTCACGAAGGAGATCATCCTGTATGCCTACGTTCAAAAACTCGCCGATGGGACAAAGGTCATAATTCTGCCCAACGGGCAACAATTCATCTTACCTTCCGAGCTTGTCCACTAAGTGGCTGGAGCCAAGTTGACTCGTGCGGGTTGGGCTGCGCCCAAAAACCTGGGCGCAGCCTGAAGGTAGCCAGCGTAGGGAATAGGTAAATGCAGTCTGTTCAGCCTCTCGGCTCCATCGCCAAGGCCGTCATCTTTGACGTCTACAACACTCTCTTCGACAACGGCCATGAGGCCTGGCTCGCTACCTTTCAGGCCCTCTGCCGGCAGCAGGCCCTCCCCATAGACCATCAGGAGCTGTACAGGCGGTGGAGGGCTATGGAGGCAGAGACACGCAAGGTCCGGGTGAACCTGGAGGCCCCCGAGCTGAGCCCACCCTTTAAGCCCTACCGGGTCGTATGGGAGGAGTGCTTCGAGAGGCTGTTCGAGGAGCTTGGGTTGGACGGGGATGCTGCGGCAGCCAAGGCACGGGTGGTGGCGGACCTGGGACGCCGGGGCCTCTACCCGGAGAGCCTCGCGGTGGTGACCCGGCTCCATGCATCGTTCAAGACGGCCATCCTCTCCAACGCCGACGACTCGTTCCTGAAACCGCTCCTGGAGGCCACGCCCCTTCCCCTGGACGCCGTCATCTCCTCGGAGGCCGTCAGCGCGTACAAACCCCACCCTGTGGGGTTTCAGAGGATTCTGGAGGTGCTTCAGGTGGCACCCCAGGAGGCTGTTTTCGTAGGGGACACGGTGTACGATGATATTCTCGGCGCCCAGCGGGTGGGAATGCGTACGGTCCTGGTCAACTGGAGCGGCGCACCGGTGGACACCTCCCAGGCGAGGCCGGACTACCAGGTGACCAACCTGACCCAGCTCCTGGACCTTCTGCGCCCAGGAAAAGGAGGAGTTCTGTGATTACCCTCGATGCCCAGGGGCTGGTGCCCGCCATTGCCCAAGACGCCAACACGGGACAAGTGCTCATGCTCGGGTACGTGAGCCCAGGCTCTTTGAGCCGCACCGTGGAGGGAGGCGAGGTCTGGTTCTACAGTCGCAGCCGCTCCGAGCTGTGGCACAAGGGTGAGACGTCCGGCAGCTACCTGAAGGTGCGCTCCGTTTGGAAGGACTGCGACGGCGATGCCCTTCTGATCCAGGTGGAGCCTACCGGACCCGCTTGTCACACGGGCAACACGTCCTGTTTCTTCGAGACCCTGGAGGACGCTCCCCGCTTCCAACGTCTAGACAGAGGCTCTGGGGTCCTGGAAGAGGTCTACGCGCTGATTCAGGACCGCAAGGAGACTCTCCCTGAGGGGAGCTATACTGCTCGCCTGTTCCAGGAGGGGGTGGAGCGCATCGCACAGAAGGTCATTGAGGAGGCCGGGGAGACGGCCCTGGCGGCGGCCACTGGGAACGCTGAGCGGGTCCCCCTGGAGGCGGCAGACCTGGTGTACCACCTGCTGGTGCTGCTCGCGGCCCAGGGGGTGGCACCGGAGCGGGTTTGGGAAGAGCTAAGGAAGCGTCGCCAGGGGCAGGGGTAGTCATGGTCTACGACTTTCACACCCACACGTTCCTCAGCGATGGCGTGCTCTCGCCCCTGGAGCTGATCCGGCGGGCCGTGGTGCGAGGGTACAAGGCCATCGCCGTTACCGACCACTGCGGCCTGGAGGACCAGGAGCGGGTCGTTCCCATCCTGGTGCGGGAGTGCGCGGTGGCTTCCTCTCAGTGGAACATCCTGGCAATCCCGGGCGTGGAGCTGACCCACGTGCCCCCGAGCATGATCAACGAGGCGGCACAACGGGCAAAGGCGCTGGGAGCGCGCATAGTGGTGGTTCACGGGGAGACGGTGGTAGAGCCGGTGGAGCCGGGCACCAACCGCGCTGCTCTGGCCTCGCCGTACGTGGACATCCTGGCCCACCCTGGGCTGCTCACGGAGAAGGAGGCACAAAACGCCGCCGCCCGAGGGGTCTTTCTGGAGCTTTCCGCCCGCCGGGGCCACTCGCTGACCAACGGGCGAGTGGCCAAGCTAGGGTTGGCCTTTGGGGCCTCCCTGGTGGTAGATTCGGACGCTCACGCCCCTGAAGACCTGCTCACCGAGGAGCTGGCCCGTGCCATAGCCCTGGGCGCAGGCCTGGAGGAGGGAAGGGTGCCCGATCTGTTGGAAGGGAACCCACTCCAACTCCTCAAACGGCTAGCCCTGGTGGTTCCACCCCGAGGCTAGCATGTCCTTCCTGGAGTTCAGGCGATACGCAAAGGAGACGCAGAAAAAGACATTCGCGCCAAGCCGTCTCCTAAGGGGCGGCAGCAAGGCCCAGGAGAGAAGAGCGGTTACCCCTTGCCGATGCGGAACACCTTGGTGCCGCAAACGGGGCAGACCCCCTGGGTAGCAGGGCGACCGTTCTTCAACCGGGTGGCGGTAGCGTTGCGGATTGTCCGCTTGGTCCTGCACTTGAAACAATAGGCCTCAGGCATTGTAGCTTCACCTCCTTTGGATTCGGCTTTGACAATATACAATGCCCTAGCTGGTTGTCAAGACTTTTCTAGCTGGAAACCCGACCGTTCTCTCTTGCACGATAAGCCAGCGCCCATAGGAGAGGCGTCGTTGGTGTGGGTTGTCGGCAAGGCCCTAGCGAGAGGGGGTGACCTCGAAGCCCCCATTCAAGGGGTGGGTGTCCAGCACCTTTTCGGGCCTCCACAGCCCCTTGACGAAGTCGTAGCGGCCGACGGCGAGGAACCGCCCATCGGCGGAGTAGATGCGGCAAGGGTTGACAGGGGCAGGGTACATGCGCCCCGAACCGAAGGGCACCAGGCGCCCCTGCCGGATAGCCTGCTCCATCCCGCGACTCACCACGGCGGCGTCCATGTTTTGCAGGGCCACGTCTGGTGCGTGGAGAAGCCCCTTCCATGTCCCCTCCTCTGCCCCTTGCTCCACCTCCTCCAAGCTGACGCCCTCTTCCACCCTTAGCGGGCCGCTCCGCAGGCGGGTCAGTGCAGTCAGGTGGGCGCCGCATCCGAGGACCATTCCGAGGTCGTGGGCCAGGGAGCGAATGTAGAAGCCCCGACCACACTCGACCTCTATCGTTACGCTGGGGAAGTCCCACTGGAGCAGGCTGATCCTGTAGACCTGGACCTTTCGAGCAGCCCGCTCCACCTCCACCCCGGCCCGCGCCAGGTCGTACAGCCTTTTCCCCTGGTGCTTCAGGGCGCTGTACATGGGCGGCACCTGGAACACCACCCCCAGGAAGTCGGCCATGGCTGCCTCCACCTGCTCCCTGGTGAGGGCTGAGGGGTCCCGGACCTCGACCACGGCGCCCTGGGCATCGTAGGTGTCGGTGATCACCCCTAAGAGCATGGTGGCGCGGTAGACCTTGGGAGCATCCACCAGGAACTCCATGAGGCGGGTGGCCTGGCCGAAGCAGATGGGAAGCACCCCATCGGCTAGCGGGTCCAGGGTCCCCGCATGGCCCACCCGCTGCTGGCGGGTGAGGCGTTTGATACGGCGGACCACCTCCATGGATGTGACGCCAGAGGGTTTCCTCAGGTTGAGGATTCCGTCCACCTGCTCCGGTGGAGGTGTTGTGGGGGAGGGTCGGCGTGCTCTCCCCGGGGGTCCCGCGGTGGCCATTGTTACTCGTGCTCCTGGGGTTTGGCTGCCTCTACGCGACGATACTGGCCCGAACCATGAAGATGGTTGCGGGCTATGGCTCTGATCTTGGGCAGTGGAGAGAGCCACCTCCTAGAGGAGGATGAGCTCCCCCAGCTCGATGCAGATGAGGTTGTTGATTCGTTCTAGTCGTCGGTTCTTCACAGCGGCCTAGGGGCAGTGACTCTTTAGCAGGATGCTGAAAAACCCTTTCGACCATCCCCCTGTCCCCCTTCCTGGCCAGGAAGGAGGCGGGAATTATATCTGTCCCGACAAGTCGGGAAGACCCCTGCCAATCCCGACGAGTCGAGACTGGACACCCCCTTGCCGCAGCCTGTTGGGGTTTGGTGAAGATAAGGGTGCCGGACGATAGTGCCGCAGGGTATGGGGAGGAGAAAATATCAGGGGGCTGCACAAGGCACTAGACAGAGACCTTTTCCTTCTGGAACGCCTCCAGAAGGTCTCCCTCCTTGAAGTCGGTGAACCCGTCGACGACGACTCCGCACTCAAAGCCGGCGGCCATCTCCCGCACGTCGTTCTTAAGGTGTTTCAAGCTGCTGACGTGCCCCTCGTGGAGGCTTTTCCCACCCCGCATCACCCGTATCCAAGAGCTGCGGGCGAGCTTGCCATCGCGCACCAGGACTCCTGCCACTTTGCCCGTTTTTCCGACGGAGAAGATGACCCGCACCTCGGCATGGCCCTCGATGACCTCCTTCTCCTCGGGCACCAGGAGCCCCGCCAGGGCCTTCTGAACGTCCTCTACCAGGCGGTAGATGATGTCGTAGTAGCGGATGTCCACGCCGGAGGTCTCGGCCAGGCGTCGGGCGCCGGGCTCGGGCTTGCTGTAGAAACCCAGGATGATGGCCTTGGAGGCGATGGCCAGCAGAACATCGCTCTCGGTGATGCTGCCGCTGGCGACGTGGATGATGTGGACCCGCGTGCGGGGCGAGGCCAGGTGCTCCAGGGCCTCTCGGACAGCATCGATGCTGCCCTGGAAGTCGGTCTTAACAACCAGGTTGAGCTCCTTCATCTCCCCTGCCTGGATCCTGGTGTAGACCTCCTCCAGGGAGACGGCCCTGGTTCGAGCCTGGGCTTGCTGCTGCTCCCTTTGAGACGCTAGCTCCTTGGCTGCTCTATCGTCTGCCACCACCTCCAGGGTATCCCCCGCCTCCGGGAGCAGGTCCAAGCCCAGGAGCTCCACAGGAATGGAAGGGCCCGCCTGCTTCACCCGCTGGCCCATGTCGTTGAAGAGGGCCCTGACCCTGCCCGAGGCCCGGCCCACCACCACCGTGTCTCCTATCTTTATGGTCCCGTTCTGGATCAGCGCTGTGGCCACGGGGCCCCGGTTCTTGTCCAGCCGTGCCTCGATGACCACACCACGGGCAGACCGATTGGGGTTGGCCTTGAGCTCGGCTACCTCGGCCACCACCAGGATGTTCTCCAAAAGCTCGTCAATGCCCAATCGTTGCTTCGCGGACACCTCCACGGCGATGACGTCTCCTCCCCACTCCTCTACGATGAGGTCATGCTCCGAGAGCTGCCGCTTCACCCGCTCGGGGTCGGCGCCGGGGAGATCCACCTTATTGATGGCTACGATGATGGGCACCTTGGCAGCCTTGGCGTGGTTGAGGGCCTCTACCGTCTGGGGCATGACCCCGTCGTCTGCCGCCGTCACCAGCACCGCGATGTCCGTTACCTGGGCGCCGCGGGCTCGCATGGCCGTGAAGGCCTCATGGCCAGGGGTGTCCAGGAAGGTGATCTTCTGTCCTTTGTACTCCACCTGGTAGGCGCCGATCCTCTGAGTGATGCCGCCCACCTCACTAGCCGCCACATTGGTCTGGCGAATGGCATCGAGGAGGGTGGTCTTGCCGTGGTCTACGTGCCCGAGGATGGTGACCACAGGGGGCCTCAGCTCCAGGAGAGAGGTGTCCTCTTGGGGTTGCCCTGGGGCAGCCGGCCCGGTGGTTGGCCTGCGCTCCGCACGTCGGACGGGGTGGAGGCCGAAGTCCGCCACCACCGTGGCCGCGATGTCGTAGGCGACCAACTGGTTGATGTTGGCCATGACCCCGTTGCGCATGAGCTGCTTGATTATCTCAACGGGGGTCATTCCCAGCAGCGAGGCTAACCGATGGACCGGCAGGGCCTCGGGCAGCTCTACCCTTCTCGGCCCTCTTGGCTTGGGAGGAGCCCGCAAAGGCCTACCCGTATCTGGGGTCCCGGCAAGGGCGGCAGCTTGTCCTGGAGAGTCGCTTTGCATCATATCGTTGATCACTGTTACGAGATGGTGGCCTTACGGGCTCATCACGGCTTGGATGGCCTGGACCAGCCGCTCTCGCTCCTCAGCCGAGATTGTCCATCGAAGGGCCTGCTCCAATCTTCCTGGACGCCGCAGCGCCTGCTCCCAACAGGTCTGGCTCCGGCAGAGGTACGCTCCCCTCCCAGAGAGCCGCCCGGTAGGGTCCACCTGGAGGCCGCCAGCGGGAGTACGCACCAGGCGAAGGAGGCCCCTCTTGGGGGAGCGCTCGCCACATGCCACGCATTTCCTCTGGGGTTGGTGGCCAGGCTGCGCCATGCTGCTCCCTGGCCTTTCTCTCCTGGGCTTCTGCGGCCGTGGGCGGGTCTGCTGGGAAGCCTGAGAGTGCAGTCCGTCGGCTGGAGAGGGCGGGGAGCGGGACTACTCCTGCTGCTCCGTGCCTGCAACTCGCCCCGGCGTGCCTTCAGCCCTTCCTGCTCCTGTCTTGCGCCCCTTCCGGGCCCTGTCGTCCCGTCGATCATTGCGACCACCCCTGCCTCGCGGCTCACGCGGGCCAAGGATGTCTTCGGCGAATCGAATGCCCGAAGGGGCCTTAGTGATGCGAGGGATGTCCCAGATCTCCTCCCCCTCCACAACCTCGGCCTCCTCCTCTTCCTCCTCCACTTGCTCTTTGTTGGCCAGCTCCTCCTCCACGGTCAAGAGGGCTAGCGCCTCCTCTGGGGAGAGCGGGGGCTTGAAAGGTTGAATTGCGGGAGACGCCTTGGGGATGGCGACGGCCTCCTCTCGAACCACCGGCGGTGCAACCTTAGCGACAGGGGCTGCAGCAGGCACTGTTGGTGCTGCAACGGGGGCCTCGAGCGAGGCCAAGACAGCCACGGGGGCCACCACCTGGGCAATGGGTTTCGGGGCAACCTGAGCCTCTTCCACAAGCTCAGGCTCCTCAGCGAGGCGCCGCAGCCGCTCGGCCTCCATCTCCGCGGTGCTCTTGATGTCGATCTTCCAGCCGGTAAGCTTGGCGGCCAAGCGAGCGTTCTGCCCCTCCCGGCCGATGGCCAGGGAGAGATGACGGTCAGGGACCACCACCAGGGCCTCCTGGTTGGTTTCGTTCAGCTCCACGCGGAGGACCTGAGCCGGGCTCAGGGCGTTGGCTATGAAGATGGGGGGGTCCTTGTGCCACTGGATGACGTCAATGCGCTCGTCCTGGAGCTCCTTGACGATGTTCTGAATACGGTTTCCCCGCATCCCCACGCAGGACCCTACGGCGTCCACCCCCTCCTGGCGGGCAACCACCGCTACCTTGCTGCGAGAACCCGCTTCCCGGGCGATGGCCTTGATCTCCACCACGCCATTGTAAATCTCCGGGATCTCCAGCTCCATGAGCCGCTTCAACAGGTTCTTGTGGGAGCGGGAGACGGTGATGAGGGGGCCCTTGGGGGCGCGCTGCACCTCCATGACGTACACCCGGAGGCGCTGGTGGAGCCGGAGGTGGTCGCTAGACGCCTGCTCGGAGGCGGGAAGCACCGCCTCCACCTTGCCAACGTCCAAAATCACCTGGTGGTTGGACTCAAACCGCTGGACCTGGCCGGTGAGAATGTCCCCTTCCTTGTCGGCGAACTCGGCGTAGACCTGCTCCCGCTCCGCCTCCCGAAGGCGTTGGAGTACCACCTGTTTGGCGGTCTGGGCGGCGATGCGGCCCGCCGATGAGGGCAGCTGGGCTTCTATCTCAATAGTGTCAGCAAGTTGAGCAGCTGGCTTGAGCCGCCGGGCCTCCTCCAGGGTGAGTTCCCGCTTGGGGTCGGCGACCTCCGCCACCACCTGCTTTAATACGTAGACGTTGATCTCGGCTGTGGCCGGGTCCAATCGTACGGTGATGTCCTGGCCTGCGATGAGGCTGTCCTTCTTATAGGCAGAGACCAGGGCCGCTTCCACCGCCTGCAGCACCATCTCACGGGGCAGGTGGCGTTCATTGGCCAGTTGTGTCACTGCCAGGAGGAAATCGCTCTTCATATTCGGCAGCTCTCCTTGGTACTCGTCCCGGGGACGCCCAAACAAAAAAGTGGGCGCAACCCACTTTTCAAAGGCGCCACACCCGCGCGAAGTATACCAGGTCCCCCTGCTGCCTGCAACTCTGGGCAAGTAGCGGAGCCTATCTGGCAGCCTACCGAAAGGGGTTGTCCAGTCCCGACTGAAGTCGCGATGCCGGCCTAACTGGGGAAGACCTTGCTGAACGTGGGTGCAGGCCGCAAGTGTTGCACCCCGACTGGTCGGCGGCCCCATATTCCCGCATCGGTGTCGAAGATTGCAGGTTCTTTCGGAGAGGAGTGGGGAACCCCTTCTTGCAAGAAAGGGTTCCCCACGAGCCCTTCCCAGAGAGCTCTCACCCTTTGCTCGTCCCAGGGGAGATGTAGGATAAGAGAAGGGTGGCATGGCATGAAGCGGCACGACTCCTTTTACGATGTTTTTCCCACATCCCTGGGCTGGGTGGGGGTGCTGGCTTCTTCCCAAGGGCTGCGGCGGGTGACTGTACCCCACGACACGGCCCAGGAGGCCCTGGACGACCTGGGCCCAGATGCTGAGGAGGCTAAGCGGCGTGAGGGCGCCTTTGAACACCTGCGCCAGCGACTGGAGCGGCACTTCCTGGGGCAGGAGGTCTGCTTCCCTGACGCGCTTGACCTGGAGGGCGCCCCGCCCTTCTTTCGCGCCGTGTGGGAGGCGTGTCGGGCCATCCCGCGAGGGGAGACCCGAAGCTATCTTTGGCTGGCCGTCACGGTGGGCAGGCCTGGGGCTGCTCGAGCCGCCGGGCAGGCCATGGCCAGGAACCCCATCGCCATTCTCATTCCCTGCCATCGTGTGGTTAGGGGGGATGGGGGACTAGGAGGCTATGGCGGCGGCGTGGCGGTGAAGGCCGCCCTCTTGAGGGCCGAGGGTGCTGCGATCACAGCCACCGCCTAACGTCGCCGGGGGGCGACCAGCCTGGAGAGCCAGATGCTGATCTCATACAGCACCACTAGGGGCACGGCGACGAGGGTCTGGTTCACCGGGTCCACGGTGGGGGTGATGATGGCGCTCAGGACGAAGGCCAGGACGATGGCGTAGGGGCGGAAGCGCGACAGTAACCGCGTGTTGACCACACCGATCTTGGCGAGTATGAAGATCACCAGGGGAAGCTCAAAGGCCAGGCCCATCCAGAGGAGAAGTCGAAGCATAAGCTCCACCAGGGACCCGATGCGGATCATGGGGGTGGCCACGTCGCTGCCATAGGTGAGGAGGACCTTGAAGGCGGGGGGAAGGAGCACCCAGTAGCCAAAGGCGGCACCCACGACAAAGGCCAGGAGGCTGGAAGGGACGAGGATGTAGAGGTAGCGGCGCTCTCGAGGGGTGAGCCCTGGAGCAACGAACATGACGGCCTGGTAAAGAACGACCGGCAGGGCCAGCACCAGGCCTCCCAGGAGGGACACCTTCATGGCGGTGCCGATGTATTCGGCGGGCTCGGTGAAGATGAGCTGTCCTGCTGGAGAGGTCAGGTACTGCTGGGCGGGTTGGACCAGGAAGCGGAGGATGGGCTTATGGAATGCAAAGACTACAATGGTTCCCACCACCAAGGCTATGGAGCTCCGCACCAGCCGCCGGCGGAGCTCCATAAGGTGCGCGTGGAGGGGCATGGGAGGGCCTTCTCTGGGTGGTTTCATGGTGTCCTAAAGGTCCAAGAGGGGGATGGCGCCCTGTTTCCGCGTATCCCTTCGACCTTCGCCGAAAAGGCACCGATTGTCAAGTGTAGCTCTGCTTGTGCCGTCTCTGATGGAGGGAAAAAAAGGGGACCTCCGCCAGGCTCTGCACCCGTGAGAAGAGGAAGAGGCCCACCCCCTGAGCCACCAGGAGACATGCCAGAAGGAGGCGGACGTTGCCGTAGTCGGCCAGGAAACCGAACCCTATCCTCCCGATCAGGCTGGTGGCGGCGAAGAAGGAGAGGAAACCCACGGCAGCTACGTACTCTACCTGCGTCTCCTCCACCAGAAAGTTGGCGAGGTGAACGGTGATGGACGCCACGACACCAGACCAGCACGCGGAGGTGAGGGCAGTGAGCCAGAAGGCGGGGGCCCGAAGGGCCTGCCAGGGGGTCAGGTCTATCTCGGGACGGGGGTCTCCCATCCAAAAAGGGCGAGGCTGGATATCGGCAAGGCCTCGCCAGCCCCCTCTTCCATGCCGGCCCCGTTGGTTGCGGAGCCATGGAGGGGTGCGGTTGCCAGCCGCGCCATCGGGAAGGAGCCCCATGTCTTCGGGCCGGTGCCTGATGACAAACGCAAGAGGCAGCCCTATGACCCAGAAGAGAAGGCCCGCGACGACAGCCCCTGTTCTCCAGCCGAAATGGTCAATGAGGAGGGCGAAGAGGAAGACCAGACTGCCCCCTATCCCCAACCCCGTCGTCATGAGTCCAATGACGCGGCCTCTCCGACGGATGAACCAGTTGGCCAGAGCCACCTGCACCGGCTGCGTGGTCCCCAGGCTGGACCCGGCCCCCAAGAGCCCTACATAGACAATGGCGAGCATCGTCAGGGAGTTAACACGACTAAGGGCGAGGAAGCCCAGGCCTGTCATAGTCAGACCCAGGAGCATCATGCGGCGGGGTCCAAACTTGTCAAAGGCCCACCCGGCCACAGGTCCAATCAGCCCGCCCTCCAAGCGGACGCCGCTGATGATGCCGCTCAGGGTGGCTCGTGACCAGCCAAAGGACTCACGCCAGGGAATGAAGAAGGCGCTGAACCCGTAGTGGTAGAGGGCTGAGGACAAGGACGCCACAACCATGCCCGCCGCCACGATCCACCAGCCGTAGAAGATGCGCGGACGTCTGGGAGGCTCAGCCTGGGTTGTGAGGGAAGGGATGCCTTGATTGCTCTGGCTCAAGGGGGCTTCTTCTTGAACGATGCCCGTACCCTATACCCCCATTGGATGGCTGTTAAGATCACATCTGGACAGAATGCATTACGACATTCCTCACCTACTAGCCTTCCCAATGATATGCCGGGCCGTCAGCCCCAGGGGGGACAGGGCTGCGGAGGCTCATCGTGCAGTGCCAGGGGGTGAGGTGGTTTGGCGGGGCTGCACGGCTGCCTGGAGCAGGTGCGCCAAGGGAGTGGCCTCCATCCCCAGGGCTTGCGATGTGACCCTACACCCTCCAGCATTGCGCGGGCCTCTGCCGTCCCCGCCAAGCGCACGGACTTATGATGCCGTATACTATGCTCGCCATGCGTATTCTCCTGACCAACGACGACGGCATCTACGCGCCCGGCCTCTGGTACGCCGCCCACGCCCTAAGGGACCTGGGAGAGGTGATCATATCGGTTCCGGACCGGGAACAGAGCGGCGTGGGCACCGCCATCACCCTCCATCACCCCATCCGGGTCAACGAGGTGCCCTCCTTCCTTCCCGGGGTCACCACCTATGCGGTGGAGGGCACCCCCTCGGACGCCGTGATCCTGGCCCTGGAGACCCTGATGGAGGGCGACGTGGACCTGGTGGTGTCGGGCATCAACCAGGGGGCCAACCTGGGCTGGGACATGCTCATATCTGGCACCGTTGCGGCCGCCCTCCAGGCCTACTTCCGGGGCCTCAGCGCCATCGCCATCTCCATAGCAGCCTTGACGGACGTCCCCTACAAGCCGGCGGCGCTTCTCTTGAAGAGCCTGGTGCCCCAGCTGATGGAGGGCGCGGTGGCCAGGCCCTTCCTGCTGAACATCAACCTTCCCAAGAAGTCCGTGGAGGAGATCGAGGGGATTGAGGTGACGCGGACGGCCAAGGTGGTGTACATGGACCAGGTGCAGGAGGGCGACGACATCCGGCGCCCCTACTACTGGATCGCTCGCACCCGTCCCAACTCCGAGACACCCCTTGAGGGCACCGACGTGGCGGCCATTCGCAACAACCGTATCTCCATAACCCCCCTGCAAATAGACCTCTCCTTTGAGGGGCACGCCGCCGAGTTCCAGGCGGTCACACCGGAGCTGCTGGAGAAGCTGAAGGGGGTGGCGACGCTTCCCGATCCCTGGGTAGCAGAGGGTGGAGAGGCCCCCCCCTGGATGGCGCGGAGGACACGAACCCTCCGGCCTCTTCGTGGGGCGACACCTCGCCTCATCTGCGACGGCCTGGAGGCCACCCTCGCCTTCTACGAGCGCCTGGGTTTCAAGGTGGACCACGAGTACAAGGACAAGGAGGGCCAGCGGTGGGAGGTCCTCTTGCGGAGGGATAGCGTAACGCTTCGCTATGCGCGAAGGGAAAAGTACACGGCGGCCGCGGCCACGGGTTTCAAGAGGAAAGCGCGCGGTGTAGGCGTGGACATTTACGTGACGACCCTGAACGTGGAGCGCATCTTCGATGAGTTCAAGGCGACGGGCGTCCCCATGGACCCAGAGCTGACGACCACCTATTCGGGGGCCAAGGAGTTTGCCGTCATGGACCCGAACGGCTACCGGCTGGTATTTGGCCAGCCAGGCACGCCGCGCTAAGGCCACTGACCCTAGAGGTGCCTTTGTGGAAGATCAACCTTCCTTTCCGTCCCAGGGCCTCACCTACGTTCAGGCCGGGGTAGACGCCGCCTCGAAAGAGGAGGGTCTGCAAAAGCTTTTGAGCTGGGTTGGCCGGACCAGCGCGTTCAGAAAGGGAATCGGAGCGCCGGTCCTGGACATCGGCCACTTCGCCAACGTCCTGGACATCGGCCACGGGCTGGGCCTGGCCATCTCCACAGACAACGTGGGCACCAAGGTGCTCATCGCCCAGATGGTGGGGAAGTACGACACCCTGGGCGTGGACTGTGTGGCCGTCAACGTCAACGATGTCTTGTGCGTAGGCGCGGAGCCCATCGCCCTGGTGGATTACATTGCCGTAGCGCAGATCCACGCCACTGTTCTGGAGGAGATGGGCAAAGGCATGTACCTGGGCGCTCAGGAGGCGGGGATCGCCATTGTGGGGGGGGAGGTGGCCCAGGTGCCCGACCTCGTGAAGGGCCCTAAGCCTGGCTACGCCTTTGACCTTTCTGCTACTTGCGTGGGTATAGTTCCCCTAGGACAGGTCGTTGTGGGCCGCGATATTCGAGAGGGGGATAGAGTGATAGGGCTGGCCAGCAGCGGCATCCACTGCAACGGGCTCAGCCTGGCCCGCAAGGCGCTGCTGGAGGGGAGCACCTTCAAGGTGGACACCTACGTTCCCGAGCTGGGCAAAACCGTAGGCGAGGAGCTGCTGGCACCCACCCGCATCTACGTGGCCGTGGTCATGGAGATGCTGCGGGCAGGCTTGCGAATCAAGGCTTTGGCGCACATCAGCGGCGGTGGCCTCACCAACCTCTCGCGGGTGGAGGCCCCTGTAGGGTTTGTCCTCCAGAAGCTTCCTGAGCCGCCTGCCATCTTCTCTCTTATCCAGCGGACGGGCCAGGTCAGCGACGCCGAGATGTACACGGTGTTCAACATGGGCATCGGCTTCTGCGTGGTGGTGGACCCCACTGACGCGGCCAGCGTGCTGGAGATAGCGACTCGCCACGGCATCAGGGCCTATCAACTGGGATATGCTGTCGCTGACCCGGCGAAAAAGGTGTTGCTTAAGCCCAAGGGGCTGGTGGGGGTTGAGGGGCGGTTCCAGGCGGCCAAGGGCTAGGCAGGGTGTGCCCTAGCAGGGTAATGAAAAACTCTTTCGACCATCCCCCTGTCCCCCTTCCTAGCCAGGAAGGGGGTGGAAATTATATCTGGGGGACACCCCCAGGCCCCCGTGCAAAGGGGCTTTGCCCCTCTGCACCCCCCTTCTCCAGCGTCCTGCTAGCCCACCCTAGAGCTCCGAGGAAGCTCCGGGTAAAGCTCCGGAGGTATCCCCTTCACCTGCTCTCTCGCCTCGGCAACGGCAAAGAGGGAGCCCGTCACGAGCACCATGTCCTCCTCGTTGGCCTGGGAGATGGCGTATCGAGTGGCCTCGCCCACCTCCGCTACCTCGTGGACTGAAACCCCACGCTGCTGGAAGGGCCGTGCGATGGCGCTGGTGGGCAAGGCCCTGGGGTGGCGAGAGCGCGTGGCCACCACCAGGGCAGGGTTGAGTCGTGCCAGCTCCTCCACCATGCTTTCGAAGTCCTTGTCGGCGGAGACGCCCAGGACGAGGAGGAGACGGCGGTGGGGAAGGTCCTCCCCCACGGCCTGCCGCAGCCGGCCCATGGAAGCCGGGTTGTGGGCGCCGTCGACCACCACCAGGGGGTCGCGTTGGAGCACCTCCAAGCGCCCGGGCCAGCGGACGCTTTCCAGTCCTTGCACCATGTTCCGCTGAGCAATAGAGACCCCCTGGCGCCGTAGGACGTCGAGAGCGGTCACAGCGGTGGCGGCGTTCTCCATTTGATGCCTCCCCAGCAGGGGAATCCAGAGGGACCACTCCCCCTGGCGACCGCGCAGGGTGAAGGACTGGCCTTCCAAGTCCTGGGCCGTCCGCTCCCAGGCGTACTCCTGGGCAACCTGCACCAGGGTGGCCCCCCTGGTCTCACACACCTCCTGGATCACGGCCAGCGCCTCTGGTAGCTGGGGCGCTGTGACCACCGTTACCCCTGGCTTGATGATGCCCGCCTTCTCTCTCGCGATCTCCGCAACGGTGTTGCCCAGAATGGCGGTGTGGTCCAGGCTAAGGGCAGTGATGACGCAGACCAGAGGTCGCGGCACCATGTTGGTGGCATCCAGGCGCCCGCCCAGGCCCACCTCCAGCACCTGAATGTCGGCCCTCCGGCGGGCGAAGTGGGCAAAGGCCATGGCGGTGAGCATCTCAAAGGTGGTCACTCCCCCGTGGGGGTCCGTCTTTCCCACTTCTTGAGCTGCATCCGAAAGGCCTTCCACCAGGGAGGCGAACTCCTGGGCTGTGATGGGGATGAGGCCCATGCGGATGCGCTCGCGGAAGGCATGGAGGTGGGGTGAGGTGTAGAGGCCCGTCACGTAGCCCTGTTCCGTCAGGGCCGATGCGATCATGGCGGCAGTGCTGCCCTTGCCCTTGGTGCCGGCAAGGTGCACCGTAGGCACCTGCAGGTGGGGGTTTCCCAGGCGACGCAGGAACTCCTCCATGCGTGTGAGGTCGTAGCGGGGTAGTCCGCCCGTGCGGTAGGCCCGCTCGTAGTCCACCAGGCTAAGAAGGTGCTGGATGGATTCGCGATAGTCCAAGGGTCCTCCTGGAAGGCCTCTAGTGGTCGCGAATGTGCTTGGGCAGAGCTCCCAGGGTGGCCTTCACGGCGTCGAGGTAGGTCAGCCTTCGCACGTAGTCCAGGCTCCCCCGAAGGGGTCGCGGCTGGAACCCAAAGTGGCGCTCCACGCTATCCAAGCCAGTCACGTCGTCTATTGCCAGCATCGCTAGCTGCTGTCGGGTCACCGGGGAGCGAGGGAGAACGCCCATGATAGTAGCCAGAAGCCCCATGAATGGCAGCGGCACATGGACCTTCAGGCGTCGCGCCCCCAGTGTGGCGACAACCAGGTCCATCAACTCGTTATAGGTGAACTGGTGTGGCCCGCCAATCTCGATAGTCTGGTTCACCAACCTATCCGAGGACAAGGCCTGCTCCACGCAGCGTGCCACGTCCTCCACCCAGATGGGCTGGAACTGGGCCTTGCCGGGGCCTGCAATAGGGACCAAGGGAAGGGCCTTGGCCATGCCCGCCAGCAGGTTGAAGAACCCGTCCCCCTCGCCAAAGAGAAAGGAGGGGCGCAAGACCGTGTAGGGAACGCCGCCTTGCACCACAGCCTGCTCGCCCTGCCATTTGGAATGGAGGTAGGGGTAACGCGGGCTGTCCTGGGCGCCGATGACGCTCAGGTGAACGAGCCGGCGGACGCCTGCCTCTCTGGCGGCGGCGACGACGTTGGCAGTGCCCTGGTGGTTGACGCTCTGGAAGGTGGCTCCGCTCTTTTCTCGAATGGTGGACACCAGGTGGACGACCGCATCCGTACCTGCCACGGCCTGTCGGACGGCGGCGATGTCTCGCACGTCACCGTAGCAAGGCTCGGCGCCGTAGGGGGTAACCACCTCCGCGCGGCCTGAGTGGAGGAGGGCCCGCACGGGGTGGCCGGCCTGCCGGAGGACTTTCACCACGTGGCGGCCAAGAAATCCCGCAGCGCCGGTCACCAGAATCATGGCCCGTTTCCCCCTTTGCCCATCGCTGGAAGCGTAGCAAAGGGACAAGGGGGTGTCAACGGAAGGGGGGAGCGGCCGGTGTTCGGTTTGGGTATCGGCCATTGAACATACGCCTAGTGCCTTCTATAATGCCATTGCCATTCTGCTGCCAGGAGCCGCCGTGGATCCTTCCCTGAAACCCGTTCTTCCTGACACCGCTCACGTCAACGCCAAGGGCCACCTGGTGCTGGGCGGATGTGACGTGGCCGATCTCGCTAAGGAGTTCGGCACGCCCCTGTACGTGTTTGACGAGGCCACCCTGCGTAAGCGGTGCCGCGCCTTCCTCCAGGAGTTCCGCAGCCGGTACCCGGCCACCCAGGTGGTGTACGCCAGCAAGGCCTTCAGCAATGTGGCCCTGGCTCGCCTGCTCCAGGAGGAGGGCTTGGGCCTCGATGTGGTCTCGGGGGGCGAGCTGGCCCTGGCTCGCCGTGTGGAGTTTCCAGCGGAGCGTATCTACTTCCACGGCAACAACAAGAGCGTGGAGGAGCTGCGGATGGCGCTCGAGTATCGCATAGGCGCGGTGGTGGTGGATGGCCTGGGGGAGCTTGAGCTGCTGGAGCGCCTGGCCGCCGGGTGGGGGATGACCCAGGACGTCATGCTCCGCGTCTCCCCAGGTGTGGACCCCCACACCCATGCGCACACCACGACGGGCATTCTGGACAGCAAGTTCGGCATCCCCATCCAGACCGGGCAGGCCGAGGAGGCGATGAAGGCGGCCTTGCGGTCGCCCCACCTGAATCTGGTGGGCCTACACTTCCACCTGGGATCGCCCATCTTTGAGCTGGAGCCCTATCGGGTGGCCATTAAGGTGGTCCTGGAGTTCGCCGCCTCCTTCACCCGCCAGGGCTTTCAAATGCGGGCCTTCAGCCCGGGAGGAGGCTTCGCCATCGCCTACCTGCGGGATACGCTGCCCCCCGAGATCGGCGAGTACGCCCACGTTATCACGGGCGCTCTCCGGGAGGGGTGCGAGCGCCACGGCTTGCCTCTTCCCCAGCTTGTCGTGGAACCTGGGCGCGCCATTGTGGGGCCTGCTGGCGTGGCCCTTTACACCGTGGGAGCCATCAAGGAGGTTCCCGGCGTCAGGACCTACGTGGCCGTGGACGGCGGCATGGGGGACAACATCAGGCCTGCTCTCTACGGCGCCCAGTACGAGGCCCTCCTGGCGAACCACATGGACGAGGCGGACGAGCAGCGGGTCACCATTGCGGGAAAGTACTGTGAGTCGGGCGACGTCCTGGTGCGCGATGCCCTTCTCCCTCCGGTGCGGTCGGGCGACCTCATCGCCATGCCCGCTGCTGGGGCCTATGCCCCTGCCATGTCCAACAACTACAACATGGCCCCGCGCCCTGCCATCGTCATGGTCAAGGACGGGAAGGCCCGCCTCATCCGCCGCCGTGAGACCTACGAGGACCTCATGGCGAGCGACGTTCTCTAATCCTCCGCGTGGGTTGCGTGTCTTATGGGACCCGTCATAGGGCATGAGGGCGTGTTGCGCCTCCTGAAACAAAGCCTTCAGAAGGGGCGGCTGGCCCACAGCTACCTCCTGGTGGGGCCGCCTCACGTTGGGAAGATGACGGTGGCCCTGTACCTGGCCCAGGCCGTCAACTGCACAGGCTCTTCGCAGCCGTGCCGGGCGTGCTCCCAGTGCGTAAGGATAGCTTCAGGCAGGCACGCCGACGTCCAGGTCCTGGGCCTGAGAGAGGGCGGGGCCACCAAGGAGATCAGCATTGACCAGGTGCGGGAGATCCAGCGGGCGGCCTCCCTCAAGCCCTTCGAGGGGAGCTGCCGCGTCTTCATCGTGGAGGGGGCCGAGCGCCTGAGCGCCCATGCCACCAACGCCCTGCTGAAGACCCTGGAGGAGCCGCCGCCTCAGGTGTTGCTGCTCCTCCTCGCCACCGACGAGGAGGCCCTGTTGCCCACCCTGCGCTCTCGCTGCCAACGGTTGGAGCTGTACTCGCTGGGGGTCCAGGAGGTGGCTCGCGCCCTTGAAGAGAGGGGTGTGGCCCCCAAGATGGCCCAGCATCTGGCCCTTCACTCTCAGGGGTGTCCCGGCATCGCCTTGCGAGCCCTGGAGGAGCCGGAATGGCTGGAGGCCCAGGAGGTGGAGGCGGAGCAGGTGGCCCAACTGCTGACGGCCTCTCTCCACCAGAGGTTTGCCCTGGCGGCGGAGCTTGCCCAGCGGTTTCAGGCCAACCGAGAGGATGTGCAGGCTGTTTTGGGGCTGTGGCTGGAGTGGTGGCGGGACCTGCTTCTGGTCAAGGAGGGGGCGACGGCTTACCTGGTGCATCCTGAGCTTCGCCCGACGTTGGAGGGCCTGGCCCCTGAGGTGGACGCCCTGGCGGTCGCCCGGAGCCTTCGCCTGATCCAGGAGACCCTGGATGTGTTGGACCAGAACGCCAACGCCAGGATGGCCCTGGAGCACCTGCTCCTTGGATTCCCGTTCCTGGAGCGTCAGGAGACTGCTGCAACCTGATAGCAGGCTGCGGGAAAAGGGGAGTACAGAGGGGCGGAGCCCCTTTGGCGGGGGTCTGGGGGGAACCCCCAGATATCATTCCCACCCCCTTCCTGGCCAGGAAGGAGGACAAGGGGGATGGTCGCAAGGGTTTTTCAGCATCCTGATAGAGATGGCATGAGAAGTGAGAGGAAGAGATGCCTCGACAGCTAGCGGGGGTGCGGTTCCAGCGTGGGGAAAGGGTCTACTACTGCGACCCTGGGGACCTGGACCTGAAGGTGAACGACCGTTTGGTGGTGGAGGCGGACTGGGGCCCTACCGTGGGCTGGGTGGTTATCACGCCTCAACAGATGATCCACGCCGAGGGGGTGGAGGATCTCCTGCGCATTTTGCGAAGGGCCACGTCTGAGGACATGGCGGCCCAAAGGGCCAGGCCGGGCGGGTAGGCTCTAGCGTTTGAGGGATGCTCAGCCTGTGCACCGTCCCCCGGCTTCACCGCCCCAGACGGCGAAGGCCGTGGAGGATCTTTTCGG
The DNA here is from genome assembly GCA_009692865.1 of Dehalococcoidia bacterium. GTDB lineage: Bacteria > Chloroflexota > Dehalococcoidia > Lucifugimonadales > SHYH01. The sequence continues at coordinate 49,411 of SHYH01000003.1, forward strand.
TGGGCGAGAGGCTGGACAGGTCAGGGGAGGGGCGCAGGGGCGCGCCAGGGGGAATGCGCTCGGCGGCTACCTTGGCCTCCAGTTGCTGGCGGATCCATGTCACCACCCGCTGGGCCGACGCCAGGGAGCCCTCCAGGGCCTCCACGTTGTCCCCCTGGACCAGGTCGGGGGGCACGTCGGGAGCGGCGGTGAGCAGGGCGGTTCGATACTGGCCCAGGGTGCGGCGCAGCTCCTCTTCCAGCCGCTCAGCACGCTGGGCCTGCTCCTGGCCTTGACGCTCCGCTGCGCCTAGAGCGACTGCCAACTGGGCGACCCGGACCTCCCGCTCTGACCAGACCTCCTACAGGTAGGTGATCTGGAGCTCCGGGGACGTAGAGGGCTCTTGGGAAGGGATGTCCTCTCCTTTCGGAGAAGCTAGCCCATTCTCACGGGCCTCGCTAGCGCCAGCCTGGGCTACGCTGTCAGCCATAACTCCTCCTCCAATGGACTGTGGCAACGGGACTGTGGCCTTAGGCTAGCCGTTCCCCTTCGGTTCGAGCAAGGGACAGCTAGCACCCGCGGCAGTCGCCAGGAACCTGGTGTGCTACAATGCCAGGGCTGGATACTCAGACCGCTTCCGCCACTACCCTGCTGCCGAGGGTTTCCCCTTGCTCGCTAAGGTCAAGACCGCCGCCCTTCACCGGGTCAGTGCGGGTGAACCTCAAACACTACCCGTCAGGCGCCAACGTGGGCACGCAGACCACGTCCACAGGCTTCTTTACCTTCGTCAACCGCACTGTGGGGAGGTACATAGTGGAGATTGTCCCGCCGCTGGGTGCAACTCCGCTGGGCCCGCTGTTCTTCGACAACGTGTTCGTCACCTGCGACATGGAGACGCCGATGCGGTTCCAGCTCAACCGGCCACCGACGGCGGATGCCGGGCCGGACCAGGCGGCCGATGAATTTGCGACGGTCAACTTGAGCGGCACAGGGTCTTCTGACCCGGATCACGACCCACTCGCCTTCGCATAGGTCCAGACCGGCGGTCCGGGCGTACTCCTCATCGGCGCCAACACGGCGACACCTTCGTTTACCGCACCCCAAGTGCCCGCCGAGCTCGTGTCCCTCACCGTTGCCTTCCAACTCACCGTTGACGATGGCTTCGACGGCACATCCACTAACTCCGTCATGATCACCCTGCGCGACGTGCTGCCGGCCCAGTTCCAGGGTGCGCGAACCATTGGCTACTGGAAGAACCACGAGAGCCAGATCGCGGCGATACTCACGCAGGGCTCGATCAACTTGGGCGACACCACCGTAACGACGGTTGCCCAAGCGGTGAGCGTCCTCTCCAACGCCAGCGCCAAGGACGCCCGCAACTCCCTGCGGGCCCAAATGCTCGGCACGATCCTCGACTTGCGCAACGGAGCCAACCCATTTGCCACCGGGCCGGACATCCGACCGGCGGTCTTCGCAGGCATAGCCTTTCTCGCCAGCCACCCGCCTCCGGTTATCGGGCAATCCCCAGACCGGGTAGCCGCCCTGGCGCTGAAGGACCTGTTCGACGCGTTCAACAACAGCGGGGAGTGAGAGATGGGTAGGTGATCACCTAGAACCAGGCGCCAGCGGCCTCCACGATAATTGATCAGGAAGGGCCTCCTCACGGGGAGGCCCTTCCTGATGCTCTATGCCGATAATTCCGTGCTGTCCATCCCTGACAATTCTAGGGGGAGTGAGTTCCCAGAGCCTGCACTGAGCCCGTCGAGCCTTCCGCTAGCCGCGATTTTCGGATATACTGCCCAAGGCAGTCAGTTCGCAACGGGGCCTGAATGACAACACGAGGCGTTTCACAAAGCGCCCACGCGAACCTGAGCTAGGCACTGATAGAAATCTTGGGGCGTCGTCATGAACGGCGATGTCCTTGTGGAGGAGTCATGGCTGAACAGATTACCCTTAGGCTGGAGCCCAGGACCGTCCTGGGCAAGCAGGTCAAAGCCTTGCGACGGGCAGGCATCACCCCTGTCCACCTGTATGGGCGGGGAATCGCCTCGCGCTCCCTTCAGGCGCCTAGTAGCGAGCTGCTGAAGGTCCTGGCGCGGGCAGGACGCAACACCCCCATCACCGTCACCATAGCGGGGAGCCACACCTCGAACCTGGCCATGGTGCGAAACGTCCAGCGGGAGCCCGTCAACAGGACGCCGCTGCACGTAGACCTCTTACGGGTGGACCTTGAGCAGCTCATCACGGTGGAAGTGCGCCTTGTGCTAAAGGGCGATTCGGCCGGCGCCCGGCTGGCGGGGGGCACGGTCGCGCAGCGTATGTACTATCTGGAGGTGGTGGCCCGGCCCCTGGACCTGCCTCACCAACTAGAGGTGAACCTGGCAGGCCTGGCAGAGGCAAACTCCGTCTTGCGGGCTGGAGACGTGCCCCTGCCTCCCAACGTCTCCCTGGTGACCAATCCAGAGGCCATCGTTGCCGCTATTGAGGTGGCTCGCGAGGAGGTGGTGGCTGAAGCGGCTGTGGCTGAGGCGGGTGCTGCTGAGCCCGAAGTGATACGACCTGCTCGGTCTGAGGAGGCAGAAGAGGAGAAGTAGCAGCTTGCCTCGCGGCCAAGGCGCCGCCGGCGCTTTTACCTTGACATCAGGTTTGTAGGGCCGTACCATAAGCACAAGGGGCGGCGCAGGCAGAGGGTTTGAGGCCCGTAATCGAGAAGGGGGGATCCATGGTGCAGCGACGACGGAAGCTAGGGAGAGGCGTCGCAGTCATCGGCGGCGGCATGTCCAGGTTCGGGACCTTTCCCGAAAAACTGGGCCGCGACCTGATGGTAGAAGCCTACACGGAGGCCCTCCAAACGGTAGGCAAGGGGATGGACCCCAAGGATATCGAGGCCCTCTACATCGGCAACTTCACCTCAGACTCCTTTGAAGACCAGGGCCACCTGGGACACATCATCGCCGACACCTTGGGCCTGGCCCCCCGCCCTGCGACCCGTGTCGAGGGGGCGTGCGCCAGCAGCGGCGTGGCCTTCCGCGAGGGGATCATGGCCATCGCCTCGGGCATGTACGACATCGTCCTCGTGGGTGGACTGGAGAAGATGAGCCTGCTCGGGACCGAGCACGTGCAGGACGCCCTGGGCCTGGCCGCCGACGTGCCCATGGAGCGGGACGACGCCGGTTATACCTTTCCGGGGCTCTACGCCACCATGGCCTCGGCCTACATGGCCCGCTACGGCTCCACCCGTGAGCACCTGATGCACGTGACCGTCAAGAACCACCAGAACGGCAGCCTCAACCCCAAGGCCCAGTTCAATGTCACGCTGCGGGAGACCATGGAGCAGCGCAAGAAGCGAAACGCCCAGAGGGGCGAGCCCGTGCCGAACTGGAGGGATGAGTTTGATTTCTTGATGGACCCAGGCCCCAACCCCCTGGTGGCCTGGCCCCTTTACCTCTTCGACTGCTCACCTGTAAGCGACGGCGCCTCCTGTATCATCCTCGCGTCTGAGGAGATCGCCCGTAACTTCACCGACGACGTTGTGACGGTGGCCGCCACCGCCCAGGCCAGCGCGGGCCCCTTTAGCACATGGGGCGGCGACATCACCTCCATCCCATCGGCCAGGGTCGCCGCTCGCCAGGCCTACGAGATGGCTGGGGTCACTCCCAAGGACATCAACCTGGCGGAGGTGCACGACTGCTTCACCGCAGCCGAGATCATTGCCATTGAGGATCTGGGCTTCTTCGAGCCCGGCAAGGGGGCCTTCGCCGCTGCCGAGGGGCAGACCACACGAGATAGCGACCGGCCTGTCAACATCTCCGGCGGACTCAAGGCCAAGGGCCATCCCGTGGGGGCCACGGGGACTGCTCAGGTGCTGGAGGTGTGGAACCAGCTGCGCGGCAAAGCGGGCCCACGTCAGCTCACCGGCAGGGACCTGCGGCTGGGCCTGACCCACAACGTGGGAGGTACGGGTGGGACTACCGTCATCCACATCCTGGAGCGGAAGTAGCCATGCCGGGAGCCGATGAATTCAACATCGCCGCCTACCACAAGGCCCTGAAGGAGCGGAAGATCGCGGCCTCAAGCTGCACTCGGTGCAACGCCGTCTTCCTGCCGCCTCGGGTCATCTGCTCTCATTGCCACGCCCAAGCCATGACCTGGATGCAGCTTGAGGGCGAGGGCAAGGTTCTCGGATTCACCTCCATCGCCATCACTCCTACGTCCATGACCTACCGGGGCTACGGGCGGACCAATCCCTCCGTGACGGCGCTGGTGGAGTTGAAGGAAGGGCCCTGCATCAGTGCCCGTCTGGAGGGGGTTGACTCCAGGGATCTTGAGAAGAGCGTGAAGGTGGGGATGTCGGTCCAGGCGGACTTTCTCTCAGAGGACACGGCGCGGATGGGGCTGCGCGGACGGGCCTCCGGGAGGCAGGTGACGCTGGTCTTTCGCCCCAAGAAGTAAGGGGGCCCACGGTGCCCACATCGTTGTATCCACCGGTACAGATGCCAAAGGGGGAGCCAAGTCCGGCTCCCCCTTTACAGTGGTGAGAGTGAAGGCGACCATGAGCAAAGGGGGGGCATCGTCCCTCATGGAGTGGGTGAAGAACAGGGGTAGGAGAAGGCATGGGTAGGTCGTTTCTGGGGCGGCTACAGGAAGGGCCCATCCTCTTCGATGGCGCCATGGGCACCGAGCTGTACCATCGCGGGAACATCCCCTTTGACCGCAACTTCGACGAGCTAAACCTCTCGAACCCTGAGATAGTGAAAGGGGTGCACCTGGACTACATCCGGGCCGGCGCCCAGGTCATTGAGACCAACACCTTTGGGGCCAACCGGCTGCGCCTGGTCACCCACGGCCTGGCGGACAAGGTCCGGCAGGTCAACCTGCAGGGCGTGGCCATCGCCAGGGAGGCCTCACGCCTGGCGGGGGCCGAGACGTTGGTGGCAGCGGCCATGGGGCCGTTGGGAAAGCCCCTATCACCCCTGGGGCCTGTGAGCCTGCAGCAGGCCAGGGAGGCCTTTCTGGAGCAGGCGGGCTTCCTTGCCGAGGCCGGGCCGGACCTTCTCATCATGGAGACCTTCGGGGACCTGCGGGAGCTCCGAGAGGCCATCCTGGCGGCGCGGCAGGTCTCCGACCTGCCTATCGTCGCCCAGTTGACCCTCACGACCGACGGCAAGACGCCCTCCGGAGACACCTTGGTGGAGGGCGTGGAAGCACTTCAGGCGCTCAATGTCCAGGCCATAGGGCTCAACTGCAGCATCGGCCCCCAGCCCATGCTCCAGGCGGCCCACGAGATGCTGAAGGTAGCCCATCTTCCCCTCGCCATGCAGCCAAACGCGGGCTTCCCCTCCTTAATCGACGGGCGCTATCTGTACCTGTCATCCCCCGACTACTTCGCCGACTACTGCCGCCAGATGGTGGAGGCGGGAGTCGCCATCATCGGGGGATGTTGCGGCACCACGCCCCGACACGTCGATGCCCTGCGCAAGGCCCTGGCGAGCGTCCGGCTCCGCCGTCATGTCTTCCCCTCAGCGGCTGTCCAGGAGCAAGAGGAGGAGGCGCCCCAGGATCCCCGGCCAATCGCCCCAACCCGTCTGGCTCAGCGGGTGGGGCAGAAGTTCCTGGTGACGGTGGAGGTAGACCCACCCCAGGGGTTCGACGCGTCGGGCACCCTGCGCAAGCTTGAGTCGTTGGTGGCTTCCGGGCTGGTAGACACCATCAACGTGGCGGACAACTCCCGGGCCCAGACCCGCATGAGCGCCCTGGCCACCTGCCTCCTCATTCAGACCCGCCTGGGCATTGAAACCATCATGCACCTGACCACGCGCCACCGAAACCTGGTGGCCCTCCACTCCGAGCTGCTGGGGGCCCACGCCCTGGGGGTGCGCAACGTCCTCTGCATCATGGGAGACCCTCCCCAGATCGGGGACTACCCAAAGGCCACGGCCATTGCGGACATCACCCCCTCGGGACTGGTGGGGCTCATCAAGAGCCTGAACCAGGGAGTGACGCTGACGGGGAAGCCCGTGGACCAGCCCACCTCCTTCTTTGTGGGGTGCGCCCTGAACCTGAACGCCCAGGGCAAGGACCAGGACCGGGAGCTGAAGGTGCTGGAGCGCAAGATCGAGGCCGGCGCCGACTTCATCATGGCCCAGCCGGTCTACGACCCGGAGGTGGTGCGACAGTGGCACCAACGCCTGGGGGGGTTCCCCCGGCCCTTGCTCCTTGGAGTGCTGCCCCTGCGGAACCACCGCCATGCCGAGTTCCTTCACAACGAGGTGCCGGGCATCTCCATACCGTCTCACGTGGTGGAACGGCTGCGCCAGGCCCCCAAGCCCGGGGAGGAGGGGCTGCAGGTGGCCGTGGAGCTTCTGGAGCAGGTGCACCCGCTGGTGGCCGGAGTGTACCTGATGGCCCCCTTTGGGCGCTACAGCGTGCTGCTGCAGCTCCTCCGCCGCATGGAGAGGTTCATCCCCAACCTGGCCGCACCCGCGCATCTGACGTAGGGGCAAAAACAAGGAGCCGGTAATGGTGCGACACGCTTACCTGCTCGTGTTTGTGCTGCTGGCGGTCACCCTAGGGTGCGGCGGGCCTGAGCCTGCGTCCACCTTGTGGACCCGGCAGTTCGGCTCCTCCATTACAGACTCTGCCAATGGTGTAGGGGTGGATGGGGCAGGGAACGTGTACGTGGTGGGCAATAGCTTCACAGACGGTCCTCTTCTCCCAGACGCCTTTGTACGCAAGTACGGGCCTAAGGGCACAGAACTGTGGACCAGCCAGTTCGACTCCCCACATGCCAACAGCGCCCAAGGTGGAGCATTGGACGAGGCAGGGAACGTGTACGTAGTGGGCTATACAAACGGTGCTCTTCCCGGCCAGACCCCTCTGGGAAGCACTGATGCCTTCGTGCGCAAGTACACGCCCGATGGCGAGGAGGTGTGGACCAACTAGTTTGGCTCCGAGGCTATCGACGTTGCCGATGGTGTATCGGGACGGCGTCCCCATCGCCGACCTCCAGGGGGGTGAAGCGCACTTCCGGCAGGAGGTGGACGAGGCCACTCGCCAGAAGGCCCAAGACCTTCTCCAGCCAACCCTCGAGACCCCGACCAACGGGCACAAGCCCGCACGCCCCTGGGCCCGCTCCTTCGGGCGGTAGTGCCGGCCTCTGCGATGTTGGCGTTGACGCGAAGGGGTATAATGCCCGTGCCGGTGGCAGCAGGAGCATGGGATGATGTTCTCATTGACCTTGTGGGGCTAAGGGCAAGATAACGCTCATGGGAGTGGGGATTCTGAAACGGGCCCTCAACTATCTGGAAAGGCCTCTGGCCTCCCTGAGGGAAAGGGACTTTCGGTATCTGGCCCTGAGCAACCTTGCCCAGGGGTACGGCCAGTGGTTCCAGATGCTGGGACTGCCACTGGTGGTCTACGATATGAC
>SHYH01000039.1 GCA_009692865.1 Dehalococcoidia bacterium
CCAGGATGGGCTTGATGTTGAGCACCGAGCCCAGGAAGGCCTGGGCCTTGCCGATGCGACCCCCTCGCTGCAGGTACTCCAGGGTGTCCACCATGAAGAGGACGCGGGTCCTGGCCACGGCCTCACGGGTGGCGTGGAGCACCTCTTCCAAGCTGGCCCCCGCGGCGGCCGCCTCTGCGGCGGCCAGGACAATCAGCCCCAGGCCCATGCTCGCCGTCTGGGAGTCCACCACCTCAATGAACATGGAGGTTCCCACCTGCTCCCGCGCTTGGAAGGCCGAGTTATAGGTGCCGCTCAGCTTGGAGGCGACGTGGATGGACACCACCGGCTCGCCTGTGTCCGCCAGGGCCTGATAGCACTCCACGAAGGCCCCCACGGCGGGCTGCGAGGTGGTGGGGAGGGGGTTGGCGGTGACCAGTCGCCGGTAGAACTCCTCGGCCTGGATATCCACCCCGTCTCGGTACACCTGGGTACTAAAGTGGAGGTTGAGGGGCACCACGGTGATGCCCAGCCGCTGGACCACTTCCCGAGGGAGATCTGCCGTGCTGTCGGTGACGATGTGGACCGCCATAAGAGGCCTCCTCTTACCAAGGCATCTAGGGTTGCGTCAGGCGATGAGGGGAAGCATGAGGGTGCAGGGGGCGAAGCCCCCGCCGGGGGTGTGGGGGTGTCCCCCACAATACCATACCACCCCCTCTCCTGCCGGAGAGGGGGTCTAGGGGGTGAGGTATACGCCCTTGAAGAGAATGCACTCAGTGAACCTTGCTTTTGCTGACGCGACATGGGAAAAGAACGACTACTCGATGGAGATAAGGTACGTGTAGAGGGGCTGGCCTCCGTAGGCCACCTCCACCTCGGTCCCAGGGCATTGGCCCCGGACGCTTTGCGCCGTCTCCTGGGCCTGCGGGTCGGAGACCCCTTGGCCGTAGAAGAGGGTTATCAGGCTGCCCTCCTGGGGGTTGGCGAGGGCCAGAAGCTCGTAGAGCACCTTCGTCTCCTCCTCACCGGAGGCCACCAGTCGTCCCTCCAACAAGGCGATGCACTGGCCGGCCTTGCAGGAGACGCCGTCCATCTCCGTGTCTCGCACCGCCCGGGTAACCTCTCCCGTCTGAAGGGAACGGGCAGCTTGGCCCATGGCCTCCACGTTCTCCTCGGCGCCACGCTCCGGGTTGAAGGCCAGGAGGGCAGCGACTCCCTGGGGAAGGGTTCGCGCCTCCACCACCCGCAGGCGAGGCTCCCTCTCCAGCAGGGCTGCCTGCTGGGCGGCCAGCACCACGTTGGGGTTGTTGGGCAGGAGGATCACCTCCTTGGCCTGCTGGCGCCGGGCCGAGTGGACCAGCTCCTGGATGCTGGGGTTCATGGTCTGCCCACACTCCACCACGCCGGCGCCAAGCTGGCGGAACACCTGGCCGAACCCCTTGCCCCAGGCCACCGCCACCACCGCCACGTTCCGCTGCTCCTGGTGGGGGGACACCAGGAACTCCTGGTGCTGCTCGTCCATGCTCTGCAGGCTCACCTGGCTCAGGGTCCCCTGGGCGACAGCGTAGCTGAACACCTGACCAGGGTCTCGGGCGTGAACGTGCACCCGCACCGTCCGCTCGTCTCCCACCACCACCGCCGAGGAGGCCAGGCGGGCCATCTCCTCTCGGATGGCGTCCACCTCAAGCCCCTCGCCCTGGATGAGGAACTGGGTGCAGTAGCCGTAAATGTCCTCCTCGGTGGCGCTCAGGAACTCCTCCCTCACCCGTCCCGAGAGGAGGGGCCCCTGCACACCCTCCAGGGCGCCCAGGGGCTCCTCCCCCGCGAGAAAGCGACGCATCGCCTCCAGGATGACCACCACGCCCTGGCCTCCCGCGTCGACGACCCCAGCCTGCTTCAGCACCGGCAGCAGCTCCGGCGTCTGCTCCAGGGCCTGTTGGGCCTCTCGGCAGGCGGCCTCCAGCACGGTGAGCACATCCGCTCCTGGGCGGGCCTCAGCGCGGCGGGCCCCTTCGGCGGCCAGTCGCATCACCGTCAGCATGGTGCCCTCGACAGGGCGGCTGACGGCGCGGTAGGCGGCATCGCTGGCGCTCTGAAGGGCATGGGCCAAGCTCTGGGAGGTGACCACCTCCTGCTCCTCACCTACGCTTCGGGCCAGGCCCCCGAAGAACTGGGAAAGGATGACGCCGCTGTTCCCCCGGGCGTTGAACAGCGCGCCGTGGGCCATGGCGGCCAGGACTCGACCGGCGGGGTCCTGGTCCAGGTGGGCCACCTCGTCCCAGGTGGCTTTCACCGTAAGGTACATATTGGTGCCCGTGTCGCCGTCGGGAACGGGGAAGACGTTCATCGCGTTGATGACGTCTCGGTTCCGCTCCAGGGCCGCCAGAGCTGCGGCCAAGGCGCTGTTGAGGTCACGACCTGTGAGGCGATCGAGGGGCCTGGTCATGGTGCCCTATCAGGATGCTGAAAAGGGGAGTGCAGAGGGGCGTGACCCCGGAGCCTGCCCTGAGCGAAGCCGAAGGGACGGGGTCTTCCCGACTTGTCGGGACAGATATGATTCCTTCCCCCTTCCTGGCCAGGAAGGGGGAAGGGGGGATGGCCAAAAGGGTTTTTCATCACCCTGCTCACCGTTAGGGTTGCGAGGATAGCGACGCTGTGGTACAGTAGTCATTCGGATTCTACTGGAAATCCTTCGACATCGTCAAAACAGAGCCATGCCAAGCTGCGACGTTTGTGGAAAAATCGGCAGGATGGGTCGCAACGTCAGCCACTCCAAGCGCCACACCCCTCACCGCTGGATGCCCAACATCCACGTAGCCCATCTCCCCGTCAACGGCACGGTGGTGCGCCAGACCGTGTGCACCCGCTGCATACGAACCCTCTACCGCACCCCTCGGGCCTAGCCCCCCAGAGCCTCGCCCGTGCCCTGAAGATCCCTTGGTGGGGTCTTGTTGTTTTTTCCGGCTCGGCTCCCCACTTGAGGCGGCTCTTTGCTGGTCCATCTGTCCTCTTGATAGCGGGCAGGTTGATACACTGGCCTAGAACCCATTGACTTCTCTCATCGATGTCGAGCCCGGCTTTTTTCGGGGAGTTGACTTGGGAGGGGGATGTGGTATATGTGTAACCCGTTGTACTCAACCTTGGTGCCTTGCCATGGGCCCGCATGCAGACCGAACGAGATTTCACATAAGAGGCCGGATAAGGTGAAGCCCTTCCTGAGCAAGCACCGGTAGCCCCCGCCCGCAGGGTTACCTCAGGAACGAGCAGAACCGTAACTGAAGGTGCAATCGCCCCAGGAGCAGCGCATGGAAGCGGAAACAAAGACAGCGCGCCCTAACCCCACCCTCCTGGAGGCTCTGAGTCCCCTCAAGAATCGGAACTTTGCCCTGCTTATAGCGGGACGGACCGCGTCCGAAATGGGGCGGTCCATGCGCGTGTATGCCCGCGCATGGTTGGTGCTTCAGCAGACCCAGTCGCCCTTCCTTCTGGGGCTCGTCACCTCGGCCATCTCGTGGCCCATGCTGTTCATGCCCTTCCTCGGGGGGGTTCTGGCCGACCGGGTGGACCGGCGCAAGCTCATTCTTTACACAGAATCATCCCTCGTGGTCCTTTGGACGTTTACCTCGATTCTCATCACCTTCGGATGGATCCAATGGTGGCACCTGTTGGTTACCTCCCTTTTGAGCGGCGCCATCCAGTCCATAGGCAGGCCAGGCCATGAGGCTATGGTGGGCAGCGTGGTGGAAAAGCGGCTCCTTCCAAGCGCCGTTGCCATTCAATCAGGGCTCACGGTGTGGCCCAACGCAGTCGCCTTGCTGGTAGGGACAGTCCTTATCGTAACGATCGGCGTCAAGGGAATGTTCTGGGTCACCACTTGCGGCCAGGCCATCACCGTTCTCCTCATCGCTTTGATGGAGTGGAAACATGAGCCTGCAGAGGCTGCGACCCGGGGCATGGGCAGCAACCTCCTGGAGGGCTTGAAACATGTGCGAGGGGAGCCGGTTATTGTGGGGCTCATTCTCATTAGCGCGGCTGCCAGCCTTATCGGTGGCACTGCCGTTCTTATGCCCTTCTTTGCCCAGGATATGGGCGTAGGGCCCCAAGGCCTTGGCATCCTCATGTTGTTTAGCACGTTGGGCTCAGGGACCGGCGCGATCCTGGCCATTAGCCTGAGCAACACGCGCCGTCGTGGAGTGTTGTTGATGGCCGCAGCCCTGTTGGACACCCTGTTCATGGCAGCCTTCTCCCAGTCCCCGCTGTTCTTCCTCTCCTTGGGGTTCTTGGCGGGGGTGGGGCTTTGCGGAACCATCTCTCGAACGAATATGAACATGATGCTGCAGTTGCTGGCCCCCGACCACCTGCGCGGGCGCGTCATGAGCCTTCGCGTTTCGATGATGGGCCTCTCCTCGTTCGGAACGCTGGGTATGTCGGCAGTGGCACAGCTCCTGGGTGTAAGCAATGCGTTGCTGATCGGGGCGGTCCTGTACGGCCTGGTGGCCATCGCCATCTTTGGCCTGATGCCCGCCCTGAGACGGTTCCAATAAACTTGAGGTAACAGTGTCCCTGACCTCAGCGGTCCGCTTCGGCGTCCCGGTCAAGGGGCAGAAGGCGCTAGGGATCGACCTGAGCCTCGAACTCCTCTTGCTTCTTGCCCGCCGCTCCCACGGGGGTTACAATGGGCACGCCTTCAAGGGAAGGTGAACCCAGTAAAGGGCCACCGTACCTGCCAACCGTGCATGCGTGGCTGCCAGGAGTTTTGGGATAGCGGCAGCGCTAAGATGCGGTGGCTTGGAACGGGGCAAAGGGGGGCAACCGATGGCTCTTCTCCAGATCGAACGCATCCGCAAAGTCAAGATCTTCTACGGCTGGTGGATCGTCCTGGCGGGCACCGCCATGTTTACCCTACTGGGCGCCATCTCCTACTACGGTACAGGGGTCTTTTTTGAGTCCATCCGCAGCGAGTTCGGATGGAAAGCGGCTGCCTTGGGGGGGGCGCTGTCCGTCGCCCGGGTAGAAGGAGGAGTCTTAGCTCCCCTTATGGGGTATCTCATCGATCATTACGGCCCGCGGAAGCTCATGCTCGTGGGTGTGTTGGTCGGTGGCGCCGGCTACATGCTCCTGAGCCGGACCCAAAACCTCATCTACTTCTACATCGTGTTCATCCTGGTGGTCCAGGGCGGGCTCAGCGCCGGCATGGGGAACGCTCCCTCAACGGCCATAGCCAACTGGTTCCGGCGGAAGCGTTCCTTGGCCATGGGCATCTCGAATCTGGGTGTGAGTTTTGGGGGCCTTCTGGCCAGGCCACTAGCCTCCGTCATCCTCCAGTACGGCTGGCGCCGCGCGTTCCTGGTCGCCGGAGGCGCCATCTGGGTGGTGGGTTTCCCCATGGCCTTCATCGTTCGGCACAAGCCCGAGCCCTACGGCTACCTGCCCGACGGGGATAGCCCTGACCCCACGCCTTCGGCCAAAGAGGCTTCTGGAGCTGCACCGGAGGAGAAGCGGGCCTCTTTGGAGCCGGAGACCGAGTTCTCCCCCAGGCAGGCGTTGAGGACCATGGCCTTCTGGACCCTTGCCCTGATGTTCTCGTCCCGCCAACTGGTCACGGGGTCCGTGGCCCTGTTCCTGGTGCCACTCCTGCAAGAAAGGGGCATGAGCCTTCTTGACGCCGCCGGGGTCCTCAGCCTCATGGCCCTCATTGGGATGCCCGGTCGTGTGGGCTTCGCCTGGCTGGGGGATAAGATGGACAAGCGGTGGGTTATCGCCTTCTGCTTCGTCTTCCAGGCCGTTGGGCTCATCCTCTTCACTGCCCTGGGAGGGACCATCGGCATCGTCTTCTTCCTGACCCTCTACTCTCCCGCCTATTCAGGCGTGCTGCCGCTGATCCCCGCCATTCAGGCCGACTACTTTGGCCGCAAGTGGTTCGCCACCATCCGGGGCATGATGTCGCCCATCACCACCGTCGTCGCCGTCGCTTCCCCCCTGGTGATGACGTCCATCAAGGACATTACGGGCAGCTATGAGGGCGCCTTTGCGGTCATGGGTGTGGCCAACGTTCTGGCCCTGGTGTTCATCCTCATCACCCGCAGGCCCAAGGACCCCACATTGGCTAACGTGCCTGCCAAGGGGACAGCCGCTGGCGAGTAGGCGGGCCTTGCCCTAAGAACACCACTGCTGTCTTGTCACCCCTCTCCGACGGGGTGTATCGGCTGCCCACTCGTCCCGCTTTCCAGCCTCTCCAGGGCCTTCTTAGCCCAGGGTGCGCCTCTCCCTGTTAATCCCTGGCCTATCGAGGGGCCGAGTGCTATGCTCTCCCTGTCGGCGCGCCTATCACCCTGGAGGCGTGCTTAACTCAAGCATGGAGGAGGAGCCATGGCCAGCTACAAGACCGTTCTGTACGAGAAGAAGCGCAAGGGAGTCCTCATCACCCTCAACCGCCCCGAGGCCTTGAACGCCCTCAGCCGGGAGCTGCAGGATGAGCTGAGCGCAGCCCTGACCGAGGCCGACGCCGACCCGGAGATTCGAGCTGTGGTGCTGACCGGAGCGGGCAGGGCCTTCTCTGCGGGCTACGACATGGGGGGTGGGGGCGAGGGTGGGGAGAGGAAGCCGGTGGTGTGGCCCTACGGCATGGCCGAGGGCAGCAATATCGGCGCCCGACTGGATACCCAAAGGGCCAACGTCCGCCGGGAGACCGACAACCTGCTCCAGATCTGGGAGATGGGCAAGCCGGTCATCGCTGCCGTCAACGGCTGGTGCATGGGCGGCGGCTCCTGGCACGCCCTGGTGTGTCACATGACCTACGCCGCCGACAACGCCGTCTTCGCCCAGCCCGAAGTGCGCATGAGTTCCAACTCCAGCTTCTTCTGGATCCTCAGCGCCGGTTTCAAGAACGGCCTCCGCTACGCCCTGACAGGCGACCACATCGACGCCCAGGAGGCCCTTCGCATCGGGCTGGTCAACAAGGTGGTGCCCCAGGACCGGCTGCTGGAGGAGTGCTTCCAGGTGGTGGACCGCATAGCCCACATCTCCCCCGACACCATAAAGATCAACCTCCAGGTGGCCACCAAGGGCCTGGAGATGATGGGCCTCCGCAACGCTATCATGATGAACAACGAGCTCTCGGCTATGGCCATGATGTCCAAACGGGAGGAGTTCCAGCGGCCCCTGGATGAGGCACGGGAGAAGGGCGGCCTGCGCTCCTATTTGGCGGTGCGGGACGGACCCTTCCAACCCGAGCCCTTTGGCCCCCGCTCAAAGCCCAGATAGGGCTAGATGGTGAATCAGAACGGGTAAAGTCCCAAAATAGCCACCCGGGACGAGCAAAAGGTGAGAGCTCTTTGGGAAGAGCTTCTGGGGGACTTTCTTGCAAGAAAGTCCCCCACACCTCCCGTAGCGTGGATGCAGGGCACGCCCCGCCTACGCCCCAAAGGCGTAGATCACCAGGCCGGTGGGCAGCTTGGGGGTAAAGTAGGTGGACTTGGGGGGCAGGCGGATCCCCCGGCGCACCACCTTCTCGAACAGGTCCAGAGGTAGTGGCGGCAGAAGGAGAGCTGCCTGGGCCGTGCCGGCGTGCAGCCGCCGCAGCGCATCCTCCTCGTCGTGGACGTACTCGACCGTTGGGGCACTCCCTTGAGGAGAGGATGCGAGCAGCGGGTTGAGGATCGCCTCCTGGACGACCCAGGGGTCGCACTCCACCAGCTCCGGCACAGAAGGGCTCTGCTGCCTCAGGCGTGCGTGGGCCTCTTGCCGCAGGGCCAGGAGGCGAAAGCGCCTTCCGTGGCGGTCCGCCAGGCCTATCGCCCGGCGAGGGGAGGGCTGTTCCGTCAGGAGATCCCTCACCCGTATGCAAGCAACCTGGCTCTGCTCAGGCAAATCCGTGGCGGCCACCACATCAAAGGCGCTCTCCAGACAGCCCGTCAAGCGGGCCTCCGCCGCAGCGTCCAGCCCACCCAGCACCCGATGGTAGCCTTGCACCTGCAGGCCCGGGTCGGCCAGGTCCATCAGGCCCATCATGGCGTATCCCGCGTCCTCCTCCCCACTCCCCCGGCCCTTTTGCGAGTCCCTGTAAAAGATGGCCGTCTCGTACCGGTGGTGGCCGTCTGCAATGTAGATGGGGGCGGGCGCCAACGCCCTCTCGATGGCTTCTGTTCCCGCAGCCTGGGCGATGGACCAGAGGGTCAGCTCCTCGCCGTCAGCATCCCTCGCCTGGTAGAGGGGGGGCTGACGCTGGGCCTCCTGACATGTTTGGGCGATGCGCCCCGTGGGATCACGGTACAGGCCCATGATGGGGCTCAGGTTGGCCCGGCAGGCCGAGAGCAGGGCCAGGCGGTCTCGCTTCGGCCCCTCCGCCGTCTCCTCGTGGGGAAGCACAATCCCCTTCGAGAACTCCTCCAGGCGCACCCGCCCGAACAGGACGTGGCGCTCTCCGGGGCGGCCAAGGTTGTCGGTGAAGCGCTGTCGGAGAAGGTAGAAGGCGGGTGATTGCTCCGCCACCAGGACCTCCCGCTGCCGCCACTGCTCCAGCAGGCGTGCCGCCGCGGTGTACCGGTCCAGGCCTGGGGATTCCTCCGGCGGCGCCTTCCCGTACTCCAACCGCACGATGTTGTAGGGGCTGCGCTGGTAGAGGGCCTCCTGAAGCTGGGGAGAGATGACGTCGTAGGGGGGGCACAGGACCTTCGCCAGGTCCGGCGTCAGCTTCGGGTTGTAGCGTAGGCCTCTGAAGGGACGGACGTCTGCCACGGGTGTTTCTTCTCCTTATCGAGCCAGTTCCCTCAAGAAGCCTTGGCGTTCCAATGCTCTTCGCTCACCCTTCGACGGGCTCAGGGTGAGCGGGATATGGGTTCTTCCGCTCGTGGTGAGCTTGTCGAACCACAGCGGGAAGGTCGTGCCTTGGTCCCAGTATACCCAATGCCCTGAGCCTGGGTCTACCGTGACAGGCCATCTCGATTTCTCTCCCGTTCCCGTCCATCCCGCCTCCTTGCTATACTACGTCTGGAGTGGAGGATGATGGCGATGGCGAGCGCTGAGATCGTGTCCCGCGTCGAGCGCCTCCGCAAGGAGATTGAGCACCACAACTACCGCTACTACGTGCTAGACTCCCCGGAGGTCTCCGACGCCCAGTACGATGATCTGCTGCGCGATCTGCAGCGCCTGGAGGCGGAGCACCCCGAGCTGGTGACGCCCGACTCGCCCACCCAACGTGTGGGGGCCGCCCCAGTCTCCGATCTGCCGGAGGTGCAGCACCCAGTGCCCATGTTCAGCCTCGCCAACGCCTTTGACGACGAGGAGATGGTGGCATGGTATCGGCGCGTGCAGCGGCTCCTGGAGGTGGACAGCTTCGACATGGTGTGTGAGCTGAAGGTGGACGGCCTGTCCATGGCCCTCACCTATGAGGGCGGCAGACTGCTGCGCGGCGCCACTCGCGGCGACAGCGCCAGGGGCGAGGACGTGACCCACAGCATCCGAACCATCAAGAGCGTCCCGTTAACCCTCTTCAACGGAGGGCCAATGCGCCTTGAGGCCAGGGGCGAGGTGTACTTGCCCCGCCGCGACTTCGAGCGCATCAACGATGAGCGGGCCGCCGCCGGCTTGCCTCTCTACGCCAACCCTCGCAACACAGCCGCAGGAACGGTGCGCCAGCTCGACCCCAAGGCCTCCGCCGCGCGCAGCCTGGACATCATCATCTGGGGCATGGGCTACTCCAACAACCATATGCCCGACAACCAATGGGACACCCTCCAGCGTCTGCGGGAGTTGGGCTTCAGGACCAGTCCCCACAACCGCCTCTGCCGCACCATCGAGGAGGCGGGGGACTACTACCGCCAGTGGTTGGAGGCCAAAGGGGGCCTCGGCTACGCCGTGGACGGCGTGGTGGTGAAGGTCAGCCGCTTCGACTACCAGCAGCAGTTGGGGATCGTGGGCCGTGAGCCCCGTTGGGCCATCGCCTACAAGTTCCCCGCCACCCAGGTCGTGACGCGCCTCCTGGCCATCGGCATCAACGTGGGGCGCACCGGCAGCCTCAACCCCTTCGCCATCCTGGAGCCCATGAACGTGGGCGGCGCCACCGTGAAGATGGCCACCCTTCACAACGAGGACGACATCCGCCGCAAGGACATCCGCGTCGGCGATTGGGTTGTCGTGGAGCGTGCGGGGGAGGTGATCCCCCAGGTGGTGGGCCCGGTGGTCAGCAGGCGCACCGGCCAGGAGCAGGTGTACGCCATGCCCCAGGCCTGCCCTACGTGCGGCACTCCCACCGTCAAGTCGGACGGAGAGGCCATGTCCCGGTGCCCCAACGTGGCCTGCCCCGCCCAGCGATTTGAGCGGGTCAAGCACTTCGCCGGAACTATGGAGATGGACGGCGTGGGCGAGAAGCTGGTCCTGGCTCTGCTTCAAGCTGGCCTCATCCAGGACGGCGCTGACCTCTACTCCCTCGCCAGGGAGGACCTGCTGAAGCTGGAGCGCATGGCCGACAAGAGCGCCGGCAAGGTGCTCAAGTCCATCGAGAGCAGCAAGCAGCATCCCTTCGCCAGGGTTCTCTCCGCCCTGGGCATCCTCCACGTGGGGGGCGAGATCGCGGAGCTGCTGGCGTCCCACCTCCGAAGCCTAGACCGGCTGGAGAAGGCCAGCGTGGAGGAGCTCGCCACCGTGCCGGGCATCGGCCCCCGCATCGCCGAAAGCGTCGTCGCCTTCTTTCGGGAGGAACGGAACCGCCAGGTGGTGGAGAAGCTGCGGAAGGCAGGGGTGCGTCTCCAGGCGGAGGGGGGCGTGGAGGTCGTGGCAGGGCCTCTGGCGGGCAAGCAGTTCGTCGTCACGGGGCGGCTCGCCTCCATGAGCCGCCCCCAGGCCCAGGCCCGCATCAAGGCGCTGGGAGGCATCGCCGGCGCAAGCGTCACCCGCAAGACCGACTTTTTAGTGGCGGGCGATGACCCTGGCGCCAAGCTCGCCCAGGCCCAGCGACTGGGCACGCAAGTGCTGACAGAAGAGGAGTTCCTTAAGCTGTTGGAGACGGGCGTTGACCCCGAGTCGCGTCCCTGAGACCTCTGGTAGGATTCGGGAACAGAGAGGGGAAGAGGAGGGAGTCCCCCAGATACAATCTCCACCCCCTTCCTGTCCAGGAAGGGGGCAAGGGGATGGTCGAAGGAGCCTGCTAAGGAGTTTTAGGACAGGTTCATGAAAATCATCGTTGGCCTGGGCAACCCCGGCCCCCGCTATGACCGCACCCGCCACAACGTGGGCTTTCAGTGCGTTGACCACTTTTCTCGCCTCCACCAGATCCCCCTCGACAGCCGCCGCGAGCACGCGGTCCTGGGCACAGGCACAGTCGAGGGGGTTCCCGTTGTGCTGGCCAAGCCGCGCACCTTTATGAACGAGAGCGGTGTCGCGGTGTCGTACCTCGTGCGCCGGTTCAACGCCTCGCCGAGCGACCTAATCGTCGTGTACGACGACCTCGATCTGCCCCCGGGCCGCATCCGCATCCGCCAGCAGGGGAGCGCTGGCGGCCACAACGGCATGAAGTCCATCATCCAGGCCCTGGGGTCCCAGGAGGTCCCACGCATCCGGGTGGGCATCGGCCGGCCTGGGGAGGGGGATCAGATCAAGCACGTCCTCAGCACCTTTGGACGGGAGGAGCAGCCCCTCATCGAGCAGGCCATCGAGCAGGCGGCTGGCGCCCTACTGTCCGTCCTCACCGAGGGGCTGGCCCAGGCCATGAACAGGTTCAACTGATGGTGAGGGGCCTACTGACCTGGGGATGGCTCGTGGGCTTTTTGGCCCTGCTGATGTCCCTGGCGGCGTGCACCCAGGCTTCCCCTACCCCCGATGCAACCCCCGTCCCTGTTGCGGCCACTCCCATCCCCGCCGACCTTCCCTCTCCCACGCCAGAGGTGTATACATCTGTGCCCACTCCCCCGGACGCCAATCGGTATGCCCTGGCGCGAAGGTTGGGTCGCCTGACGGGTGAGCCCCCTGCTTTGGCCACGCCGGATGGGGGGTTGCCCTATTCCGTGGGGCGCCAGGACGCCTTCCAGCTTTTAGACCTGGAGCGGACCCAGTTCTACACGGTCGATGCCGAGCTGAAGCTGGTGACCGCCCATGCCTACTGGTACGTGGGCAAGGGGGTGGAAGTCCCTCTTGACCGATTGCAGGGGGCAGCCCTGCGGTTTGAGGAGCACATCCGCCCTACGGTGGTGAGCGCGTTTGGGGACTGGTGGCAAACGGACACTCAGGGCGAGCCTCGGCTGACCATCGTTCACGCCCCCCTGCGAGGCACTGCGGGCTACTACTCCTCCGCCGATGAGTACCCCAGGGCCATCCACCCGGCCAGCAACGAGCACAGGGCCATCTACATAGACAGTCGTGCCCTAAGGGTGGGCTCCTCGACGTACGAGGCCGTCCTGGCCCATGAGCTCCAGCATGCCCTCCATTGGCAGCAGGACCCTGGCGAGGAGGCGTGGGTCAACGAAGGGCTGTCGGAGGTGGCCTCGTATGCGGCCGGCCACCCACCCACTACCCTGTCCTTCTTTCGAGAGCACCCCCAGACCCAGTTGACCACCTGGTCACAGCCCACCCTGGAGAGCGTTCCCCACTACGCGGCCTCCTACCTTTTCTTCCTCTACCTGGTCGCTCACTACGGGGAGTATAACGACCTGAAGGCCCTGGTGGGGCAGCGGTTGCAGGGCATCGAGGGCGTGAATGCCTACCTGAGGGGGCTGGGGTATCAGCAGACCTTCCGTGACGTCTTCAAAGACTGGGTGGTGGCCAACGTCCTTCCCCAACCCGAGGGCCTGTACGCCTACCCTGTGGCGCCGCCCCTGCTGCCTCCCTCCACTGTGCTGCGTGACTATGGGGACGACCGTGGCAACGTCCCTCAGTTCTCGGCGCGCTACGTAGACCTCCGATTGCCTGCGGGGCCTGCGCGCCTGGACTTTGAGGGGGACCCCCAGGTGTCCATTCTGCCCACAGACCCTCCCAGTGGTGACCACTGCTGGTGGAGCAATCAGGGTGACAACATTGACTCTCGCCTCTGGCGGGAGGTCGACCTCTCCGGGGTGGCGCAGGCGCGCCTCTCTTTTCGGGCCTGGTACGATATCGAGGATGGGTGGGACCACGCCTACGTCGTGGCGTCTCGCGACGAAGGCAAGACCTGGGACATCCTGGAGGGCCGCTTCACCAACTCACGCAACCCTGTGGGGAACGCCTTTGGGCCTGCGCTTACCGGGAAGAGCGACGGGTGGGTCCAGGAGGAGGTTGACCTCTCCCGCTACGCAGGGCAAAAGGTCCTAGTGGGGTTTGAGTACGTGACCGACGACGTCTTCAGCGGCGATGGGCTGTGCCTGGACGACCTGGCCATCCCCCAGGTGGGCCTCTTCGACGACGCCGAGACCCCTGGCGAGTGGAAGGCCGAGGGCTTCGTGAGAAGCACCAACCTTCTCCGGCAGCAGTTCATCGTGCAGGTGCTGGGCCTCAAGGACGACCGCATGGTCTTCGTCCGGGACGTGCCCCTGGACGCCAACAACCGGGGAAGCCTGTTGGTGGAAGGGTTTGGGACAACCATAGACGTGGCCCTCGTCGTGGTGGCGCCCGTGACGGAAAGGACGCGGCAGCCCGCCGCCTACACAGTAACGGTGAGCGCGCCGTAGGAGCGCGCTTCCGACGTTCCTTGTAAAGGCGCCACCCCTTTGCTACACTGGCCGCCGAGGGCTCGCCCGCACCCACGCTAGCCATCGCCCTGAAACACCTCCCGTAGAGTGAATCCAGGGCTGCGCCCTGGTGGGTGCAGGGCACGCCCTGCCTGGAGGTTCCCATGCCCCTCAGCCGCGAGGAGGTCCTTCACATAGCCAGCCTGGTCCGCATGGGCCTGAGCGACCAGGAAGTCGAGCGCATGCGCGAACAGCTCTCCAACATACTGGAGCAGTTCCAGGTCCTTCAGGAGTTG
>SHYH01000040.1 GCA_009692865.1 Dehalococcoidia bacterium
AACCCTAGCGCCAACGCGCACCCTGAGGCTCGTAGGCTCGATCACAGCGGAGGTGTGG
This sequence comes from Dehalococcoidia bacterium, assembly GCA_009692865.1. Lineage (GTDB taxonomy): Bacteria > Chloroflexota > Dehalococcoidia > Lucifugimonadales > SHYH01. Next base: position 59 of record SHYH01000040.1, read on the forward strand.
AACCGCTTCGGTACGCGCATCATCCCGAAGCTCCGGTCCGGCTCCGACCTGCGCCTTGGAGTCGACTTGTCAGTAACAGTCGACTCCGCTGCGGCAAAGCAACTCGAAGAAGAGTTACGCCAGATAGTCAACGACGTCGGGCTCCGCGACAGTCTCCGGGTCGAAGAAGGGCAGTGAAACTCGGCCGTCTCTGGTAAGGCCACGTCCGTCTGCAGCCCACCATTTGATGGGGCTGGAACACCGACTCAGGACAGCGATGGAAGCAAGAAACCGATACGCTCCCGGTTGGTTCGATCACATGAGAACTGGCCAGGTGTGGCTCCCGAGATTAAGCGAGATAGTAGAGTCCAGTCTCTAGAAACTTAGTGATCGAATTGGGACACACGCGGCTGTTCTCACCTGATACGTTGTCCTAGCCCTCCATCCACGCCGCTTTAATCGCCCTGCACACCGCTGGTTTGTGGCGTTGGGGCACCCGTGGCAGGTGTTGGCCCTTTCCGCCGCAGGTAGCTGTAGACCACCGGGATGACCACCAGCGTCAGGAGCGTGGACGTGAGCAGGCCGCCGATGACGACGCTGGCCAGCTCTGCGCCGATGAGCCCCCCGCTCTGGCCGCCGAGGCCCACCGCCAGCGGAAGCAGGACAAAGATGGTGGTGAGGGCCGTCATCAGGATGGGGCGTAGCCGCGTGCGGCCCCCTTCCAGCAGCGCCTCGTGCAGAGGCAGACCACGGGCGCGCAACTGCTCGACAAAAGCGATGAGCACGATGGCGTTCGTTACCACCAGGCCCACCAGCATCAACATGCCGATGAGGGCCGGCAAACCCAACGCCCGCTGGGTGATGAACAGCGCCCCCAGCGCGCCGATGGCCGCCAGCGGCAGGCTGAGGACGATGACGAAGGGCGTGACGAAGGAGCGCTGCGCGAACACCATGACCGCGTAGACCAGCGCCACGCCCATCAGCATGGCGATGCCCATCTGCTGGAAGGAGCGGTTGGTATCGGCGAAGACGCCGCCGGTGGCGAGCTCGACGCCTGGGGGCAGGCCCACGCGGACCGCAGCCTGCTGCACCTGGACCTGCATGGCCTGCGTGTTGCGCGCGGTGATGGTGCCGCTGATGGTGACCGCTCGATTGCCACCGATGTGCGTGATGGGCGCAGAGCCGTTGAGCGCCGTTGCAGCGACGACGTCGTTGCTCACATTCACAAGGCCGCTGAGGTTCTTGAGCTCGGCGGTGAGGCGGTTGGCGGAGTCGGCCAGGAGGGCGTAGTCGTCACCGGTCAGCATCAGCTGGAGGGCATTCGAAGACGGCCCGCCGCCGCCACCGGACTCGAACACGGTGACAGTGCGGCTGGAGCCTGCCAAGTCCTGGCGCAGCGACTGGGTCGTGGCCTCGACATCGGCATCGGACGAGAGTCGCACCACGAGGTTGGCGGTGTTGACGCGGGCGTTGACGCCTGTGAACTGTCCCGTGGCGCCGTAGGTAGAGCGGTAGACCGTCACGGTCCCATCGCTCTTTAGACGCGCCAGCACGGCCTCCACCTCGTCGAGCTGGGCGAGCACCTGTTCCCGCGATGGTGTGCCTTGCACCGCCATCTGCACGCTGAGCACCCCCTCCCCCGAGCTGGGAATGAAGCTGATGGGGATGAAGGGCAGCAGGAAGAGACTGGCGATGGTGAGGCCTACGGCGGTGAGGATGGTGCGTTTGCGGTGCGCCAGCGCCCAGCCGAGCAGTCCAGTGTAGGACCGCTCCAGGAGGTTCACCGTGTGTGGGCGCCCCTTGCCGATGAAGATGCTTCCGAGCACGGGAACCACGGTGAGGGCCACCACCAGGGAAGCCAGAAGCGCATAGGTAATGGTGAGGGCGAAGGGGAGGAAGATGACGGTGATGAAGCCGCCGATGATGGCCAGGGGAGCAAACACGGCGATGGTGGTGAGGGTGGAGGTGATGATGGGCAGCGCAACCTCACGGGTGGCATTGAGCGCGGCCTGGCGCGGCGGTTCGCCCTGCTGAATGTGACGGAAGATGTTCTCCATCACCACGATACTGTCGTCCACGACGCGGCCCACGGCAATGGCCAAGCCGCCGAGGGTGAGAATGTTGAGGCTCATGCCCTGCCAACCCATGACAATAAGCGCGGCGAGCACGCTGACGGGGATGGAGATGCTGGTGACGAGCGTGGGCCGCACGCTGAGGAGGAAAGAGAAGATCACGGCCACGGCCAAGATCGCGCCCAGGATAACCTCAGTCGTCAGCTCGTCTATGTTGCGCTGAATGCCCGGCGCCTGGTTGGAGATCTCGACGAACTCGATGCCCGCGGAAAGCGTCGGCCGCAGTTGCTCCAGGCGCTCGGTGACGGCCTTGGACACCTCCACGGTGTTGGCGTCCGGCTTCTTCAGCACGCTTATGGGAACGCTGGGCTGGCCGTTGGTGCGTGTGATAGAGACGCCCTGCGTGATGCCCAAGGGTACGTCGGCGCTGAAGACGCCCGGCACGCCTTCGACGACGGGCAGCACCTGCTCCTCCACCAGAGCCGCAAGCTGGTTGATGTCCCCACTGGCGACAACGCTAATCTCAAGGATGGGGAACTCGTCGAGGCTGATGCGGGCCACCCGTGGCTGTACGCCTGCGGGGAGGCTGAGGGCGTTCACCCGACGGGTCACCTCCGCCTCCAGCGCTCTCATGTCCTCGCCGAACTCGGCCTCGATGACGATCTGAGCGATGCTTGGCGCGGACGTGGAGCGCACACTGACGATGCCGGGCACACCCTGAACGGCGTTCTCGATGGGCACGGTCACGTCGTCCAGCACCTGTTGTGGCCCGGCCTGCGGATAGAAGACGAGAACGGTGACAACAGGGAAGTCGATGTCTGGGAACAGCTCGATCTGGAGTTTTGAGAGGCTATAGGCCCCACCCACCATGACCGCAACCATGAGGATGATGGTGAAGATGCGCGCGCGGAGCGCCAGGCGTGTGAGCACAAAGTTCCTCCTTTGCGTTTCTTTGGCTAGCCTAACAAGGCGTGGGGCTGGTGGCTATGTGGTTCTCGTCTTGCCCTCGCCCTGCATCCGCTCCGCGTGCGGCGCCTCTGCTTCAATGGCCTCTGAGGGAGCACCTACGGCTGAGGGGAAGATGAGCAGGGGTGCGGCTCGACAAGCTCAGACTTGCTGTAGCCGAGGGGTCTTTTTGCCTTATGCCTCCTCGGCTGATGGTACAGAATTTCTTGCGGCGAGGTGCGTCAAGGGGATACCGGAGGAGCAGTTGGCCGCTTCTCCCCACGGGTCGGACCAAGCGACCCTGGCGGCGTTAGGTGACCTCTACGAGGAGCTTCATCCCAGCCTCGAAATGGCCGGGGAGGTGACAGACCATCTCGTACTTTCCAGGTGCTGGGAAGACGATGTTCTGGGTCATGGTGGCGCCCGGTGGCAGGGCGTCGGCCTCGACATGAAGAACGCTCAACACATGCCCTTGGTGGCCCGGAGGCACGACTATGAACTCGTGGGCGAGCTGTCCCCTGTTCGTGACGATGAAGCGGTAGGTTGTGCCCCTGGCAAAGGTGATACGGGAGCTGTCGACCGTAAATTCAGACAGTGTGACGTCCACCTGCTCGGGCTCGCTTGACCAAGGGACAGCTTGCCCACCACAGGCTGCTAAAACAAGGGCGAGGACGGCTAGCCCTCCTATGAGAATCCAGCGACCTCTCATTTTCCTAGCCACTCCTCGACTGACGACTTTCCCCCCGCCTGGCGCCTGGGCAAAGGCCCCCACGGGGCGCAAGAGAAGCGGAGCGCCTCACAGACTAGCATGCTCACGAGGGATGTTGCAAGACGCCCTGGCTTGCCACGACTTCGCACCTGTGGGACGCCTGGAAGCATCCCTTCATCTGCTTCCAGGCGTTGGAGGTCCTCTCCGTGAACGGAAGGGCCCCGGAAGCCGTTGAAGCGATTGGGCAGCATGCCGCCAAGGGGTGGTGATAGATCAAGGGGCCGAGGCCCTCGAGTCGGCCCTGCAGCAGTACGGTTTCACCCAGCAGGCACTTCGCGGCTAGCTACGCTTCACGCTCACACCCGCTGTCCCCCCTCATGGGGACGCAGGTGGTTCGTAGGGCCTGGGAGCGCGCAGGACAAACAGGTAGGGGGGGGAGCCAGCTCTAGCTGGCTCCCCCCCCTACCTGTTTGTCGTTGAGATAGGCTCTTCTTTAGCTCTTGTCGTCGCTCTTGAGGGCCTCCAGGGCCTGTTGCACCAGCCACCGCCGTAGGTCCTTCTCCTCCTTCAAGGACAAGTCGGCGTCGCCCAGGAGGTGGACGATGCCGTGGCCCAGCACGATGCGATTGGACCAGACCATCTTGGCCACCGGCGTTACCGCGGTCACCTGAACCACGGAGATGCCCGCCTTCTCCAGCTCGGTTGTATCGCAGCGCCGCTGCGAGTGCTGGTCCCTCAAGTGGACGTGGGAATCACGGCGTCCACGCCATCCTTCTTGAGTTGTTCAGCCATCTCACGCCCCAGCCGCCGGCTGTTGGCCAGGGGGTTGGCCAGGCCCGAAGTGGACAGGAACTGGTCGTGAAGCTTGCCGATGGTCCCAGCCTGCTCTATCTCCCGGAGCACGTCCACCGGCACCAGCCGGTCCGGGTCAGCCTGGACGTAGCGGCCGTCGTACCCTCCGTGGGAGATCTCGTAGCCCGCCCCCTGGAGGTCCGAGGCGGCCTTGATGCGGTTGGGGCACGTTAGCCCTATAATTAACGTGGGAAGTGGCGGCGGACCGCCGAGGATGTTTCTTGAGCACGGCTGGCGTCGGCTGGGGCCCGTCGAGAACCCCGAAGCACTCAGTAGAGAGCAGGTGGCTACCCTAATGGACGAGTTAGACCAATTAATGACCAGGGCCCTCCCCCCGGGCACCGTGTCCGTTGCCCACCACTACCAGGAGCGGGGGAACCTCTGGATCACTACCCTGTACATTGCGGGGGACCGCAAGGTGGAGGCGGTGGTCAAGGGGGCCTATGAGGACCGTAGGGCCCTGGGTGAGGCCCTTCAAGGCGCGTACCGGCAGGCCAGCGAGCAGGCTTGATCCCCCCTCTTGTGAGCTTGCACGAAAACCCGGCTAATCCCTTTTCACCCTGAGCTCGCCGAAGGCGGCGAAGGGTCTGCCCCCGTCTCGGCGAAGATTCTTCGCCACACTCAGAATAACATTTTGTTGCAAAGCCCCCTCTAGTGAGCGGCCCTTTTCACGATGGCAGCGGGCCGGTACTGCGTTTTGCAACAACGCTGCTGCTAATGGCCGCTGAGGGCCCCCTCCGACTCGGCCCGCTCCAGGACCTTGACGATGGTCTGGGCAAGGGCCCGGGCCGAGTCTGGGTTGAGCTCCACGGCCACACGGGCGCCGCCGCTCTCAGCCTCGTTGCGGAAGTCCACATTCACGGTGAACTCTGACGGAGCGTGAGAGGGAGAGTCATAGGTGACACTGCTCTGACGAAGGCTAAACCAGCCTTGTGGCCCTTTACCGCTCCCCCAAATCTGGGCCTTCTCAACGATCCCGGTGCACACCTGCTCGCCGCCCTCCACGGTCTTGAGGAGGGCCTGGGTCACGGCTCGCGCCGACTCGGCGTTCAGCTCTACGGCCACCCGGGCGCCGATGTCCGCAGCCTCGTTGACGAAGTCCAGGTTGAGGGTGTGCTCCGCAGGTGCATGAAAGGGGTGGTCATAGGAGACGTGGACATGGCTCAGGTTGAGCCATCCCTGGGTTCCCTTGGCGCTGCCCCAGATGTTGGCCGTTTCGATGATCCCCGTGCACATCGCCCACCTCCTTGCTACCGAGCCGGCGTGCTCAGATTCTTCTCCAGGAAGGCGAACAGCTTCTTCCAGGCGTCCATGGCCTGCTCCTGGCGGTAGACGGCGCGATCGTAGTAGAGGAAGCCGTGGCCTGCGCCGTCGTAGCGGTGGAACTCATACTGCTTGTTGAACTTCTTCAACTCCGCCTCGTGGATGTCCACCTGCGCGGGCGGAGGGTTCTGGTCGTCGTTGCCGAAGAGCCCCAGGATGGGGCAGGAGAGGTCTTTGGTGTAGTCCAGGGGCGACACGGGCTGTGCCGGCGTGAGCCGCTCCTTGGCCTGGACGACGTTGCCTCCCCAGCAGTCCACCACGGCGTCAAACCCCTTGACTCGGCACGCGGCCAGGTAGGCCTGGCGCCCGCCGGAGCAGGTGCCGAACACACCGACCTTGCCGTTGCTGGTTGGCAGGGAGCGCAGGTACTGCAACGCGGCCTCGGCGTCCCCCACCACCTGGTCGTCGGGCACGCCACCTGCGGCCCGGACCTTGGCCGCCGCGTCTTCAGGGGTCCCGTGGCCCACTCGCTCGAACAGATTCGGGCAGATGGCGAGATAGCCATGGTAGGCGTACTTGCGGGCGGTCTCTTTGGTCCACTCATCCCAGCCGGGCATGTGGTGGAGCAGGACCATGCCCGGAAAGGGGCCCGGGCCCAGAGGCCTGGCGAGATAGGTGTGGATGGCATCGCCGTTGTAGCCCCGAATGGTGATGGTCTCTGCAATCGTCCCCTCATACATGTCGGTTCGATACATAACTCCTCCTTGTGCTCAAAACTTAGAACTTAGACCGTACCCTGCAACCTTCCACAAGATTATCCGATGAAAGGGGCAACCCCAACAAGCAGGATGTCCAGGAGGATTCGGAAAAACTCCTCCGACCATCCCTCTTACCCCCTTCCTGGTCAGGAAGGGGGTAAGAGTTATATCTGTCCCGACAAGTCGGGAAGACCCCCACCAATCCCGATGCATCGGGACTGGACTCCCCTTTTTCAGCAACCTGCCAGGAGGCCCTTATCTGTAGGGCGGCTAGCGGTTCGGCGACTCGTTTGGTATTGCTCCGGTATCTCACCGGGACGTCTCCGGTAGGGGGGAGCCCCTAGCTCCGGGTTCTTCGGGGCACAGCGGGGAGAACCAGGGCCCGGAGCTTCCCGCTGGCGTAGTCCACGGCCATCACCACTGCCAGGGTAAGGAGCAGGGCCGTCAGAAGGTTCCGGTACTGGAGAAGCTGGAGGTACCCCAGCATGTAGAACCCGATCCCTCCTGCCCCTACAAAACCCATGATGGTGGAGGAGCGGATGTTGTATTCGAACATGAAGAGAAACTGGCTCACGAGGGCATTGGCCGATTCCGGCAACACCGCATACACCAGCAGTTGCAGCCTGGTGCCTCCCACGCTTTTTACCGCCTCGACCACCTCCGGGTCCACGCCCTCAAAGGCCTCGTAGTAAAGCTTGCCCAGGTAGCCCACCGTGTAGAAGGCCACCCCAAGGGCGCCTGCGGCAGGCCCCAGGCCAAAGGCCACCACAAAGACAACGGCCCACAACAAGGAGGGGATGGTCCTCACGATCCCCAGTAGGAACCGCACGGGCCCGGTGACGGTGATGCCGAACAGGTTTTGGGCAGCCAGAAAGGCCAAGGGGAACGAGAAAAGGAAGCCCAGAAGGGTGCCCACGAAGGCGATCTGCACCGTCTCGCCCATCGCCCGCGCGAGGGTGGGGAGAACGGTGGGGTTGGGCGGAAACAGGTCCCCGACAAAAGACCCCAGCCGGGCCACTGCGCGAGCGATCTCCACCGGGTCGAGCAGCCCCATACCGGCGAGGGAGACTACTGCCGCTCCTGCCACAAGAAGGTAGACGAGCCGCGTTACCAGTTGTCTTTTCGTCATCTCAACAGCTCCAGCATCCCCTCTTCGCCCACCTCGTAGGGGGTCCCTTCGTAGACCACCATCCCCTCTTTCATCACCACGGCCCTGTCGCCGTATCGGGCAGCGATGCCCATTTCATGAGTGGTGATGAGGAGAGAGACGCCCTTTCGGGCGATCTCCCTCACCATCTCCATGATCTCAAATCCCATCACCGGGTCCAGTTGGGAGACGAATTCGTCGGCCAGAATAAGGCGGGGCCTTTGCATGAGGGCCCGCGCGATGGCCACACGCTGCCTCTCGCCTCCGCTCAGGTTGTACGCCTTCTCCTGGTGCTTTCCCTCAAGACCCAGGAGGGCCAGGCACTCTCGAGCCTCTTCCACTGTCTCCTTGGAGAAAACCTTCAGCAGGGAGAGGAACGGGCCGCTCCGGCCCAATGCGCCGGTGAGTGTGTTTTCAAGGGCCGTGAGGTTACGCACCAGGCCCAGGTTTTGAGGAATGTAGGCCACCTCCCGGCTGGCCGACTTCCTTTCTCCTGCAAAGGGGACTCCCAGAACGGTCAGGGCGCCCTTTTGGGGCTTCAGAAGGCCCTTCACCACCTTCAGGAGCGTCGTCTTGCCGCTGCCGCTGCGGCCTAGGAGCATGGTCAGAAGGCCCTTCTCCACCCTCAGGTTGACCCCCCTGAGCACATCGGCTGTGCCATTGTAGGAGAACCAGAGGTCCTGGACCTCCAGCGCCCACCGATACTCCATGCCACTCCTGGTTCCCTTCATCCGCTCCATCGAACCTCTCAACGCAACTACCTCAGGGTCTCGGTATAAGCGAGGCGAGTCGCCTGGAGGAAGCGGTTCAAAGAGGCCAGGTGTTCCTCCGTGGTGGTGGGCTGGAACCGCACGAAGATGCCGGAGATGAACTTCCTCATGATCTCCCCATGCTCAGGCGTTCCCAGCTCCATAAGGGCGGCCTGGAGCTTGGACCGCAGGGGCTCCTTCAACTCCTTGCTGAACACCACGGCGTGAGAGGGGATGGGCCCTTGCTGTTCCACGACGCGGGTGCCCGCCAGCACCTCGCGGTACAGTTTCTCCGCCACGTCTCCGGCGATGACGGTCACATCCACCTGCCCTTGCTTCAGCGCCTCCCAGCTCTGGGCATAGCCACCGGCGAAGAACACCTGGCCGAAGAACTGCTTCGGGTCGGCCTCCTTACCCTCCGGGGGGGTCAGCAGCCCGAGCTCGATAAGCCTGGCCACAGGGCCCACGTAGCCCGAGGTGGAGAGGGGGCTAGGGAAGCTGACCCGCTTTCCCCTTAGCTCCCGCAGGGTGTGATAGGGGCTGTCCTGGGGCACCACCCAGTAGGAGAAGTAGTAGGGGACCTCGGTCTTCTCGTCGCCGATCACCACCTCCCGCACCTCTGCCAGGACCACCTCCGCGCCAGCGTGCTTGTTGGCAAGGGCAGAGGGCCAGGCGCTCATGAAGGCCGCCTGGGCGTGGCCGAAGCGCAGGGCCTCGATGACTCCTGCGTAGGTGGTGGGAAACCGCAGCTCCACCTTCACTCCCACCCGAGCCTCAAGGAACCCCTCCAGCTCGGTTGCCTGGGCCGCCAGCGTTGTCTGAGTGGCAGTGGGCTGGACGGCGATGACCAGCGTCTCCTCTTCACCTCCGATGCACCCCACCGCTACGCCAGCCAGCGCTACAGCTGCGCCAAAGGCCACCAGCATCAGGAAGACAGCCTTGGGCGCTCTTCCCCAGGGGAAAGAACTGAGCATCACGCCTCCTCTTCCAGTCCTCGCGGCACACCTACAGTCAGGGTGGCTGTGATGGCCTTCTGTTTTCACGCTCTAAATGTTGATGAATATAGTCAACTATGTTGATGAGCATTGTCAACCGGCGGACCTAGAAGAATAGCTGAAGCAAGGTGGGGTTCCACGCGAGCTTTTAGCAGGGGCTTCCCGTCTGACTGGTTGGAAAGCGAGAAGCGAAGGAGGGCGAGAAGAGGTCACGGCCGTTACGAAGGGGGGAGCGGGAGGCCCGGAGCGCCAGGCTGGCAACTACCTCTACGGAGCCCACCGTGAACCGTTCAGGAAGGCCAGCCTTTGGGGCATCGTGCGGGTCTTTCCAGCCAGGTCATCAGGCGCCACTGGTGTGCTTCCCTAACAGGGCAATCAAGAATCCGGTTCTTCAACCCAGGTGGTCTATTTGATTGAGGCATGCCGTGCGCTCGCCATGTTATGTGGACTGGTGAGCGCCATCCTACTTCGCCGCAGGAGTGTTCAGGCATCTCAAAGGTGAGCAGACGCTAGCCATGGCGAGGGCCTGAGCGTTAGGAAAAGCGATTAACGGCCTAGGTAGCCGTTTCCGGCGGGGGATTCCCCACCCTCGGCTTTTGGTGTATGCTGGGCACTGCTGCCGCGGGTGGCAGCTGCCTGCAAAGTGACAGCCTTAGCAAAAACAGGGCGTCACCAGGGAGGCGGGTGGCGGGCGCCTGAAGGCACACACTACTCCGCAGGAAAGAGGAGAAAAAGATGTCACAAGATGGAAGGCCGGATGTCATTTACGAGAAGTTCCCCAAGGGCCACTACGCTATTTTCACCATGAACCGCCCCGAGCGCCTGAACGCCAGTGGTGGCGATATCCCCCGCCTCACGGATGAGGCCTTGGCGGACTTCACCGCTGACTCGAACATGTACGTGGGCATCATCACCGGCGTCGGCCGGGCCTTCTCCGCCGGCATGGACCTTCGGGACCGGGCCGACAGGGACGGGCAGATCGCCGAGGCCAACGCCAAGCACCAAAAGGGAGAGATCACCTCGGAGGAGAAGGACAAACAGGTTGCGGCCATCACCCTCCGCGGTGCATTTACCCGCAAACACCCAGGGACCCTTTCCGACAACCCCAAGCCCTTTATTGCCGCCGTTAACGGCCTGGCTATGGGCGGCGGCACCGAGCGGTGCTGCGACTGCGACATTCGCATCGCCTCCAGGACCTCCTACTTCGCCCTGAGCGAGGTCAGGCGGGGCATCATGCCGGGTTCGGGAATCCACTGGGCCCCACGCCTCATGCCCATGGGCCACGCAGCCATGATGCTCTTCGCCGGCCAAAACATGACCGCCGAAGAGGCCTGGCGCATCGGCTTTGTCCAGGAGGTGGTGGAGCCGGACCGCCTCATGCCCCGGGCCATCGAGATAGCCGAGCAGATTGGCGCCAACGCCCCGCTGGCCGTCCAGGGGACGAAGAGGATGCTCCAGTACTGGCGCCAGACGGGTATAACAGGGTCCTACCAGCTCCAGCAGGGAATCAACCTCCTGCTCAATACCACGGAAGACTCCAAGGAGGGCCCACGGGCCTTCGCCGAGAAGCGTGAGCCCGTCTGGAAGGCTCGCTAGGTCGGCATCCGGTCGACACTGCGACGATGCCAAGGGCCACCCCATCACCAGGGGTGGCCCTTGCGTGTTAACTGCCTGAATCCCGCGTGGGTGAAAAGCAAGAGTCCCGATTGTATCGGGACTCTTGCGCCTTGTTTCGGACCGTTGTGAAGTCGAGAAGCCCTAGCCGCTGATCTGGCCGGCAGTGGCAGGGGTCACTGCGGCCCGCTCCTGGGTGCGGCTGATGCCGATGCGCCGGGCCAGAATCACCTTGATGATGTTGGTGCTGCCGCCGGCGTGGTGTTGGCCGGCCATTCCGCGCTGGCTCACCTCCTGGGCGCCGCCGTGGGGCGCCAGGGGGTCCCGGGCGCCCAGAAGCGAGTACAGGCCCATGACATCGCGCACGCGGACGGCGTTGCGAAGGGTATACTCCCGGTTGTGGACGTTGGCCATGTTCCCTTCGTACTGGACCTGCATCCTGTTATGGTACATCCAGTAGTTGTGCATCTGCATGATGTTGCCCACATGGGCCTCCAGGTAGGCATCCATAGTGTGCTGCTGGAGCACAGAGTTCTGGCCTACGGTGCCCCCGTTGTGCCTGGTGGAGCGGGCGTACTCCACGAGCCTCTCTGCCACCTCGTCCTGAGCGTAGCCCCTGCCGGTGCCGCTGTGCTCCTGCTCCCGGTTGGAACTGGCCACCTGCCACCCCTGATGGTCGCCGCCGATCATGTTGCTGCTGGGCACACGCACGTTGTCCAGAAAGATGAAGTGCTGCTCGTCGCCACTGAGGAGGTTCTGCTGGCGGATCTCCAGCCCCTCGGAGGGGACGGGAATCATGAAGCAGGCCATGTTGCGATGGCGAGGGGCATCGGGGTCGGTGATGGCGAGGCCGTAGAGCCAGTTGGGCCTGTCGGGGCCGGTGCCGCCGCTGATGAAAACGTTCTGGCCCGTGACAAGCCAGTCGTCGCCGTCGCGGACGGCACGGGTCTGGATGCCGGCCAGGTCGGCGCCGGACTGGGGCTCGGTCATCTTGTACCAGCACACCTTGTCCATGGTGATGAGGGGCTTCAGGAACCGCTCCTTCTGCTCCTCGGTAGCCCACACCAGGAGGCCGGGGAAGATGAAGTTAGAGGAGTACATGATGCGGCTCACCCTGGCGTGGGCGAACTCCTCCTGGATGACGGCCTCGTGGTCGGCGGTAAGTCCGCCGCCACCATACTGCTTTGGAAAGGTGGGGTGGAGCCACCCCTGTTTGGAGATCTCCTTGCGCATCTGGAGCCACCACTGGAAATCGTCCGAGGTCAGGTCCCGGGGGTCAACCGGCTGTTTGTGCTCCTCTGGGATGTGCTCCTCCAGCCAGGCCCGGACCTCCTTTCGGAACTGCTCCTGCTCAACGGTGTAGCTCGATGCCGAAAAGTCCATGGGTTGCCTCCTTATCTATTCATGTGGGCGTCAAGTCTTCGCCAGTATAAGTGAAGCCCCGATGAGGTGCACTTCCATCACCGGGACATCACTGTTCCCATCACCTTCAGCGCCTACTTATTGAATGCCCAGTCGTCGTCTATCCAGGCGAACATGGTCCCCCGAAAGTCCGAAGTGATCAGGGCGCCGGTTGCAGGCTGGTAGTTGCGGAGCCTGGGGGCCAGGATGCCGTAGGTGCGGCCCAGGGGCTCGGGGATGGTTATCACCTGGTCCATGTAGTAAGCGCGCATCTGCCTCGCGATGTCTTTCTGCTTGGCGTCGTCCTTGTAGGACGCATTGAACTCCTTCACCCAGGCCGTCATCTTCGGGTCGTTGACCCACCCCGTGATGGGGTTCGCGCCCTGTCCCGGGACGAAGTGCTGGACCGCCGCATATATCGAGGCGGGTGGGGGGTTGAGGAAGGTTAACGACAGGTCGGTCCAAGCGCCCTTTTCCAGGTTGGGCCGGTAGATAGTCAGGTCCAAGGTCTTAAGCTTGACGATGGCCCCGATCTCCGCCCAGGCAAAAGACATGAACTCATAGGTCGGGGTATACACCGAGTTATATGGGAAATACTCGAGGGTGGTGGTGAAGCCGTTGGGGTAGCCCGCCTCGGCCAGGAGCGCCTTGGCCCGTTTCACGTCAGGGCCCTGGTACCAGGGGCAGCCGCACTCCTTGGTCATCACCTCGAGAGAATTACTTGGCTGTCCATACCAGGCGCCGGAGATCCAGGAGGCCCCGAAATAGGGGACCTCCACGACCGTCTGAGCCAAGGCCTCGTAGTCAATGGTCAGGGACAGGGCCCGGCGCACCCGCACGTCCTTCCAGGGCTCTTTGTCCAACCGGAACCCCACTCCAATAGCCAAAGTGGAGGGGCCTGCATTGCGCTCCTGGACCAGCGTGGTGGGGTTGGTTTTCATGAGACCCCGCACTTGGGTGGCGCCGACGAGGGCGACCCCCTGGTCGATCTTCCCCGTCCGGAAGGCAGCCAGAGCGGCTGCAAAGTCGGGTATGAGCGCCAGCTGCACCCCATCCAGGTAGGGGAACCGGTTGCCCCGTTCGTCGGACACCCAGTAGTCGGGGTTGCGGCGCAATTTTATGCCCACCCTGTACTCGTAGTCCGTTGCTGCCATGAAGGGCCCAGTCCCGATGGCCGTGATCTTCCGGTTGATGTTGGCCGACT
>SHYH01000041.1 GCA_009692865.1 Dehalococcoidia bacterium
GGTGGTGAAGGCCTGCTCCAGGGTGCGGAAACGCACGGTGCCCATGCCGGGGATCCGGTTGAAGGCAACCCAATAGTTCAGGTCATCCATGAAGGGGCGCCCCTCCGTAGGAGGATGGCGGAGAGGGTGGGATTCGAACCCACGATCCCGATTGCTCGGGATACGCGCTTTCCAGGCGCGCCTGTTCGACCACTCCAGCACCTCTCCCTGCCGACGATGGTGGAAAACTACCCATGGCGGAGAGGGTGGGATTTGAACCCACGACCCACAAGGTGAGTACCGCTTTTCGAGAGCGGCGCCTTCAACCACTCGGCCACCTCTCCGTGGGGGCAATTATAGCATACCACTCCCACCTGAATGCTGGCCCCATTGCTCACGAGTTCGGATTCACGAGCGGTGGTGAGGGGTTGGAATCCGCTATCGCTCCCGTTGGGGGAGAGCGACTCCCATGGGTTGTACGGCCAGGTGTGGCGGAGCCTTGCCTCTGTTGCCTTGACACGTATCCTGGCCCTCCTGTAGCATCCCGTTCAAGCGAACGGTCATCTGCGAGACGGAGGTCGAGCACCCAAAGGAGGAGGCAGGGACCATGGAAGGCTGGAGCGGGGTAGTCCTGGCGGCGGGCAAGGGCACGAGGATGCATTCCCATGTCCCCAAGGTGCTCCATCCCTTGTGCGGGATGCCCATGGTGCGCCTCGTGGTGGATGCCTTGAGGGAGGCAGGGGTCGGTACCCCTGTGGTGGTGGTCCCTCCGCAGGCCCAGGCCTATCGAGATGCTCTGGGAGATATGGTCTGCTATGCCGAGCAGCGAGAGGCGCGGGGCACGGGAGATGCCGTGGCTGCGGCGTTCCAGGCCCTGGATGAAGAGGCAAGGCACCTCCTGGTGGTCAACGGTGACCTTCCCCTCATCCGGCCCGAGACCCTTCGAGAGCTGATGGTTCTTCACCTTTCCCAGAACGCGGACATCACCTTTGTGACGGCCCATCCTGATAAATTGGGAAGCCAGGCCCTGGGGAAAGTCCTTCGAGATGCGTCAGGAACGCCAGTGGGGATTGTAGAGGCGGCCCAGGCCAGTGAAGAGGTGCGTAAGCTCACAGAGGTGAACGTGGGGGTGTATTGCCTTCGCATAGCATGGGCGAAGGAGGCGATAGATTCGCTACGACCCTCTCCGGGGGGTGAGGTGTACCTGACCGGCCTCGTAGAGCTGGCCCATAGGCAGGGGATGCGGGTAGCGATGAAGACCCTGGATGCCCCCCTGGAGGGTATGGGGGTGAACACTCGTGTGGAGCTGGCGCAGGCCGAAGGGGTGCTGCGGCAACGGATCCGGGAGCACTGGATGCTTCAGGGCGTGGGCATGATGGACCCGGCCACCGTCTACATCGACAGGCAGGCGACCATCGGGCTCGATACGCTCCTTTATCCTCACACCTTTCTCCTGGGTAAGACCTCCGTGGGCGCCGGGTGCGCCATCGGCCCAGGCACCATCCTGCGGGACACAACCATCGGAGACCAGTGCAAGGTGGAGGCCTCGGTGGTGGAGGGAGCGGTGCTGGAGGAGGGGGTGGAGGTAGGCCCCTTCAGCCACCTGCGCCCAGAAACCTATGTGGAGGCTGGAGTGCACATAGGCAATTATGCCGAGGTGAAGCAGAGTAGGTTGGGGCGGGGCGTCAAGATGGGGCACTTCAGCTATGTGGGAGACGCCACCATCGGCGCAAACGTCAACATTGGCGCGGGGACCATCACCTGCAACTTCGACGGCGTTGAGAAACACCAAACGGTGGTGGAAGAGGACGTCTTTCTGGGGAGCGACACCCTGTTGGTGGCGCCTGTCAGGGTGGGTGCCGGCGCGGCAACGGGGGCGGGGGCCGTGGTGGTGCGCGACGTCCCGCCTGGGACCCTGGTGGTGGGGATGCCTGCCAGGGCCATCCGACGCAGGACGACCCCCGAGAGCAAGACCTAGACGATGTTAGGCACAACCAAGGGACAGGACTACCCATGGCGGATCTCAAGACCAAACCCATCGATGCGAGCGTAGACGCCTTCCTCAAGGGGGTTGTCGACGATGCCCGCCGTCAGGACTGCTTGCCTCTGCTCCGAATCATGAAGCAGGCCGCCGGAGCGGAGCCAAAGATGTGGGGCTCCAGCATAGTGGGATTCGGCATCTACCATTACAAATACGCCAGCGGTCGCGAGGGCGACTGGCCCCTTACCGGCTTTGCGCCCCGAAAGCAGAACTTGACGCTCTACATCATGGAAGGCTTTGACGGCAACGATGCGTTATTAGCCAAGCTCTGCAAGCACAAGACCGGGAAGTCTTGCCTGTAGGTCAAGCGGCTGGCTGACGTCGACCTGACGGTGCTCAAGGAGCTGATATCCGCATCGGTGAAGCACATGAAGCTGACGCACGGCTAGGAGGATGTGGTGTGCCCAACAAGCCGATGAAGCGGACGGTCGCCTGCGGCGCCTGGCGGGTTGCCGAAAATGTGGGTGCGGGGCCAGCCCTGCCTGAACGTGGGTGTAGGGCACGCCATTCACACTCATAATCGCCGCAGGCGCCAATGCGCGCACCGTAGCGTGGGTGAAGGGCACGCTCTGGCAGGGCGAACCCTGCTGGGGACCCCTTGGGGAATGAGGCCGTGGACGATCTAGGGCGTATCTTCGCAGGCGTGACGTTGGCGGGCGTTCTTCTGCTCTTTGGCCTCAGCGGCGCCCTCCGGGCTGCGCTGGTTGCCTGGCTTCGCTCATCCAGCATTGCCTCCCCTCCTGACCTCTCTTCCCTCGTCGAACGGTTGCGCTCCTTGGGCCCTGACCCGCAGGTAGCGATAGAGGGCGTTCGATTTCTCCTGTGCCTGGTGGCCGTCCTGCTGACGGCGGGGCTGGGCGTTTCTCTGGGCCTCTCCAACCTGGCAGTTGCTCTTGTCTTTGTTCTCTTTCTGGCCGTGCTCCTGGCCCTGGAGGCTGGGGCCCGCGCCTTGGGGAGAAGGTATGCCTGGAGCATGGCGCGTGTGGGTGCGCCGTTGCTGCTGGCCCTGACCTTGGCGGCCCGACCCGTCTGGCGTCGCGTCCTTGTGGACCGAGAGGCGGCTTTCCTTCGTGCTCCGTGGGAGCCGCTTCTGACGCCCGAGGCCTCTGCCCCCACCGAAGAGCGGCCCGCCCCCCCTGACCCCGAGGCCATAGAGATGCTGCGCGCGGTGCTGAACCTGGATAAGACACAGGTCAGGGAGATTCTGGTGCCCAGGGTGGACATGGTGGCGGTAGAGGTCAACGACCCGCCCAGTCGCGTGGTGGAGCTGGCCCTGGCCTACGGGTACAGCCGCATCCCGCTCTATGAAGAGACCGTGGACCAGGTCGTGGGCATCGTCTACGTGCGCGACCTCCTTCGCTCGCTGCAGGAGGGCGGCATTGAGAAGGTCAGCCTAAGGGAGCTGGCCCGACCTGTGCTCTTTGTCCCCGAGTCCAAGCGGGTCTACGAGCTTCTCAGGGAGTTCCAGGAGGGGCGGGTCCACATCGCCATCGTTGTGGACGAGTACGGAGGGACCGCTGGCCTGGTCACCATCGAGGACATCCTGGAGGAGATCGTAGGGGAGATTGAGGATGAGTTCCAACGAGAGCAGCCCAAGGTGGAATGGGTGGGTGAAGGGGAGGCCATCGTGGACGCGCGCCTCAGCCTGGACGACCTGAAAGCGCAACTGGAAGTCGAGATCGAGGGGGAGGGGTTCGATACGGTGGGGGGCTTTGTGTATGCCCACCTGGGGCGGGTCCCCAACCCGGGCGATCAGTTCACGGCCGAGGGTGTTCACGTCGAGGTGCTCTCGACCACGGGCCGCCGCATCCGAAGGGTCAAGGTGCGCCTCCTGACGGACCTGCCCGAAGAGGAGGCCGCCGGCCCCAAGGACTCCTAGAGTCTGATTCGCGAGAACGTTTAATAGTTTGCCTGGCCTTCGACGGGCGCCCTTCGAGGAGATCAGGATGAGCGGAGTTCCCTCCTCGCTTGTGGGGAGGAGTTTCCCGTTCGTGGTGAGCCTGTCAAACCACGAACGGGCCTAGTGACCTGTAGGTGCTCAGCATGCTGAGCACCTACGTTGGGACCAAGGCAACCCGTTCCTGGCTGTTCGTCACGTCTCGGCAACTTGAGCAAGAGCCATTAAACAGAAGGAGGGGCTTCAAAGCCCCTCCTTCTTACTAGTTGCGCAGAGTCGCGACGGGTCCTACTTACAGGCCGCCGCCATTATTAGATAGGACGTGGCCAGAGAGCCCATGTTCCCCTTGGCCGTCAGTGTGTACTCGCCGACCTTCAGGGTGGCGGGGATGCCGGCCGTGGGCCCCTTGAAGGAGAGGGCGCCGTTAGCCCCAACCGTACCGCTGGCAACGGTGAGAGTTCCAACGGTCACCGTCACGACCTCAGCCGCGACGAACCCGGACACGTACCCTTCCACCTGCTGGCCCGCGCATGTGCCCAGGGTGATAAGCACCAGGCTGTTCCCTGGCTTGGGAGCGGGGGTAGCCGTTGCGGGCACTGCGACCACCTTCACCACCGTGGAGGCCAGGGAGCCGTTCAACCCCAGCGCCAAGAGGGTGTAGTTGCCTGCCACGATAGTGACGCCCAGGCCCTGGCTAGGCCCATTGAAGTCGAAGGTGCCCTTGGCGTCGGCCGTGGCCCCTGCCACACCGAGCTCGGCGATTTGGCCGCCGATGAGCAGGGCGATGTAGACCTCTTCACCGGACTTAAACCCAGCCCCAGTGCCCTTGATCTTTGTGCCGACATTCACGGTCGTGCTGTCGAGAACCATGGACGCCGCCACGGTTGCTCCTCGTGCCCCTGCAGGCCCAGTATCGCCAGTAGTCCCGGTGTCTCCCTTGGATCCCTGGGGCCCAGTGAGTCCTGCGGGTCCTGCGGGTCCTGTACAGGCGATGGCGACGGCTAAGGTAGCAATGAGAACAAGAAAGAGCGCGATGATCCGGGTCATTCCTCTTGGCTGAGTCATCTTACCCCCTTTTCACGGTTCGATATTGAAAGGCAGAGATACCGAGGCAACATGGTAAACAGAGCTTGGGAGGCATCCCTCACATATCTCGCCTATCATAGAGATGGGACATCCCCGCTGTCAAGGCCTTTGGCTGTGATTATTTGTGGCGCCTGGGCATCCCTCAACACACAAATGCCTTGGCCCAGCGGGCCATAGTATAATGGCGGCTTAGTGTTCCCACCCCGGAAGAGGCAGGGACGGAAGTCACATGCAAGAGGACTTGATTCACCGGGTCACCATTCTCGTACTGCAGTTGGCCGTGATCCTGGCGGCGGCCCAGGTGGCTGGTGAGGTGTGTGAGCGGTACCTGCGGATCCCCGCGGTGCTGGGGGAGCTCATAGTTGGCGTGGCTCTTGGCCCCTTTGCTTTGGGGGGCCTCTCCCTCTTTGGGGTGGGGCCTCTGTTTCCTGTGCCCGAGGGGCCTCTGGGGGGAACCACCGTGATCCCCGTCTCCCTGGAGCTTTACTCCCTGGCCCAGGTGGCGGCCATTGTGCTCCTGTTCGTGTCGGGCCTGGAGACAGACCTGCGTCTGTTTCTCCGATACGTCGGGCCCGCCTCGGTGGTGGCCATAGGGGGGGTGGTGGTCCCATTTTTCCTGGGGGCCTTTGCAGTGGTGGCCTTTGGCCTGGCTGACAGCCTCTGGCACCCCACGGCCCTGTTCATGGGGGCCATCATGACGGCCACGTCGGTGGGGATTACCGCCAGGGTGTTGGCGGACCTGGGGAGGCTGAACACCTCCGAGGGCGTGACCGTTCTGGGGGCCGCTGTGATAGACGACGTGCTGGGGATCATGGTGCTGACCATTGTGGTAGGGATTGCGGCGGCAGGGCAAGTCTCTCTCGCCCAGGTGGCCCTGATAGGCGCCAAGGCCATTGGGTTCTGGGTGGGGCTGACGGGGCTGGGGATTCTCCTCTCTTCTCACCTGGATCGTTTCCTTGGCTGGTTTGGCTCCTCCAAGGCCCGGCTGGGTTTGGCCCTGGCGCTGGCCTTGCTGGGGTCAGGAGTGGCGGAGCTGGCGGGGCTGGCCATGATCATCGGCGCCTACTCCATGGGCCTGGCTTTTTCTACCACTCAGGTGCGCTTGGCTCTGGCCGAGCCCTTGCAGGCGCTTTACCATGCCCTGGTCCCGGTCTTTTTTGTGGTGATGGGTATGTTGGTGGACCTGAAGGCCATGGCCGCGGTGCTGGCCTTCGGTCTGGTGATCACCCTCTTGGCCATCGTGGGGAAGGTGCTCGGCGCGGGGGCGCCGTCGTTGGCGGTAGGGTTCAACCTCCGGGGCGCGTGGCGGGTGGGCATCGGAATGCTCCCCCGTGGCGAGGTAGCCCTGATCATGGCGGGGGTTGGTCTGGCCCGTGGCGTTATCGGTGCAGACATCTTCGGCGTGGCCATTATGATGACCGTGGTCACGACCATCATGGCGCCCCTGCTGTTGGTGCCTGCCTTCCGAAAGGGTGGGGAGGGCACCCGGCGGCGATCTGGCCGGGACGAGCAGCCAGAGGAGTCGTAGGGACTCCTTGCCACAAGAGGATGCCGCTGCTATAGTGAACGGTGGACGCGCCCCTGTAGCTCAGGTGGATAGAGCACTGGCCTCCGAAGCCGGTTGCGGGCGTTCGAGTCGCCCCGGGGGCACTTTCCCTTCGACCCGTTACAAGCTATGCTGGCTATGCGTCGGGGAGTAGCGCAGTGGTAGCGCACCACGTTTGGGACGTGGGGGCCGTGGGTTCGAATCCCACCTCCCCGACCATCTGGTTGTGAGTCTCAGGGCGTGCGTGTTGTTCTAGGCTTCCCCATAGCATCCCAGTACGCCTTATGCATCCCCCAGGGGCCGTTTTTGTAGCTGTGGGGCGCTTTGGTGTTGACGGGCGCCCAGAAGTTCGTGCCTAATTCATGCCCAACTTTCACCCCCCTGAACGGCTTTGTGTACGACGGCGATGGCAACCGGGTCAAGAAGACCGAGGGAGGCCAGACCGTCGTCTACCCCAACAGATACTACGAGAAGAACGTGACCAGCGGCGAGGTCACGACCTACTACTACCTGGGCGGCCGGTTGGTGGCCCTCAGGAAGGGCACAGCCGTGGAGTACGTTCATCAGGAGCACCTCTCAGGCACCGCCCTCAGCACCGACGGCACGGGGGCTCAGAAGAGCGCCAACAAGTACCTGCCCTTTGGTGAGACGCGGTCCAGCACAGGGACCCTGGGGACGGACCGGAAGTTCACCGGCCAGCGGCTGGACGGCACGGGGCTTTACTTCTACCAGGGCAACTAGCTTGAGCCTCTCAGTCAGGCCCTGGGGCGTGCACCGCTTACCGTCTCCACCATCCCACAATTTCGGGCGTACTCAAAAGGCAGGCCACCTCTGCCTGCTTCAAGCCTTTCTCCAGCCGCGCCTTCCTGATAAAATCTCCAAAGGTGGTCAGTTCGCCGTAGAGCGATGCGCTTCAGGGCACCGACAGATAAAGGGCCCTTCCCTTCGGCCTCGGAGACGGCGACCATGCGCCTCCCTGCGAGGCGCACAAGGTCTGGCTGGGGACCGTGGGCCTGGGTGCGGGTCGTGAAAGTCTCGATATCCGCTGAGGTGGCATAGTCGCCGAGGGCACCGGCCAGGGCCTCGCGCAACGTGCTCTTGCCACTACCTCCGGGGCCAGGAGGCCGCCAGTTCGAACCTGGCCGCCCCGATGAAGACCTTGTTCAAGCTGTTCTCACCCTTCAGTGTCGCTCCCATAGGTGCTTCGGTGTTCCCTGTAGTGTACCTTGGAATGAGTAGTTGGAGGGCCCTACAGCCTGGGTGTATCCATATGGCCAGAGTTGTTGAGACAGGCGCCAGGGAACAGCCGATGTAATGCGAGGAGGGCTCAGTGGCTGATCGAGGAGACTCCAGGTGGACCAGGGGTGCGCTGGCGAATTGGCGTCGGTCAGACTTGCCCGTGGGCAGGAGAGCTCTGGTCACCTTGCGCAACCTGCTGCGCCGGCTGGGGCCCCCTCCAGCGTCATGCTGCGGCCATCCTGGTCAGCCTGGGTGCTGACAGGGTAGCGACCAGCCGTCCCGTGGGGATGGCGATCAGCATGATCACCAATAAGGGCGCCCCCTCTGCGGGGCGGCAGGGCTCATGGGCCTATTCGAGCGTGCTAGCCGGGGTATCCAACTGCTGGGCCAGGGCCTGAGGGTCGGTGACGGGCATCATGCACGCGAAGTTCTCGCACACGTAGGCCGTGGGTTGCCCCTTAAGGGCGGTGCGGCCCTCGAGGATGGGCAGCTCGGGCTCATCATCTTCTTCCGGGTTGTAGCCGGCCACCACCTTATTGGGCAGGTATCGTTGAAACACTTCCCTGCGAAGGGCCTGGGTCCGGGGGTCGGTCGGGTTTCCTACTAGGGCGATCTCCTTGGGCGTCGACAGGTAGTAGTCCAGGGCGCACAGCCAGTAGGTCAGGCCCCCGGGAGTCTGGGCTAGGAAGGGCTGCACCGAGCGCAGGGCCTGGGCGGCCACCCGCTGGTAGTCGGGCAGGCCCGTCAGCGTTGCGAGCCGGAGCAGGGCCATGGCCGCCACCGATCCTCCCGACGGGGAGGCGTTGTCCACGATGTCCCTGGGGCGGACCACCAGCTCCTCCTGGTCCGTGCCGGTGTCGTAGAAGGCTCCTTGCTCCTTGCTCCAAAACAGCACCACCATCTGGTCGGCCAGGGCGCGGGCCTCATTAAGCCAGCGGAGATCAAAGGTGGCCTCGTAGAGGGCCAGGAGCCCTTCGATGAGGAAGGCGTGGTCCTCCAGGTACCCTTTCACCCTGGCCGGGCCGTCGCGGTAGGAGCGCAGGAGCCTGCCCTCCTGGCGCAGGCGCTCCAGAAGGAAGGCGGCGCTCCTCCTGGCCACCTCCAGGTAGTCGTCCCGCTGAAGGATGCTCGCCGCCTCTGCGAAGCTCCGCAGCATCAGGCCGTTCCAGGCCGTCAGCGCCTTCTCATCGGTGGCGGGCGGGACGCGCCGCCGGCGATGGGCCAGGAGCTGCTCCCTGGCCTCCTGCAAGAGGAGGTGCATCTTCTCCTCTGGGACGCCAGCCTTCTGGGCCATGGCCTTCAGGTCTCCCACCACTGAGAGGATGGTTGTCCCCCCTTCAAAGTTTCCCTCCCAGGTTACTCCAAACCGCTGGTTGAACAGCGCTCCCAGATCTGGCCCCAGGACCTCCATGACCTCCCGGGGGGACCACACGTAGAACGTGCCCTCCTCCCCTTCGCTGTCGGCGTCCTGGGCCGAGAAGAACCCACCCAGGGGATTGGTCATCTCCCTGCGAACGTAGTCCAGGGTCTCCTCGGCCACCCGCCGGTAGTCCAGGTTCCCAGTCGCCTGGTAGGCGTTGAGGTAGAGGCGGCTGAGGAGGGCGTTGTCGTAGAGCATCTTTTCAAAGTGGGGCACCAGCCAGAAGGGGTCGGTGGAGTACCGGTGAAAGCCGCCGCCCAGGTGGTCGTAGATGCCGCCGCGGGCCATGCGCTGCAGGGTGAGCTCCACCATGCCAAGCAGGTCGTTGTCACCCGTGCGGTGGTGGGCGCGAAGCAGGAGCTCCAGGACGAGGGGTTGGGGGAACTTGGGGGCCGTCCCGAAGCCGCCATGCTCCGGGTCGAAGCCTTGACTGATGCGCTGGGCCGCCTGGGAGATGAGGCCCGCCGTGAGGGGCTCCCGGGCCGGTGGAACGCCGGTCATCTGTTGAAGGCGCCGCACCACCTCGTTGGCGGACTTGGCCACGTCGCCCCGCTGATGGCGATAGGCGGTAGCGACGGCCTGAAGGATTCTGGGGAACCCGGCACTGCCGTCCCGGTCCTCCGGGGGGTAGTAGGTGCCGCCGAAGAAGGGCTTGCCTTCCGGCGTCAGGAACATGGTCATGGGCCAGCCTCCCTGGCCGGTCATGGCCTGGAGGGCTTGCATGTAGACGCTGTCCACGTCGGGCCGCTCCTCCCGGTCCACCTTGATGCAGACGAAGTCCCTGTTCATCTGGCGGGAGATCTCCTCGCTCTCGAATGACTCCCGTTCCATGACGTGGCACCAGTGGCAGGCTGAGTACCCCACGCTCAGGAGAACGGGCTTGTCCTCGGCCCTGGCCTTGTCAAAAGCCTCCGTGCCCCAGGGGCGCCAGTCCACGGGGTTGTCGGCATGCTGAAGGAGATAGGGGCTTGTCTCGTGGACCAAGCGATTGGGCATGCTTCCTCCTGTCGTGGCCTGGCTTTCATTGTCGCCCATTTGGGGTATGATTGCCAAGCCCGATAGAGGGTGCGCACCGGTTCGGGTATACTGGAGAGTGAAATGCATGGCTCAATCTGACGTCCAACCCAAGCCTGTCGGAGAAGAAGAGGAGGGAGCGCCCTCCTCGATGGCGCCTGCCTTTCGGGCAGGCTTCGTGACGCTTTTGGGCCGCCCCAACGTGGGCAAGTCCACCCTCCTCAACCAGCTCCTGAGCTTCAAGCTGTCCATCGTGAGCCCCAAGCCCCAGACCACCCGTCACGTCATTCGCGGCGTGGTCCACGGGGAGGGGTATCAGGTGGTGTTCCTGGATACGCCAGGTCTGATGCGCAGGCCGATGCACCAGCTTGATCTGCGTATGCTTCAGTCCCTGCAGTTCGCTGCGGGAGAGGCGGACCTGCTGCTGCTGGTGGTGGAGCCCAAGATGCCGGGCGATATCGAGGCGCGTTTCATGGAGGAGCTGCGGCAACAGGAGAAGCCCGTGTTCCTGGTGGTGAACAAGGTGGACACGGTGGCCAAGCCCCACCTTCTGCCGGTCCTGGAGGAGTATGAGAAGCGGTACCCCTTTCAGGAGCTGGTCCCTATCAGCGCCCTGATGGGTGACGGCGTGGCGCTGCTGCTGGACCTGGTGGTGCGCCGGCTGCCCGAGGGAGAGGCGCTCTACCCCCCTGACGAGTTGACCGACCGGTCGGAGCGGTTCCTGGCCGGCGAGATCATCCGGGAGAAGGTGTACCGGCTGTACAAGGAGGAGGTGCCCCACGCCACCACCGTCGCCATTGAGACGTTCGTGGAACAGTCGTCGGAGCATGGTGGCAAGGACTACATCAGCGCAATCATCTACGTGGAACGGGACACCCAGCGGCGTATCCTCATCGGGAGGGGTGGCTTGGCCCTGAAGCAGGTGGGCGTAGAGGCCCGAAAGGATATTGAAGAGATGCTGGGACGCCCGGTCCACCTGGAGATGTGGGTGAAGAGCGCCTCGCGATGGCGACAGAACCCTGTTTTTCTCCAGGAGATGGGGTACTAGTGCTGATCAGGGTGATGAAAAACCCTTTCGCCCATCCCCCTTTCCCCCTTCCTGGCCAGGAAGGGGGAAAGGGGGATGTATATCTGGGGGTCACCCCCAGACCCCTGTCAAAGGGGCTTCGCCCCTCTGTACACCCCTTTCTCGCATCCTGTTAGTCACATTATCGGCCACGCAAGGTCTACAGGGCGCCCAGCCCGTTCTTCGACAGGCTACGGGAGGGCATTCATGCAGTAGACGGTTGCGATTGGCAGTTGCACAGTGGGATTTTGTGTGGTATAGTGGGTCGCGAAAGCACAGATTTGTGGCCCCAGGTCCGATTGTTCGTAGCATCCAAGCCAGTCCGAGACAGCTTTCCCCTCGTCCTGCACAAGGTTCTCCGAACGTTCCCGACATTGGCGACCCGAATTGATGCTTCAGAAAACCTTGAAAGGATGTGCACTTGAGAATCTACGTTGGCAACATGTCGTATGAGACTACCGAGGAGGACCTGAGAGTGGCGTTCGGCGCCCACGGACAGGTTGCTGAGGTCACGATGATAAAGGACCGGGAAACCGGTCGGGCGAAGGGGTTCGGCTTTGTGGAGATGCCCTCCAGCGCCGAGGCCCAGGCTGCCATCGCCGCCCTGAACGGGAAGGAGATGGGACAGCGGACGCTGACGGTGAACGAGGCGAGGGCGCGGACAGAGGGCGGGGCTGGAGCCAGCCGAGGCGGCTCTGGTGGATACCAGGGTCGCAGTGGCGGTCAGGGGGGCTCCCGTGGGGGAAGCGATCGGGCGCCTCGCTGGTAGAGGCTCCGGTGTTCTTTACCGTCCACAGAGCGTAGGGTTCTGAGAGAGGGAAACCTCTCGGGAACTCTCAAAGGGAAAGCAGCAAGGCAGGGGCAGGCAAAAAACGCCTGCCCTTGCTTTGTGTCTGGGGGCTGTCAGACGTTTATGATCAGGAGACTGCGCTCGCTCATGTCATTTGCCACGCATTCTGGCACGTCGGCTGGCCCCCAGCACAACGATGAGGATGCGCTGTAAAATGGGCTGTGGCTGCGCAACGACGGCTGTCCGTGCGACCCAGGAGCTCCACGTTCAGGGTCACTGCTTCGGAGCCCAGGATCGTTGTCGGTGACGTGCCCTGATCTCAGGATGAGCGGAGTGAGTGGAGTTGTTTGGTCGTTTCTGTGACGAATCACTAGCGTAGGGCTGTCCTGGCCGGAGAGGTTCATGGCCCACGGTAGGACAGCCACGGCGTAGAAGCGAGGGACACGCATGGCAAGGTGGGAAACCACGGAGGCGATGGCCGGGGAGGTCCTGGTGGCCCTGGTGAGGGCGTGTCGTGACGATAGGCGCCCCACTATTCGGGAGCTGGGCATTGACGAGCGGGACCTGGCCTACGAATCTGCCCTGCTCCAGACTCCCGCGGAGGTAGAGGCCACCGTCTACGGCAGCCAGAAGCGGGGCATGGTGCTTCGGGTACTGAGGAAGATGCAGCAGGACGGGCTCATCAGCATGCAGATGGGCTTTCACGGGGTCTACAGGGTGTTGCCCACCTCTAAAGGCGAGGAGTACGCCGATTCCCTGATGCTTCCCTGGTACAGCAAGATGTGGGAACGGCTTCGGGGGCGCACCTCTCACCCCACCTAGGGTCCACTTGCCTAGTTAGTTCCTTGAATAGTCCTGAAGGTTGTTCCTACAACAGGGCATCGCCAGCATCCCTCACGCTCCGGGAGAGGGTAGGGGTGAGGGCTCGCCCCCATCTGCGGTCAACGCAGGGGCGTCCCGATAGCATCGGGACGCCCCTGCAAACAAATACGTAAAGCCCCTCAACCCCGCTAGCGCTCCGCGGCTAGCGCCTTGCTGGCTTCCATGACTCCCACTCCAGGAGCCACCTCGTAGCCGTGGCGCGGAAGCACTACATCCAGGGCGGCGAGGAGGGCCAGGACATAGGCCTCCTTGGAGGACTCCCCCATGAGGCCGATGCGCCACACCTTGCCGGCGAACTTTCCCAGCCCCCCGCCGATCTCGATGCCGTACTCGTAGAGGAGGGCGCGGCGCACCTCCAGGTCGGGGACGCCTTCGGGGATGAAGACCGAGGTGAGCTGGTCCGCTCGGTAGGCCTCCGGCACCACGAGGGAGAGCCCAAGGGCCTGGAGGCCTGCCCGTAGGGCCCGGCCGTTGCGGCGGTGCCGCCGGAAGCGGGCCTCCAGGCCCTCCTCCAGGATCATCCGCAGGGCCTCTCGCAGGGCGTAGATGTTGGAAACGGGGGCGGTGTGGTGGTAGCGACGGTTGCTGGACCAGTACTCGTAAAGGAGGGAGAGGTCCAGGTACCAGCTGCGGGGCGACTCCTTCCGCTGCTTCATGGCCTCACGGGCCCGCTCCGATGCGGTGATGGGCGAGAGGCCAGGGGGGGAGCCGATGCACTTCTGCGTGGCGCTGTAGCAGAAGTCGATCCCCAGGGCCTCCACGGGGACCTGGG
>SHYH01000042.1 GCA_009692865.1 Dehalococcoidia bacterium
CTATGAAGCTGGTGGACTGGAAGGCCACGGCCCGGAGCCAGGCCCTGAAGGTACGGGAGTTCGAGTCCACCGTGAGCCACTGCCTGGTGGTGGTGCTGAACCTGGACACCCTGGGAGTGGCCTGGCGCGGGTTCTCCAGCCTGGTGTTGGAGCGAGGGGTAACGGTGGCGGCCTCCGTGGCCCATGATGCCCTCACCCAGGGCCAGATGGTGGGCCTGCTCACCAACGGCACCTCTCTGCTGTATGAGCGGCCCATGAGCGTGCTCCCGGCCAGGGACCGGAGCCAGTACCTCTCGATTTTCGAAACCCTTGCGATGGTGGGGCCCTACCTCTCGGGCTCAATGGAGGAGGTGCTGGAGCGGCACCGTGCGCGGCTCCCCTTTGGAGCAACCCTGGTGCTGGTGACCGGCGTCTTCTCCCAGTCCATGGCGGAGCGGTTCCACGAGCTTCAGCGAGCGGGATACGGAGTCCATGTCCTTTACGTAGGGGAGGAGCCGCTCCAGGCCGAGATGCCTTCGATGATGGCTTTTCAAGACCTGAGCCCTTACTTCAGAGCCCGTGAGGCGTCCGATGGGCAGGAATAGCCGGCTCCTCTATTGGGCCATACTGCTGATGGAGGCCACCTGGTGGTACACCCTGGTCGCCTTGGGAGGCGTCCTGGTGGGGCTGGGAAACAGCCCCCTCCACGGCATCGGTGTGCTCCTATTGCTGGGAGCCGCCGCGGCCCTCTCCTTGGCCCTCCAGTCGCCGCACCTTGACCTCCTGGTTGCCCAAGGGGTGAGCATGGCCATAGCTCTGGGCGCCATTTACCTGGCTATTGCTCTTGGCGGGGGCGGTTCAGCCATTCCCTCGTTCAACCTTTTGTGGATTCTCGATACTGTGTCGGGGCACTCCACTGGCCGGGAGCTGGGCCATCAGGTTCTGGGAGGTCTCGCCGGCATTGTCCTCTGGTGGCGAGGCATGGAGATTGGCGCCGCCCCGGACGTTGAAGACCTCCTCTTTCGCAGTTTCAAAATCGGTCTGATCGTCATCACCGTGGGTGCTGTCATTGATGCCCTGGCTCCCATCTCCGTGGGGATGACGTGGGTCGGCTTCGTTTTCTTCCTCGTTGGCCTGAGCGCCTTGATGCTCAATCAGTTTCAGGGAGAGTCCGAGGAAGGCGTATCTGGGCGGCGGTGGATGCAGATCGCACTGGGAGTGTTGGGGGCCGTCCTTTTGACGGGCATTCTCTTGAGCCTGGTGGCTGTTGGAGGCGCTGCCAGCCTGGCCGGTTGGCTCTTCGGTGCCGTTGGCGACGTTGTTCGCGGTGTGGTCCTCCTAGTGGCCCTGCCCCTGGCGTATGCCATGGGGTACGCGGTCAGCGGGTTGCAGTGGCTCATCGCTCACCTCTTTGGCCAAGGGGAGGCGACGGGGGACCTCTTGCAGGGCTCCCTGGGCGCCCTGCAAGAGCTGCGGGATCTGGCAAAAGGGAGGTTGATGCCGGACTGGCTTTCCGGGTTCCTCGCGGTGCTCCGGTGGGCTGGCCTTATCTACGTCGCCCTGGTATTCCTGTTCTTTCTCTACCTGGCCTTTGTGCGGCGGCAGCCGGGCCAGCGGGGGAGAGAGGTGCGTGCCTTCAGCCGGGGGCAGACCCCCTTGTGGTCCGACCTTGCTAGCCTGTTGAGCAAGCTGTTTCCTCAACCCAAGGCCCAGGTAGCGGAGGACCCTCCCCCGCAGCCTCGGGGAAGTGAGCCCCGGCGGGCGCTGTTGCGGCTCTACTACACCACCCTGAACCACTTTCAGCAGCGTGGGCTGGGACGCCAGTCCTTTGAGACGCCGTGGGAGTATGAAAGCCACACCCTGGCCAGGGTGTGGCCAGGGGGGGGCTCAAGCCGGTTGACCCGTGCCTTCAACACTGTTCGCTATGGACGCCAGGAACCGGAGGCGCAGGATGTCCGGCAGATGGAGGAGGAGGTGAAGCAGGCGCTGGAGACGGTTGCGGAGCAGGGCCCCAGGCGCTAAGGTTGAGTTGCCCTGGGAGCACAGGGGGTTTTAGCTCCATACCCACCATCTCCCCCTTCCTGGAAGGAAGGGGGAGATGGTGAGCGGCGACAACGATTGCTGAAAGGAAGGAGAAGCTTATGCCTATCTACGAGTTTGAGGGGAAGCGACCCAAAATTGGCGCCAGCTCCTATGTTCACCCCACTGCGGTGATCATCGGGGACGTGGTCATTGGAGAGCGGTGCTGGATCGGCCCTCACGCCAGCCTTAGGGCCGACCTGAACCAGATCCGCATCGCCAACAGCTCGAACTTCCAGGACAGCGTGGTTATCCACGGGAACACCACCATTGGCTCCTTCTGCACCGTTGGCCACGCCGCCGTGATCCACGGCGCTACCGTGGGGGACCATGTTTTGGTGGCCATCAACGCCGTCGTCCTGGACGGCGCCAAGGTAGGCGATTGGTCCACCATTGCGGCGGGCTCCGTGGTGGCTCCCCGCGCGGAGATTCCGCCCTTCAAGATGGTCATGGGCGTCCCTGGCGCCATTGTTGGAGATATACCGCGGGACAGGGCGGAGCGGTATAACCCGGAGCAGGCCGGGTATGTCACCTTTACCTGGCGCTACCCCGCGCCCGTAGGGCTTGTGGAGCTGACCCTGGAGCAGGTGAGGACGGCGCCGCCGTAGTCGTCCGCTTGCTTAGGGTTGGCTATTCCCACCTGTCTTTGCAAGCTGGGAGGGAACGTACTAACAGGGTGATGAAAAACGGGAGTCCAGAGGGGCGGAGCCCCTCTGGTGGGGGTCTGGGGGTATCCCCCAGATACAAATTCTCCCCCTTCCTGGCAGGAAGGGGGAGAAGGGGGATGGCCGAAAGGGTTCTCCAGCAACCTGCTAAGAGAGAGGCCTAGATGAAAGCCCGGCGTGAGGTTTTGTGGTCATGGCGGAGCGAGGAGACCTAAAAGAGCAGTATCTGAGCCTGGACCGTGAGGTTCCCTTTGTGGGCGAGGAGGCCATCGACTCCCTGTGTCTCCTGGTGTTTCCCTACGAATACCCCGACCAGGAGTCCGAGGTTGTGATCACCACCGATGAGTTCACCGCCGTCTGTCCCTGGACAGGCCTGCCGGACTACGGGACCCTCACGCTTCGCTACGTCCCCGGCCCCTCTCTCATCGAGCTTAAGTCCCTCAAGTACTACCTCCTGTCCTATCGGCAGGTGGGGATTGTCCAGGAGCACGCAGCCAACCGCATTCTCAAGGAGTTGGCGGAGGTGGCCTGCCCGAAGCGCATGACGGTGACCCTGGACTATAAGGTGCGCGGCGGCCTCCACACCACCGTGACGGTCCACCAGAGTGAACTCTAAAGAGGCCTTTGACCGAGCAAAAGGGATGGGAAGGCCTTCGTAGGAGGTGAGAGATGCCTATCTATGAGTATCGCTGCGGCGCCTGTGGCCGGGTAAGCTCGGTTTTCTTTCGCAGCATCGGCGCTGTGACTGCCCCGTCGGCCTGCCCTCACTGCAGCGCCGCCGGCATGGAGCGCATCATCAGCCGGGTGGTGCATCTGAAGGGGAAGCAGCGGTTGGCGGAGATGGACACCGGTCGGATGCTGGCGGGCTCCGGCGGGCCGGACAAGGGGCGACAGGCGCGGTGGGCCCGCAAGGTTGCCGAGGAACTGGGAGGCGAAGTGGGGGCCGAGTACCGGGAGATGGCGGAGAAGGTTGAGAACGGGGACGAGGCCTTCGAGTTGTACGACCCCTCTGTCCATTTGCAGTACACTATTGACAAGGCTGCGGGGAACGTGCCCACTGAGTTGGCGGCAGGTGACCCGTGGGCCCAGTACACGCCGCCCGGGCCGTAGCCTGAGGTACGCTGCAACCTACCAAGAGGGGCGACATGCGGGTCGCCCCTCTCTGTTGGTAACCTTTCCACAGAGGGCAACCCCGCCGTGGGAAGCCTACGCCGGTCCAACCAGGATGTCGTCCCTCTCCAGGCGAATAGCGTAGCGGGTCAGGGGCTCCAGGGAGGGGCCGCTGAGCACCTCGCCGGTACTGATGTTGAAGCGGCTGCCGTGGCAGTCGCACTCCAGCTCCTCTCCTTCCAGCGCACCGAACGCAAGGTCGCACTCGGCGTGGGGGCAGACGTTGTTGAAGGCCACGATGGCAATGCCCACGTTGGCCAGGACGATCTGCTCGTTTCCTGCGTCCACCAGTTTCATCTTGCCGGGGGTCACATCGGCCTTTTTGGCTACCTTGACGAACTTCTTCATTGACCCACCTCCGTGAAGGGTAACGGTTCCGGCGGTGTAGACAGCCTGTGGCCCACCGTCGGTGTGCCTCGTATTGTAACCGAAGAAGGCCAAACGGTACGCCCTGTCCTTGGAGCCGGGCGAGGACGGCTGGCGCACGAGCGATTGACGGAAGTATGGGATGGCACCTACACTAGACCGAGCGGAATGCTTCCTGGGCCTCGCTGCTGGTGGGCGGCCAGGGGTCCTGCCCACGCGAACACCCCTGGCCTTGATGCCCTAACCCAGAAAAGGGAAACCGGTGAACTCTCCTAACCCCTCCCGTGAAGGCCTGCGAAACCAAGACGCTTCTCAAAACGGTGCGCATCCGCAAGCCTCTCCGCGCAGTCACGCCCTGGCGTCTCTTCTGATTCGTGATTACCGGTGGTTCTGGATAGGGAGCCTGGCTGCCTTTCTGGCAATGAACATGCAGATGGTGGCCCGGGGCTGGCTGATCTACAAGGAGTTGAACGGCACCGCCCTGGATGTGGGTTGGACGATGGTGGCCATGGCCCTTCCGATGGCCGTTCTTGGCCTTCCCGGCGGCGCCATCAGCGACCGGGTGTTTAAGCGGGATGTGGTTGCCATGGCCCTGGGCGCGAGCGCCATCTTCAGCCTTGTCATCTCCGTACTCATTCACACCGGCGCTATTCAGTTCTGGCAGGTGCTCCTGTCAGGGTTTTTCAACGGCATGGTGTTCGCCTTCTTGGGGCCTGCCCGGATGTCCTTCATCCCTCAGTTGGTCGGGGACCGCCACCTGGTCAACGCCGTGGCCCTCAACCAGTCAGGGATGAATTTGACAAGCATCGTGGCGCCTGTAGCGGCGGGGTTTCTGATCGCTCGCTTTGGCACCGCAGTGGTCTTTGACCTGATGGTGGTCCTCTACCTTTTGGGCGTCGTCGCCGTCCTCCTTGTCAAGGACAGGGGGAAACCCGTGAGCGCCACCCGTCGCAACATCCTGAGGGAGATTGGAGATGGGCTGAGCTATGCACGGAGGGAACGGGTGGTCCTGGCCCTGGTGGTGTTCTCGTTCGTGCCCATGGTGCTGGGCTTCTCCTACCAACTGCTGATGCCGGTCTTCGTGGTGGACGCCTTGAAGGCGGGGTCAGTGAGCCTGGGGGTATTCATGACCATCATCGGCGCTGGGGCGCTGACCGGGTCGTTCGTGGTAGCGGCCGTCAGCAACTTTCGATGGCAGCAGCGTCTGATGGTTGGGTGTGCTCTTGGTTGGGGCGCCTCTATCGTCGTCTTCTCGCTGGCCCCCAACGCAGTCATTGCCGCGCTGCCCCTCGTGCTGACGGGGCTCACAGGGTCGGTGTACATGGTGCTGGCGAACTCATTCATGCAGGTGTACGCCCTTCCTGAGATGCGAGGCCGTGTCACGAGCATTCTCATGACCGCCCATGGCCTGATGCCCGTGGGGCTCCTGCCCATCAGTGTCCTGGCTGACTCCATCGGAGTGCGTCAGGCCTTCGTGGGAAGCGGACTTCTCGTGGTCCTGGCGGTGGCGCTCATCTGGGCGCTGATGCCGGCGCTGCGGCGGCTGCCTGCTCCTGCGTTTGGAGGGTCGACTATGACCAGCAGGGGGCCTTCGAGGTCTGATCCCGTGTCTGCGGCAGGAACGGTTTCCCCTACGGTGGGAGGAGCCCAGGACGGCTGAAAGGGAGTGTGAAGAAAGAAAAGGCCTCGGGAAGACCGGGGCCTTTTCTTGTCAGAGGGCGTCTTGCTAGTCGTCCTCTTCCTCCTCTTCCTCCTCCCCACGACTCTCTGGAGCGATAGCCATCTGGGGGACAAGCGCTGAGAGACGGCGCCCCTCAGGCCGGTACTGGCGGCGCGGCAGGGCGTTGATTCGGCGCCGGATCTCCTCCACTCCCTGGAGGCCCAGGGACGCTGCATCCACCATGATGCAGTCCACGCCGCTGTCCCGCAGCACCTGAAGCTCCTCCTGGCTCGGCTTGTGGGGGAGGGACAGCAGGAGAGGCTTCCCTGCAAGACGACGAAGGCCGCTCACTGCCAGGAGCTGCTGCACAGTTAGGGGAGCATCTCTCTCTAAAGCGATGGCGATGCCGTCCACGGGAAGCTGGTGTAGAGCGGGCGCCATCCGTTGGTCCCAGTCGAGAGGCACCAGGAGAATCTTGGCCAGGTCATCCTCTTGGAGCAGTTGAAGAGGAGCCCCTTCGGGCGAGAAGATGACGAAGTCACCCCCTTGCTCCTTCAGGGAGCGGACAGCCTCGGCTGTGGGGTCATCCAGCCAGACTCCCCAGGGGCCTCTGCCGGGGTCTGCCTTCTTGCCCAGTGCCCCTTTAGGGCGGTTGACCTGGAACACAATGGCATCCAGGTGTTTTTCCATCTCGCTGGAGGGGACCCCTTGCGCCGGCCCACTTATACCAATGAGAAGGGGCAGTGGCGGGTGCCGCTGCTCCGTGGACGGGCCGAAGCCCAGACGACGCGGGGCCGCTTGCTGCGCCTGCTCAATCTTGTCAATCAGCTTGCTCATGCTCCTCCATATTCGGGTTGGCGATGTTCCTTGGCTTTCTTACGCCGGGTGCATCCAGATGTGCGAGGCCACCTCTAGCCCTAGCGCCACCTCCCTGCCCAGCGGGCCCAGGATGGACAGCACCTCCCGGTAGGGTGCTGTCGCGGCTATGGTAACCTTCAGAGGAGAGCGAGCCTACCCCCGCTCTTTGGCCAGTTTCGCCAGCACCTCGGCTACCTGGTCGGTCTCCTGTTCGGTGTTAAAACCTGCGATGCTAAACCGGACACCGTCCGGGCCGTGAACGGTGCGCGCCACTATGCGGTACTGCTCCTGTAAGACCGTCGCCAACTCCTCGGGAGGCCACCCCTCCAGCCCTACGGTCACAAGGCCACAGGCCGCTTCGGGCAGTTGAGAGCTCAAGACGCGACACCGCTTTATGTTCGCAAGGGACCGACGGAAGCCGTTTGAAAGGGCCATGACGTGTTGTTCAATCCGCTCCATGCCAATGCCTTGAACCATGCGCACGGCCTCGGCAAAGCCAGCCATGAGGCCCGGGCTCTGGGATGTGAGGGAAAACCGGTCCACGGGCGAGCGACTATTAACCCTGGCGGCCTCCAGGGCATTCGTGGTGAAGAGCGGCTCCAACAGGCGCTCCTGGCCTTTTCGGATATAGAGAGCACCTGTGCCTACTGGCCCCATGAGCCACTTCTGCCCGGATATGGTGTAGAAGTCGCATCCCAAATCAGCAACCTTGACCTCCACATGGCCGGCCCCCTGAGCGCCATCCACCAGAAACGGCACGCCCGCCTGTTGAGCTAGCTGGCCAATCTCCTTGATGGGCATCCTCAGACCGCAGGTGAACTGAACGTGGCTGAGGGCAAGGAGGCGAGTCCGCGGGCTGAGCTGGGCCTTTATCTCCCTCAGGATGTCACCTTTTGGGGCCATAGGAGAGATAATGGCACGCCTTACCTTTACCCCATGCCTCTGGGCAAGCACCTCCGCCGGGTCGGTCAGGGCGGGGTGTTCGAGGTTGCAGATGACCAGCTCATCGTCGTGTTTCCAGGCGATGCCGTGGATGACGATGTTGACCCCTTCTCGTGTGCTGTGAGCAAGGCAGATCTCGTCCACATCGGCCCCTACCAGGGTGGAGATCGCCTGCCTGGCCTCCTCCATCACCTTTCGAGTGGAGGCAACCCCTTGGGTGCTGGCCGGCCCCAGCCGCGCCTCCTGCTTGAGGGCTTCCTGGATACGATGCAAAACCGGCAGCGGCGTGGGGCCAGCCCAGCCGCTGTTCATGTAGATGGCGCCTTGGGTTACAGGGAGATGGCTTCTTAGCTCTTGTAGGTTCATCTGAGAAGGGGTACTCCTCTTCGCAGTGTCGGCCGAACTCGTCCACGAAGCCAGCATACCATAGCACTTGGTGTCAGGCCGGTGGGGGCGCACATTCAGGATACCATAGGTGAGCACCCCTCCGACCACAGGTGGCGCCCCCACCGGCACACGTGTCTTCGCTAGGGCACGCTTAAAAGCCTGGGAGGAGGAGACTCCCATCTCCTCCTCCCAGCGGTGAACCCTATCTGTCTCGTGCCAGGCCTACCGCCGCCAGTCGTCGTCAATCCAGGCGTATGCGGCTTGCCGGCTTACCTCGTTGCGGTTGACCTGGGTGTCGGGCGGGTAGTTCCGCAACCAGGGCTGGGAGGCGGCGAAAGAGTGGCCGTACTGCCACGGGATCTCGTACACCTGGTCAATGAGCCGGCGGCGGAGCTGTTTGAGCAGGGCTGTCTGCTTAGCAGTGTCCTTGTAGAGCGCCTGGATCTCCTTCACCATCCTGGTGACCTCGGGGTCGTTGAGGTTGCCCATGTTGGTGTTCTGAGGGCCTCCTGGGACCAGAGGCGCCACAAGGGTATAGACGCTGGAGGGGAAGGGGACGGTGAAGGCCCACCCGCTCAGGTCGGTCCAAGTCCCCTTGTCCAGGTTGGTCCTGAAGATGGTGTAGTCCATGGATTTGATCTGGCTGGTCACGCCGATGGCTTTCCAGTAAGACGTCAGTAGCTCATGGGTCTCGGTATGCGTCGGGTCATAGATGAAATACTCCACGGTCACGGTGAGGCCGTTGGGGTAACCGGCCTCGGCCAAGAGAGCCTTGGCCTTCTGGGGGTTGTACTGGTACCACTCGCCGTAGTTCTCCGGGGTGTTGGGCTCTCCGGTGAAGTAGCCGTTAATCATGACCGACGGGCTGGCCCCGATCTCGTAGAGGGTCCGGGCCCACTCGTCGTAGTTGACAGCCAGGGAGAGGGCGCGGCGGACCCGAACGTCGTTGAAGGGCTCCTTGTCCAGGCGAAAGCCCACGCCCACCAGGCTCTGGACCCCGATGCTCTCCCTCACAATGGTGTTGGGGTTGGATTTCAGGAGGTCCCGTGCAGCCTGGGGGGAGCCGGTGGGAGCGCCCACGTCAATCTTCCCAGTGCGGAAGGCTGCCAGGCGCGCCGAGGCGTCGTCCATGACCCGGGTCCTCCAGCCATCCACATAGGGCATCTGCTTTCCCTGGGCGTCCTTGAGCCAGTAGTCGGGATTCCGGCGGGCGTTAAGGCCCACCTTGAACTCGTAGTCGCCCTCCATGACGAAGGGCCCGGTGCCGATGATCCTGACCCTTCGATTGAGCTGCTTGTGTTCCTTCGGCAGCATGTACCCTCGCGGGATTTCGGCCAGGGTGCCATCCAGGAGGCTCAAATCCATCTCTTTCATGTGGAGGACTACGGTGTACTTGTCCACAGCCTCCACGTTTTTTATCGCGGCGTAGCGCCCCTTGATGACGCTGTCAGGCTCCTGGTAGTAGTTAATAGTGAACACCACGTCTTCAGAGGTGAACTCCCGCCCGTTCACCGGCGGCACGTTGGGCCACTTGACCCCCTGGCGCAGATGAAGGGTGTAGGTCATGAAATCGTCGGAGATCTCCCAAGAGGTGGCCAGGCCTGGGATGATCTCTTGGCCGTATAGTTCGATGCCGGGCCCGACGGGAAAGTGGATGAGCCGGTCGAAGAGCGACGAGGTCCTATTGTAGGCCTGGGAGCCGGTGGTGTCGTGGGCGTCCAAACTGGGCGCGTCCCCGGCTGCCGCGTGGGTGAAGATCCCTCCGTAGCGGGGCTCCCGGGGGTCCGCTGGGATGCTAGGCCCTGCAAGGGCATAGCCCTTGGGAATGAAGAACCGCAGCCCGGCCCTTTCCACGTAGGTCCCTTCTTCAGAAGGCCTTCCCGCTTGCGCGGATATCAACTCCTGGACAGGTGTGGCCGTAGCTGCTACCTGCTCAGGCGACGCCTGTCCGGCGGGGGCCGCCTCAGGCTGTGCGGCGGGGGCGCAGGCCAGGGCCAGGAGGGCCAGGGCCATAACCGTTACGCCGACAAGCCCAGTCTTGGGCCATGGAAACAGGAACCTTTTACGCCAGAAATGCCTTGCCATGACTTCCTCCTTGCCGAAGGTATGTTTCCCCGTGTCTGATCGTTCCGTAGCAGGGTCTGTTTCTGTGAAAGTATACGTATAACAAGAGCTGCTGGTTTTGTCAAGGGCGGACTTGGAAGGGATTGTGAAGAGTAGATCCTTGTTGCGCAAACCGCTGTATTTCTGCCACACCCTGGAGCGATCAGCACACCAGGAGGGCCGTTCCACAGTGCGCCATCGCCCCCTCTTCGAAGGCGACAACAGGGTGGACGCTCTCCTAGCTGCCCGATAGCCCGGGCTGGCAAACTGTCGTCAAAACTGTCGTCAAACCCCCAAAGAACAGACCTCTGGGATACCCCTGGGGGTCTTGTTTTGTATCTATCCAAGGTGGTGGGCGATAGAGGACTTGAACCTCTGACCTTCTGCGTGTAAAACAGACGCTCTAGCCAACTGAGCTAATCGCCCAAAGCCAACGGCAGAACGGGTCTGACGCCAGGAGGGGCTCTCCTGGCCTAATTTCCACTATGGTGCGCTTGGCGGGACTTGAACCCACGACCTCAGCCTTCGCAGGGCTGCGCTCTATCCATCTGAGCTACAAGCGCATGAACGGTCTGATTGGTGCCGAGGGTGGGATTTGAACCCACACGCCCGTAAAGGCACTACGCCCTGAACGTAGCGCGTCTACCATTCCGCCACCTCGGCATAGGGTGATGTGGTGGGCGGTACTGGATTCGAACCAGTGACCTCACGCATGTGAAGCGTGCGCTCTAACCGGCTGAGCTAACCGCCCCTACCGCCATGTTTAACGAACTATCGCCGCCCCGACTCCTCTGCAGTCAGTCAATCGTGGCAACGCCCGGATTCGAACCGAGGACCTAGCGCTTATGAAGCGCCCGCTCTGCCGCTGAGCTACGTTGCCGTCTAGAAGGCTCGGCCCTTTAGGATAGCGCACCCCTACGGGGGTGTCAAACGCTGCAAGTCTGTAGACAGTCGCCGAACGACCAAAGGCGTTGACACACGATGGAAGACCTGATACTGTAATGGGGCGCTTTAGCAGCCCAACACTGGGCTGCTAGTTTTGTTGGCGTCGGAGGAAAAGAGATCGTGCCTCTCTACGACTACGAGTGTGGAAGGTGCCACCACATTTTCGAGCTGCGACAGAGCTTCCACGATGATCCTATCGCCTCGTGCCCCCGCTGCCAGAGCGACGCCCGGCGACTAATCCGGGCGGTCCCTGTCATCTTCAAGGGCTCCGGCTGGTACGTCACCGACCACGGACGCGCTGCTCGTGGTTCCTCCGGCGAGAGCGATGGCCAGAAGGAACCTGCGCCCGCGCCGGAGGCCAAGGACTCGGCCAAAGAGCCCGCTACGCAGCCCGCCAAACAGGAAAGCACCTCCTCCCCCTCCACCGCCACCTCCTCCAAGGAGTAGTCCTTGCGGCTTCTGCTCCAGCGGGTGGCCCAGGCCGCGGTCCGTGGCGACCAGGGGCTGATCGCTGAGATTGGGCCTGGCTTGGTGGTGTTCGTGGCCATCCGCGAGGGGGACAACGAAGAGGATGCCCGCTACGTCGCCGACAAGGCCCTCCGCCTCCGCATCTTCCCCGACGCCGAGCAACGGTTCAACCTCTCCGCTCTGGACGTAGGGGCCCAGGTCCTCATCGTCAGCCAGTTCACCCTCTACGCCGATACGCGCAAGGGCCGCCGCCCCTCCTTCTCCGAAGCAGCGCCCCCCGACGTGGCCCGCGCCATGTTCCAGCAGGTGGTGGACCTGTTCCAGGAGAGCGGGCTTACGGTGGCAACAGGCCGCTTTCAGGAGCACATGGTGGTGGAGGTCCACAACGACGGGCCGGTGACCATCTGGCTGGACAGCGAGGACCGCCTCCGGCCACGGAGGGGATCCTGACCAAGCGGTGGCCCTTTTCCCGCTCACCCTGAGCCCGTCGAAGGGCGAGGCAAGACAACCCGCCCGTGGTTCGACAAGCTCACCATGAGCGGGGGTGCGGTGCTGGGGACTCAGGTTCGAATCTCCTTTGGCAGGGTTCCCTGGACAGTACTTGAACCTTCTGCGGCCTGACCTGGTGTCGGGGTTGAGCCAGGAAGAGGTTCTACGGCAACTGGGGGCTGGTTAGGGGAGTGCTTCTAACGCTTCGTTATTCCGGCGGCACCGTGGCAACACAAAAGACATTCCAGCGGTAAAAGATAAACCATGTCATGGAGGCAGCAGGATTGTCTGCGGCGATGACTCGCCAATAGGTGAGAATGTCTTTCGCCACTTCCGTCTTTCGGGCGTAGGGCATTAGTTGCGGTACGATAAGGTGTTCATATTGGTCTTGGGAGAACCACACTTCTATCTTCACATCATCTGGAAGCCTTCCTCGACACTCCAGGCAATACAACCCCCTTACAATCTTACTCAGCACTCGCGTAATGCTCGCGGAATCCACGTTAAGCACGGGCCAATTGTGCAATTGTTGCCCTCAGAAAGTCACAGACTTTCGGATCTCCGTGTGCCTGAGCACACGTTGCCGCAACTCACGACTCTTGTTCTTAAGGTTGGGCCTAACCTTGGTTTCCCACACTTCACGCGCTACATCAGTATCTAGCGCTCGACCGCTGAGAATCAATTGCCGAAAGATCTCTTCGTCTTTAGACAGATCGTTATTACATTGGGCACAGGCCGGCAGGGTAATCAGATTGGTCGGAGCTTTGCCCTTTGGAAACAACAGCCGAGGAAACACGTGATCCTGCGTGTCGCCCAGACGCCGTCCGCAGCGATAACATACCTGTGTGTGGGAATTAGAAATCATATTTAGCCATAGAACGCCCGCTGGTGATACCATCTGGCGAGCCTCCCTGGACTCGGCTTCTCCGCCTACCCCTCCACCTCTAGGCTCATGTCCAGGGCCTTGGCGGCGTGGGTCAGGGCCCCCACGGAGATCAGGTCCACCCCCGTCTCGGCCACCGCCCGCACGCTCGCCAGGGTGATGCCTCCCGATGCCTCAATCAGCGCCTTCCCCTTGATCACAGCTACCGCCTGGCGCATCGTTTCCAGGCTCATGTTGTCCAGGAGGATGATGTCGGCCCCTCCCGCCAGGGCCTCGCGAGCCTCCTCCACCGTCGTCACCTCCACCTCGATTCGTAG
>SHYH01000043.1 GCA_009692865.1 Dehalococcoidia bacterium
GGACCCCTCGGCGGCCCAAGGCGGGCTCCGGAGGGAGGTCATAGAGGCGGCAGAGAATATCCAACAGGCGAGCCGCCCCGTTGTAGTCCTCCTCAAGCTGCACGTACTGAGGCAGCCGGGCCATGAGGTTCATATTCTCGATGCCGAGTTCGGTGAGCTTGTCCCCCATGAGAAAGGCAATGGACGTGGGTCCCTGGTAGCGGTTGCCTTCGGGCGGTGTGATCCCGGAGACCCCTTGCAGAGGCTCGCCGTTGAGGGAGCCCGTCACCAGGAGAGGCCGCGTGTGGGGAACAGCATCGTACATGCCGCCGATGCGGCACATCCGGCTGACTTTGAAGTGCTCCAGCACCTTCAGGATAGAGTCAATGTACTCCTCGGCGAAGGCGTGGGGCTCCAGCATGTGGAGGAGGATAAAGTCAAACCCCTTGGGGCCGCGACTCCATCGGAAGCGGGTGTTGGGAAGCGTGATCCGCCTCTGGTCGTCCTGGTACTCCACCACAGGCCGATAGCGGGTGAAGTCGAAGAAGGTGCCGGGGGTGGCCAAGCTTCCCAGGTCCTGGGCGCCCGATTGCCGCTCCAGGGCTTTCAGGGTCACCGTGGCGATGCTGCCTGCGTCCACCCAAGGGGTCAGGGACGCGATGACGTGGGGGGTTCGCAGTTCGGGGACAGGCTCTGGAAACTCAAAGGCGCCTATCTTCATGGCACTATCTTGCCAGAGGCACAGCCTTTTTGCAACTCCCCCTCGGATACCTTTTGTGGAAAGTCGTCAACCTGTGAGCACGGCCCTTCCCATCTCCTCCACCAACCCTTCATAATAAGGCGCATCGGGAACCTTCTCCGTCGCAAGACGTTCAATAGGTCAGGCAATAGGTCAGGAGGGGAGTCGGTGTTCCTGGACTTACACGTCCATTCCCAACGGTCCGACGATGCCGGCGCTACGGTGGAAGGCTACCTCAGGTGGATCGGGACACTGCGCCGGAAGGGCTACCAGGTGGATGGCATCGTGCTGACGGAGCACAGGGGTTTTGACCTGGAGGCTGACTACTCCGTCCTGTCCGCCCGGTACGACGTGCTGGTGCTCAAGGGCTTGGAGATTGAGACGGACCTGGGGCATATCCTGGTCTACGGGGTCACCCCCAAGCTCCTTGAGCAGTTCGATTTCAGCAGCCTGGACCTTCCTGCCCAGGCGGTGCTGAGGGCTGTTCGAGAGACGGGCGCGTACGCCGTTGCAGCCCACCCGGGCCGCCGCCGCATAGGCCTGGGAGAGCACCTCCAGAGAGGAGCAGACATCGCCGGTATCCAGACCGTCGAGATGCTCAACGGCGGCACCGTAGGCCAGGACCCTGTGCTCCAGCAAGTGGCTATGGACGCCCACATTTCCGAAGTCCTCCTCAAGCGCACTAACTGGATGTACCACAAGCGTATGGATGTCCAGCACGAAGGGGCTACCGCCAACGTGTATGGCCGGGAGTACAGCCTCCGCAACGCCACCAGACTCCGGGAGGTTTACGGCCTGTCCGCCCTGCTGGGGACCCAGGACCCTTTGGCTCCTCAAGGCGGCGCTCAGGAGGTCAACCAGCGCAGCCGGGCGGGCCAGAACCACGGGCGGCGGCACCACCAACATCATGAAGGTGATCCTGGCCCGGCGCATCGGCATCAGCCGAACCCAGGAGCGGGCGGCGGTCACCCCCGCTACCGCCGGCAAGATCGGCGGCTAGACCCTGTTTTCTTCGACGAACGTAGGACAGGGCTTCATGTTGAAGCCCTGTCCTACGTGTTTAGAATCGTAAAGGGTGCCACTGCCCAAGGGAGGGCCTCATGCAACAGCCTCTGGAGCCACAGCCCCTTTCAGACCTTCGGGTCATTGACCTGACCCAAGGCATTGCCGGCCCCTACTGCACCAAGCTCCTCGCCGATTTCGGCGCCGACGTCATCAAGATCGAGCGCCCCGGCCATGGCGACTGGGCCCGCGCCCTGGGCCCCTTCCCCGGAGACGTCCCCCACCACGAGAAGAGCGGCCTCTTCCTGCTCCTCAACACCAACAAGCGCAGCGTGGCGCTGGACCTCGCTGCCGCCCAGGGGGTGGAGATGGTGAAGGCGCTGGTGCGGGGCGCCGATATCCTGGTGGAGAGTTTCCGCCCTGGGGTCATGGAACGGCTGGGACTAGGCTACGAGGTGCTTTCCAAGCTCAACCCCAACCTGGTGATGACCTCCCTCTCCAACTTCGGGCAGACAGGCCCCTATCGGGACTACCTGGCCTCGGAGCTCACCCTCTTCGCCATGGGTGGGCCCATGTGCACCGAGGGCCTTGCGGAGCGGTACCCGCTGAAGCTGGGAGGCAACCACGTGCAGTTCCAGGCGGGGAACGTGGGGGCCATGGCCAGCCTCCTTGCATGGCATGGCCACAAGTATCAAGGGTTAGAGGGCCAGTGGGTAGACGTCTCCATCTTTGAGACCCAGATGGCCTCCATCAACAGCCGACTATCCAGTCTGGTAAGGTACGCGTACACCCAGGAGCGAGGAAGGAGACGCGGCCCTATCGGGGGAGCAGGCTACCCTCAGGGGTACTACCCCACTCAGGACGGCTATGTCCAGGTTCAGGGTGGCGGCTATAGATGGCCCAACACCGTGTCGCTGTTGGGGATGCCCGAGCTGCTCAACGACCCCCGGTATGGCTCCACGCAGGGGCAGCGCAGCCCTGAGGGGAAGGAGGAGTTCGAGGCAACCTACTGGCTCCCTTGGCTCCTGGAGCGAACCAAGCTCCAGGCGGTGCAAGAATGTCAGGCCCACGGGGTCTTTGCGGGCGCCATCAACACCTTTGAAGAGGTGGTGGGCCACAGCCCCCAGCTTGACTCGCGCGATTATTTTGTGGAGATCAATCATCCGGTGGCCGGGCGTTTTAAGTACCCAGGCTCCCCTATGTATTCACCCCAAGGGTGGTGGCGCATCCGCCG
This sequence comes from Dehalococcoidia bacterium, assembly GCA_009692865.1. Classification (GTDB taxonomy): domain Bacteria; phylum Chloroflexota; class Dehalococcoidia; order Lucifugimonadales; genus SHYH01. The sequence goes on from SHYH01000043.1 coordinate 2,955, forward strand.
TCCCGCGCCCTTGCTGGGCGAGCACACCCAGGAGGTGCTGAAAGAGGCGAAACCCCACCAGCAGCCAGTGGCGGTCTCGGGTGGCAGCCAGGGAGACACCGACTCCCAGCGCCTGCCCCTGGAGGGCATTCGGGTGGTGGACCTGACGGTGTGGTGGGCAGGCCCCTACGCCACCATGTTCATGGGCGACATGGGGGCCGAGATCGTCCGGGTGGAGTCTCTGAACCTGTTCCCCTCCCAAACACGCGGGATGTATGCGCGCCCCAGCAAAGAGGCGGAGGCCACTGCGCCCACGTCCGCTTATCCCAATCGGGACCCAGGTGAGCGAGCGTGGAACCGGGCCGCGGGCTTCAACCAGCACAGCCGGAACAAGTACTCCATGACGGCAGACCTGAGCCTGCCGGAGGGCAAGGAGGTGTTCCGCAGGTTGATAGAGGTCAGCGACGTGTTTATTGAGAACAACGGCGTGGGCTCTATGGCCCGATTGGGCCTCACCTATGACGTGGTGAGCAAGTGGAACCCCCGCCTCATCATGATTTCCTCCACGGGCTTCGGCCAGACGGGGCCCTGGAGCCAGTTCCGCGGCCATGGCGGCATTTTCGAAGGCCTTATCGGCCATGCCTCCATCATCGGCTACCCCGACATGGATGTCGAAGGCATCCCAGGCTCGGTGGCCTCCGACGCTGCCGCAGGGCCTGCTATGGTGATGGCCGCCATTATGGCCCTCCACCAGCGGGAGAAGACGGGCAAGGGGTGCTTCGTTGACCTCGCCCAGGGGGAGAACCTGCTGCACCACTTTGGCGAGCACGTCATGGACTACAGCATCAATGGTAGGGCAGCCCACTCCCTCGGCAACCGGGACATCCATCTGGTCCAGGGGGCCTACCCGTGCGCCGGCGATGACGAGTGGATCGCCATCTCGATCGGGAAGATTGAGCAGTGGCGTACCCTGTGCCGCGTCATGGGCCGCCCAGAGCTCATCGGGGACGAGCGGATTTCAACCTGGGAGAAGCTGAAGGCCCGCCACGACGAGGTGGATGAGATCATCAGCGCCTGGACTGCCGACCAGTCCAACGTTGGCCTTTTTCATATCCTCCAAAGCCAGGGTATCCCCGCAGGGCCCGTGATGCACGAGGCCCTGGCCTATGCTGACCCCCACATGAAAGCGCGAGGGTTCTTTGTAGAGATCGCGGCCCCGGAGGTAGGGACATATCGGTACCCAAGCACTACCTTCAAGATGTCAAAGACCCCCTTCCTCGTGCGCAAGCCGCCGGTGCGCCTGGGAGAGGACAACGACTACCTGTACCGCCAGGTGCTGAAGCTTTCCCAGGCGGAGTACGACCGCCTCAAGGACCTGGGTCAGGTGGGCATGGACTATGCGCCCCACGTGCAGTAGAGTCGAGGAGCACCCCAACCCCCCGCCCCCTGAGGAGGACCTTCGTGGCAGTAGTACGTCTCTACAGCGGCCCGGACGGCCAGAGTCATCTGCAGGAGGTCCCTGAGGCCTTCAGCGCCCCCGGGACACCTGACGCCGATGCCCTGCAGCCGGCCAAGGGGATCATCTTCCGCAGGAGCGTCGGCGCCGCTGCCACCGCCTCCGAGTGGCACACTGCGCCCCGCCGCCAGTACGTGATCTCCCTCCAGGGAGCCTTTGAGATCGAGGTGGCGGACGGGAGCAAGCGGCGATTCAACCCAGGGGATGTGCTGCTGGCGGAGGACACCTCGGGCCAGGGCCATCTCACCCGCAGCTTCGGCGACCGCCTCACGGTGTTTATCCCCCTGGCCTAAGGCGCCTGCAGGGGGTGCAGTTCGCGTGTAGGCTACCCCCAACTCTTGCCAATCGGCTAATTTTCTGTTAGCATATATACAAGAGTTAGTGATTCCCGATGCCGAGGGTTTCCACCAGAAGCCATGGACTTTGAGAAACGGTGTCCGCGCTTTGAGAAGGCCGCAACCGTCCTCGGCAAGAAGTGGACGCCCCTGATCCTGCGCTCCCTGATGGACGGCCCCCGTCGGTTCTCCGGCATGTGCGCCTACTGCCCCGGCCTCAGCGATCGTCTGCTCTCCCAGCGCCTGCAAGAGCTGGAGGAGGCGGGCATTGTGGAGCGGCGGGTGTACTCGGGGCGGCCTGTGGTGGTGGAGTACATACTGACCAGTAAAGGCCAGGAGCTGCGAGGGGTGTTGGAAGCGCTTCAGCGTTGGGCCGACCAGTGGGCCGTACCAGCCGGCCAGGAGAGGTAGCAGTTTGGAAGTCTGCTTCACGCTTCCCGACCCCGCATACGAGGCGTACACCTGGGTGTACCAGGACGAGCACACTCCTGTCTCTGTAACGCCGTTGATCGCTGATGCCCCAGCGCCGTTCGGCCGGGAGTCGGGGCGGACCGGGCGCCCCCCAAGGTCGATTTGCATTAACGGTTACAACCACGCAATTGCCGGAGCGGCCTCCCCCTTTGGGGAGGCGCCTTCCCCCCAGACGGTGGAAGAGATCACTCGTTGGCGGGAGGAGTGGCTTCCCCAGGTGCAAACCCTTGCCGAGCAACTGACGTCCTGCGACCCGGCTGCCGTTAGCCCTGGGCGCTGGGAACAGGTCCTCTCCGACTATGATGTCGAGGGTGGGAGGGTGTTTGCCGGAGTCCACCGGACCGCCGTGCTCCTTGCCCGGATTGCGGTGGAGCGGTTTCAAAACGCCTATGCCCAACGGTTTGGCGAGGAGCGCCGCCCAGAGGCTTTGGCCCTGCTCCAGGGCTTTCCCAACCGGTCCATGGACAGGAAGAGTGCGTTGTGGGGCCTCAGCCGCCTGGTACGTTCGAACGCCAGGCTGTCCCAGGCCCTGGAGCAATTGGGTAAGCCGACGGACGAGACTTCGGCAGGCAACGACTTTCGCAGGGTCCTGGAGGGTGTGCTCGATGAGTTTGGGCACACCACCAACATGGGGCTGCAGGACCTTCCCACCTGGAGGGAGGACCCGGCGATTCCCTTGGCCCTCGTCAGGGGCTACGCGAGGCTGGAGGAGGACCACAGTCCACGTGCAGCAGCATCGAAACAGCGGGAGACCCGTTTGCGAATGGAGGAGGACCTGAAGGCACGCGCGCAGGCAGACCCTTCGGTTGCGGCCCTTCTACCGCTCTTGGAAATGGCGCAGCAGTTCTTTCCCAACCTGGAGGACCACAATCTGCTGGCGGACCAGCGTCTGGCCTCGGCTGAGGATGTCTTTTACTACCGGCGCGCAGAGCTGGTGAGCGCGCTTGAGGGTGGAGAGGTGGTCTTCCAGGAGATGATCGCCGCCCGCAGGACGCTCCAAGAGGCGTATAGGGAGGCTTCGCCCCCGCGGGTGTTGGGAAATCCAATGGATGACACGCCAGCATCGGACGCTCCGATGGTGGAGAGGCGGGGGGAGGAGGTGCTCCGTGGCGTTCCAGCCTCAGCCGGCAGCTACCGAGGGCGGGCCCTCGTGGTGGAGTCGCTCGCTGGGGCGGCTCGGCTGGTCCAGGGTGACGTCCTCGTGTGCACGGTGATCACACCGCCGTGGAGTCCCTACTTCGCCCTGGTTGGCGCTGCGGTCACCAACGCGGGGGGTATCCTTTCCCATGGAGCCATCGTCGCTCGCGAGTTTGGCATCCCTGCCGTGGTGGGGACCAAGAATGCCACCTCCCTGATCCCGGATGGGGCCACGGTCACCGTGGACGGTACAAAGGGCATCGTCATAGTCGAGAGATGAGCCAGGAGGCGTAGGAGAAGAGATGGTTCAAACCCAAGGGACGTCGGCGGCGCTTTACACGGTGGTGCCCTCCGACGCTGTCATCGATCGAACGGTCCAGGCCCTACGTGAACGCGTCAACATCGAGGCGGTAGTCGTAGACAACCGTGCCCACGCCCTGGAGGCCCTGCTATCTCGCATCCCTGAAGGCGCAGAGGTAGCCATGGGGGGCTCCAGGAGCCTGCAGGAGATCGGCTTCCTGGCATATCTGGCCCAGAACCCAGACCGCTACCGCAACCTTCGGGACCTGGCCACCAAGGAGCCCGACGCCGAGAAGCGGGCCGAGATTCGCCGGCGCACGCCCATCGCCGACTACTACATGGGCAGCGTCCATGCTGTCGCCGAGACGGGCGAGGTGGTCATCGCCAGTCGAGGGGGGAGTCAGCTCGCAGGGTATGTCTTCGCCGCCCGCAACGTCATCTGGGTCATCGGCGCCCAGAAGATTGTCCCCAACCTCGAAGCGGCCATTCGCCGCGTTCGCGACTACTCCCTTCCCATGGAGGACGCCCGCAGGCGCCAGACGGGTTCCGCCCAGGGAAGCACGATCGGGAAACTCCTCATCGTGGAGAACGAGGTGCGTGCGGGTCGCATATCCGCTATCCTGGTCAGGGAGCCGTTAGGGTTTTAAAGAGAAACAACATTCGGGGAGGAACATCATGACAACGGCTGTCCCTATTGTCTATAGCTTACGGACCTGCCAGGCCTGCAGGAACCTCAGAACGGACTGGACCCGTGACGGCATCGCCTTTGAGGAGCGCATCGTGGACGATAACCAGAAGTGGCTGGACGAGGCGGTTAAGTACGCTGACATCGTCCCCATCATTGTCCACCCCGACGGTCGGGTAGAGGTGGGCTACAAGCATTTCATCAGTTGACACATCGCCTAGGGCGGCGTGACCGCCCGGCGACAGTATCAAGAAACTAACTCGAGGAGGAAGCAATGGTACAGCAGACCAGTGTGGTGACACCAGAGCGGTTCGTATCAGGCTTGACCTACAAGGAGTACATCGCGCAGATCAAGGTGAACATCGATCGGTTCGAGGACAACCTCAAGACGGCCCACGTCTCCCCTGAGGACACCGCGTTCCTCCGCAAGGTGAGCAAGCTTCCCAACGGGCCCACCAAGATGCTGGTGCTGGGCGAGGACTGGTGCCCGGACGTGTACCGGGGTATGCCCATCCTGCACCGTATCGCCGAGGCCGGCGGCATGGAGATGCGCATCTTCCCCAGGGACCAGCACCTGGACATCATGAACGAGTTCCTGAAGGAAGGCCAGTTCCTGTCGATCCCCACCGCCGTCTTCTACACCAAGGACCACCGGTACATCCTCCACTGGATCGAGCGCCCCGAGGCTGTCAACCGGGAGAGGCCGGAGCTGCTGGCGGCGGTGAAACGGGAGATGCCAAATGCCGACGAGCAGACCATCCGCACCGTCAACGGCCAGCGCAGCTTGGCCCGTTACCCCGCCTGGCAGCAGGAGACGGTCCGCGAGATCCGCGAGATGCTGACCCAGAAGCTGGGCCTCTAGCCTTAGACCCGCCGTCTCGCTCGAGAGCCGAGGCTGCTTTGCACGAGCAGCCTCGGCTCTTTGTTTCGGGGCCCCTGCAGCTTTGGGGATAGACTTCTCGCCAAGGGGATGCCAGGGAGAAGCCTAGAGACTCAATCGGGCGAGGGCGGAGTTGTCACGAAGGCAAGCCTGGGTGAGCAAGGTACTCAAGGCCCTCCCGTTAGCAATCCTCGGGGCGGCCGGACTAACCGTCATAGGCTGTGGCCCCAGTCAGTCCCCTTCGACGTTGGCCGTAGGTTTCCTGGCCCCCACCTTCACCCTGCCTGCCAGCGACGGCAGCCAGGTCTCCCTCTCAGACTATGGGGGACGAGACGGCGTTCTCCTCTACTTTCACATGGCGAGCGGTTGAGGCGCTTGAATGAAGCAGGTCGTGGACCTGGAAGGTTCTGAACAGTTCAAGTCTTTGGATATAGCCCTGGTCAGCATAGCCACCGATACCCTTGCGGAGCTCCTACAGGTCCAGCAGGCATACGGCGTTACGACCCCTCTTCTGTCCGATGAGGGTGGTCGAACCTCACAAGCCTATGGGGCCATGCGATGGGCCCACGGCGGCGAACCTGGCCACACCTTTGTGCTGGTGGGCAAAGACCGAAGCGTACGGTGGATCCAGGACTACGGGGCTGCGGAGAATGGCGGACGTATGTACGTCCCCGTGAATGAGTTCTACCAGGAGCTACGCCAACTGCAATGAGGGGATGGGGTGTTTCAATTCCCTTTAGGTCGCCAACGTTGGCACGGCGTGGCTTGGGCGTTGCTTCTCGCGGGACTCCTTCTCCTTGGTGTGGCGTGTACAAGTAACAAATCAGACGACGAGGTCCAAGTTGCGGTGGGAAGGAACCTCTACCTGGCCAACTGCGCCGCCTGCCATGGCCAGCAGGGGGAAGGGGCGCCCAACTGGCAGATGCCCCTGCCCGACGGGCGCTACCAGCCACCACCCCACGACAGCACAGGCCACACCTGGCACCACGGCGACCTGCTCCTCTTTGGTTACGTGAAGGAGGGTGCGGCCTCCCTCCAGATACAAGGGTTCGTCAGCGGTATGCCCGCTTTTGGGCAGACCCGCTCCGACGATGAGATCAAGGCCGTTCTCCTCTATCTCAAGTCTCTGTGGGGGACAAAGGAGCGCTCCTTTCAGGCGGAGGTCAGCGAGCAAGAGCCTTCCCCGTGAACCTCTGTCATCTCTGGCCCCTCGTTCCCTTTCTCGTGCCGGCCCTCTCCTGCCCTCGTGCTGGGAAAACCTCCGGCAGCCCCCCAGAGGACCAGGTGCAGCGTGGTGAGCGCCTCTACGCCCTGCCGTGCCGTCCCTCGGCTCTACGTGGAGCGAACTCACTCACTTCGACGGTTCAGCAACCATCCGACACCTGCGCCCACCCCTCCCCAGGCAGCTTCCCATAACGCGGCTATCCCTATCAATGGCACGTTGAATCCCCCAGAATAGCCGAGCAGAGCGCCTACCTTGGTGCGGACCGCCACGAACCAGAGCACCGACCCGATTACCAAGCCAGCTATCGCGCCACGAGAAACGAAGGTCTTCCTGTTGCGAGGAGGTTGCAATGGCCGTTGGCGACTGTTCACACTCAATGCTCCTTAACGAACGATCCCGCTGAGATAACGCAGTGCGAGAGTATCACCCCCGATTCGTCTTCGGTGTTAGCCTGCCATCCGGAATTTCCCATCTTGGTTCGATTGATTCGACGGTCTTGGGGTAAGGTATGGCGAATGCGAACTTAAAAGAGGAGAGGCCCTCGGGCAACAGAGCCTGCGCCGGCTCCTCTGACCAAGGGCCTCTCACAATTGGCGATCCGGGTCTACCTATCTAGGAGCCCACCAACTCCTTCACCGTGGCGGTAAAGGAGGGCAGCACCTTCTTCCAGTCGCCCACAACGCCATACTTGGCCTCTTTGAAAATGTTGGCGTTGGGATCCCTGTTAACCGCGACGATGTTTTTGGCGGCGGAGCACCCGGCTAGGTGCTGGCTGGCCCCGGAGATGGCCCAGGTAAGGTAGATCTCGGGGGCGATGGTTTTGCCTGTGAGCCCTACCTGAAAGCTGTGGTCCAGCCATCCGGCGTCGCACACGGGCCGGGAAGCGCCCAGGGCGGCGCCCAGAGCCTTGGCCAGGTCCTGGAAGGGTGGGAGGTTCTCTGGTCCTCCAATCCCCCGGCCAACGCTCACCACAACGCGCGCGTCCTCCAGCTTCACCCCCGTTGCCTCCTCCTTGACCCGCCGGACCCGCTTCACCTTTACCACCGAGGCATCCACGGATACGGGAGCCTGGACCACCTCCCCCCGACGGGAAGGGTTAGGGGGCAAAGCCTCAAAGATTTTAGGGCGAACGCAGACAAACTGCGGGTCTACGGGCGAGGCCACCCTGGCGTTGGCGTTCCCGCCGTAGACGGGGCGGACGGCCACCACCCGCTTGGTTGCAGGATCTGTGTTGACATCGATGCAGTCCTGCATCAGCGGGACTCTCAGGCGGAAGGCCAACCGAGGGGCCAGGTCCCGGCCGAAAAGGCTTTTGCCGGCAACAATCACCTGAGGATCAGCCGCCTTGCACACCTGCGCCAGGGCTGCCAGGTGCGCCTCTATCTGATTTTCATGCAACACCTCAGCCTCGGAGACCCACACCTTGTCGGCTCCCAGGGCGATGGCCTCCTTGGTCCGCTGGCTTGCGTTCTTCCCCAAGAGCACCAGGGAGACCTGAGCTCCCGTAGCGCCCGCCAGCTTCCGGGCCACTGCCAGCACCTCTCCAGTGACGCTGGCAAGGGAGGAGTCCTCGTTCAGCTCGCCGATTGCAAGAATTCCCTGTGCCATGGTACGTACTCCTTGATGGGTTAGGCTTGTGGATGCGTTAGATTAGCTTTGCTTCGCGGAGGCGGAGGGCCAGCTTGCGTCCCTTGTCCTCGTCGTTCTCCCCATCGATGAACTCGCACACCTTCTCGGAAACGGGGATGAACAGGTCCAGTAGCTCCAGGCCGCTCCGCAGGGCCGAAGCCTCCAGCCCTACGTCCGCCGCCTTCCACACCGTGGGCTGTTTGCGGCTGGCCGCCATGATGCCGCGGAGGTTCGGGAGGCGGACCGGCGTCAACTCGTTGCTGACGCTCACCACCGCCGGCATGGGCGCTTCGAGCACCTCATAGCCATCGGGCAGCTTCCGCTCCACATGGATGGCGCCGTCTTTCACCTCCAGGTTGGCGGCCATGGAGATGACGGGCAACCCCAGCATCTCGCCGATGCCGTGGGGAACGTGGGCCTGGTCGTAGTCCGAGGCCTGGCGTCCGCACAGGATCAGGTCGTACTGCCCGATCTTCTTAATGGCCGCCACCAGGGCCTGCACCGTCGTAAAGGCATCCAGGCCTTCGAAGGCGTCCTCTTGGAGGAGGACCAACTCGTCACCCCCCATGGCGAGCGGCTTCTTGATGACGTCGTTGACGAAGGACTTCCCCAGGGAGAGGATGGTGATCTTCCCCCCTCCCGCCTTCTCCTTGAGACGCAGGGCGGCCTCCACGGCGTTTTCGTCGAAACCGTTGACCACCGGCGGAATCCCAGTAGCCGGGACCACCCGTTTTGCCTCCCGATCAACCTTGAAGGCTGACACAGGAGTCTCCGGGTCCATGACCTGCTTAGCGCAGACGATGATGTTGATAGGCACAGCACCCTCCTCCCTCTCCTTACGTTTTCGGAGTCAGCGTATCTCCCCACTGACGAAGGGAGTTATATCACCAGGGTGAAGGAGTGTCAACCCAGGCAGGGCGAACCCTGCGCCCGGCTCCCTTTTGCCGAGGGCCGGCCTTCACGCCCGCCGCAGTGAGGGCGCCAAGATGGCCACTACCACGATGGCGACTACCGCCAACGACACAAAGAGGGTCACCGCGTTAGGCGCCCCCCATACATCCACCAATATCCCCATGGGGATGTTGCTCAAGGGGGCAACCCCCTGGCTCATGCCGTTGAGGGCCTGGACGCGCCCTGTCATGTCCGCCCGCGTCTTCAAAAGAAGGAGCGTCTGGACCAGGGCCATGGCAGGGGCGAAAAACACCCCAGCCACGATGAGCAGGGTCATGGACAGGGCAAAGGATTCCGATCTCGCGAATCCCACGATGAGCAGGGTATAGACCAGGAGACCGACGAACATCACCAGGCCCTTGCGCCGAAGGTCACCGGCGAAGGTCATCCAGGCCAGCCCGACCAGGGAGCCCCACCCCAGGGCCGAGGCGATCCACCCCATCCCTTGGGCATCGCTGCCGAGCACGTCGTAGACGAAGAAGGGCAGCATCGCGAAGTAGGGGAAGATGAGCAAGGGAGGAATGATGTGGACGATGAGGAGGGCCAGCACCATCTTGTTCTCGTAGGAGTAGCGGAAGCCGCCCCACAGGCTCTCCAGGGCCGACTCCTGGGTCCGGCTGACCACCTGACGGGTCTGGTGGCTGATGAGGAGGGTCACCCCCATGGACAGGAGCTTGAGGGCCGCGAGACTGAAGAAGACCGCCTCCTTGCCGAGGAAGCCGTACATGGCTCCCGCTAGGGGAGGGCCCGTGACCCGAGCGGCGTTCTGGACGATAGAGTTCAGGGCAATGGCGTTGGGGAGGTCCGGCGCGTCCACCACGTCGCGGACAAAGGAGGTCCGCGCCGGCTGGTTGATCCCATTCGCTGCGCCCTCCACCAGGGCAAATATGTACAGGTGCCACAGTTCTGCTTGGGCCGATACCATGAGAACGGCCAGGGCCGCCGCCTGGACCGCCGCGATGGCGGAAACCACGACGATGAGCGTGCGTCGGCTGAAACGGTCCGAGAGGATGCCCCCCAGGGGCGCGGCCAGCAGGACAATCCCTCCCCTCGCTGCGGTGATCAACCCCGTTTGGGTGGCCGACCCCGTCATATCGTAGACCACCAGTGGCAGTCCCAGCATCTGGAACCACTGGCCGCACCCCTCG
>SHYH01000044.1 GCA_009692865.1 Dehalococcoidia bacterium
CCGCAGGCAAAGCTTGAACACGGTTGAAAAATCCAACTCCACGCTATCCTCCGCCAGCTCGACCATCCGGTCCACAACGGTCCTCCGGCGCTCAGCAGGCACCTGGGCCCAGGAGCGACCTACCACGGTCGCATCTTCAACACCCAGGCCAGAGAGCTGCGTCAGGGCTGCGTGGCTTACCTGTTTCCCTTCATGGATGTCTTGCAGAAGCTGGTCCAAACTCAAGGTATCTCTCTCGCTATGGAGACTGCGGCTTCCCGAACCTCCGCCACTGCTCTATTATTGTCCAACAATGGCAGGACAGGAAAGGCTCCTCCGTCTCAAAAGCCCGGCCCACAATCGGGAACACCCCCAAAAGGAAGGTCTCATCCCCTGGCGCCTTATTATAGGACGAAACAGCCTCGCCTGCCCCTGGCCAAGGCCATCAAAATACCCTTCACGCTCATCACGCAAGCTGCTCCCATGAGAGGATCCATGACCTCAGCACCGACACCTAAGGGCCGATCACGGGGGCCCCTGCCTCCAGAGACGGTCCTCGACCTCCTGGAGCCTGTGTATGGCTCTCTGGACCTGAGACCTCACTATGAGCCTGCCGCCGAGCTGGTGTTCACCATCCTCTCGCAACACACCTCCGATCTGAATGCAGAGCGGGCCTTTCTGGCCCTGCAGAGCCGCTTCGCCACCTGGGAGGGTGTGGCCGATGCCGAGGTGAAGGAGATCCAGGAGTGCATTGCGGTAGCTGGCCTCTCCCGGGTGAAAGCTCCCCGCATCAGGGGAGCCCTTCAGGAGGTCCAGCGGCGGGTGGGCTCATTGGACCTCACCTTCCTGAAAGACCTCCCTCTGGAAGAGGCCAAGGAGTGGATGCGGTCCCTTCCCGGCGTGGGCCCCAAGACCGCCGCCGTGGTGCTGTGTTTTTCTCTTGGCATACCCGCCATGCCCGTAGACACCCACGTGCATCGGGTCGCCCGTCGCCTGGGGCTCATTGGCGATAAGGTGACCGCCGAGAAGGCCCACGCCCTCCTGGAGGCTATGGTCCTCCCGCAGCAGGTGTGCGCCTTCCACGTGACCCTGATCACCCACGGGCGACAGGTGTGCAAGGCCCGCAGACCCCTGTGCGAGCGGTGCGTCCTCAGCTTCGGCTGCCCCTCCAGCACGGTATGAGGGGTTGTGGATTCCTGTAGGGGCGTCCCGATGCTATCGGGACGCCCCAGCCTTGCCCCAAAAGTCTTGTACAGGTCTGCAGCCCTCAGTCACTCTGGGGTTTGACCAACCCCCTGGCCCCCTTCCTTCCAGGAAGGGGGCCAGGGGGTTGGCTATGGGGGACACCCCATACCCCCGGCAGTCCCGATGAGTCGGGACTGCACCCTCCTGATGCCTCTACCTGGGCGTTTGCCCTCAATCACGCACCCGTAGCGTGGGTGCAGGGGACACCCTGCCCCTTGTGCCTCCTTGAGCCAGAGCGGTATACTCAATACGTTCGTCCATCGCTTGGAGGTGACGCGTGAAGGCAGGCATCATCAACGTAACCGGCTATGCAGGGGTAGAGTTGGCTCGACTGTTGGCCAGGCACCCCGAAGTGAAGCTCACCTCGGTGACCGGCAGAGGCGCCGTGGGGCAGACCCTTTCAGACTACTTCCCCCACCTGGCGGGCCTGGACCTTCCCATCGAGCCGGAGCTGAGCGGAAGCGTGGACGTGGCCTTCTCCGCCCTGCCCCAGAAGGTCAGCGCCGAGGCCGTAGGGCCCCTCGTGAAGGACGGCGTCCGAGTCATCGACATAAGCGCCGACTTCCGCCTCAAGAACGTGGCCGAGTACGAGGAGTGGTACGAGACCCGCCACCCCTACCCGGAGCTCCTAGAGAACGCTGTCTACGGCCTCACAGAGCTCTACCGTGAGGAGATTGCCTCGGCCCGCCTGGTGGCCAACCCCGGCTGCTACCCAACCAGCGCCATCCTGGCCCTGGCGCCCGCGGTGCAGGCAGGGATCATTCACTCCGACATCATCATCGACAGCAAATCGGGGGTCTCGGGGGCAGGCCGGGGGCTGAGCCTGACCGCCCACTTCTCCGAGATCAACGAGAGCGTCATGGCCTACTCGGTGAACGGCCACCGTCACCTGCCGGAGATCACCCAGGAGCTGCGGCGACTGTCGCCATCAGCCGACATCGCCGTGACCTTCATGCCCCACCTGATCCCAATGACCCGGGGCATTCTGAGCGCCTGCTACGCCACCGTGAAGGACGGCGCCCTTGCTGCGGGCCCGAAGGGGCTAGAGGAGTTGCGGACCCTTTACGTCGACTTCTACCGGAACGATCCCTTTGTCAGGGTGGTGACCGCCTCGCCCATGACAAAACACACCCTGGGCAACAACGACTGCATTGTCTTCCCCAACCTGGACCTCCGCACCAACCGCCTGGTCGCCATCGGGTGCCTGGACAACCTGGTGAAGGGAGCCGCAGGGCAGGCCATCGAGAACATGAACGTGATGTTCGGCTTCCCCGAGACCATGTCCCTGGAGGCCCTGGCCCTCTACCCGTAGTTGGCATTCTTTAGGAAGGTCGTAGGAAACCCTTTCTTGGCAAGAAAGGGTTTCCTACTGAGCATGCCCCCATCGTCTAGCGGCCCAGGACGCCACCCTTTCAAGGTGGAGACCAGGGGTTCGAATCCCCTTGGGGGCACTCCCCTACAGTAGCCCAAACTGATACTCCCGAGCACAAACTGATTGTATCCACGCTGAGGTGACAACCATGAAAGCTTGCATCTTCCACGGCCCCGGCAACCTGACCGTTGAGGAGCTGCCTACCCCAACGCCCGGCCCAGGCGAGGTGCTCATCCAGGCCCAGGCGGCATCGCTCTGCTTCTCGGACATCCGCGTCTACAAGGGCGAGAAGGCGGCCAACCCTGGCGTGGTGATCGGCCACGAGGCGGCGGGGGTGGTGGTGCAGGTGGGCCGAGGGGTGACCAAGGTTCGCGAGGGGGACGTCGTGGCCGTCTGCCCGGTGGTGGCCTGCGGGCGGTGCTACTTCTGCGTCCGAGGCAAGCAGAACCGGTGCGTGAACCGCTGGACGTTAGGGTACCAGGGCAACGGAGCGCTGGCCGAGTACATCCTGGCCCCCGAACCCCTGGTGAGCCAAGGGCATCTGCTCAAAACGCCGCCCACCATGCCCGCCGACCTGGCGGCCATGGTGGAGCCCTTCGCCTGCGCCCTCTACTCACTGGAGGTGTGCCGGGTGCAGCACGGCGGCACCCTGGCCATCATCGGCTCGGGGCCCATGGGGCTCATCCACCTGCTCATCGCCAGGGCCATCGGTTGCGCCACCATCGTCATCAGCGACCCGATGGAGGAGCGGCTGGCCATCGCCCAGGAACTAGGCGCAACCACCACGGTGAACCCCACTCGGAACGACCTTCAGAAGACGGTGCTGGAGCTGACCGACGGCCTGGGCGTCGACGCCGCCATCATCAGCGTGGGCAACGTGGCCGCCATTCAAGCAGGGCTACGGGTCGTCCGGAAGCAGGGGTTCGTGAACATCTTTGGCGGGCTGCCTCCGGGCTCGGTGCTGCCCCTGGACCCCAACCTGGTCCACTACGACGAGCTGTTCCTGACGGGCACCCAGAACGCCCCCACGGACCAGTACGCCCGCGCCGTGCTCATGCTGGCCAGCATCCCCCAGGCGCGCCGCCTCATCACCCACCGCTTCTCCATAGCGGACGCGCCCAAAGCCTTTGAGTCACGTATGGCGATGAACGGGCTCAAGGCGATGATTGACTTCTAGGCAGGTTTCTGAAAAACCCTTTCGACCATCCCCCCACCCCCTTCCTGGCCAGGAAGAGAGTGGGGATTATATCTGGGGGGTACCCCCAGGCCCCCACCAAAGGGGCTTCGCCCCTCTGGACTCCCCTTTTCAGCAGGCCCTGGGAACTCGCTAGACAGCGTAGGTAGCAAAAAGCTGCCTGCCCTACCCTCCCCCTACTGGCCGCACGATCTCCACCACGTCACCATCGCGCAAAGTGACGCGAGGGTAATCGCTTTTCTGAAGCACCTTGCCGTTGTGCGCCACGGCGACGAACTGCCGGTCCAACCCCCGCTCCTTGAGGAAATCCGCCAAGCAAAGGGCGCCCTGGATCTCCCGCTTGTCCCCGTTGATGGTCACCGTGATCATCGCCGCGCCACCCCCACCTTCGCCCTCTTTGCCCACGCCTTCTGCATGGCCTCCTTGAGCCGAGCCGCCGCAGCCTTGGGATCCGGGGCCTCCAGGATCGCGCCGATAACGGCAGCACCGGCTGCCCCTGCCTCTATGACTTGAGCAGCGTTGGACTCGTCAACGCCGCCGATGGCCAGGTAGGGGATGCGGACGGCCTTCCCCACCTGTCGCAGCAAGGCCAGGCCTGCCGTCTCAGCCCCAGGTTTGGAGGCCGTGGGGAAGATAGTGCCCACCACCAGGAAATCGGCTCCCTCCCGCGCTGCGGCCACGGCCCCCTCGACGCTGTGTACCGAGCGACCAATGAGCACCCCCTTGCCCACCAGCTTGCGGGCCTCCGCCACCGGCAGGGCCTCCTCGCCCAACTCGATGCCGTCGGCCCCACACGCCAGGGCCACGTCCACACGCTCGTTGACCACCAGGAGGGCCCGTCCGCTCGTCACCTGGCGCAGGCGGTGGGCCAGGGCCAGCAGTTGGCCCCCGGGAATGTCCTTCTCGCGCAGTTGCACCACGGTGACGCCGCCCTCGACGGCAGCGGCCACTTTTTGCACCAGGGCGTCCTCGCCCCAGGGCTCGCGGCGGGTCACCAGGCACAGGCACGGCAGCGAAAGCGCAGGCATAGCTATCCTCGGCGACCGCCGACGACCCCTTCCGTGGGGCTGCTGGGCTGGCCGTAGGCTTTGCGGGGGATGCGGCCCGCCAGGAAGGCCTTGCGCCCGGCCTCCACCCCCTGGCGGAAGGCCTCGGCCATCAGGGCTGGGTTCTGCGCCTGGGCGATGGCCGTGTTCACCAGCACTGCGTCAGCCCCCAGCTCCATGGCCAGGGCAGCGTCGGAGGGCGCCCCCAGGCCGGCGTCGACTACAACTGGCACCCTGGCCTCGGCGATGATGATCTCCAACTCCTCGCGGGTGTGAATCCCCTGGCCCGAGCCGATGGGCGAGCCCAAGGGCATCACCGTGGCGCACCCGATCTCCTCCAATCGCTTGGCCAGGACAGGGTCGGCGTGGATGTAGGGCAGCACCACGAACCCCTCGGCGATCAATCGCTGGGCGGCCTCCAGGGTGCCTATGGGATCAGGAAGCAGGTAGGTGGGATTGGGGATGACCTCCAGCTTGATCCAGTTGGAAAGCCCCATCGCCCGCGCCAGGCGAGCCACCGTCACGGCCTCGTCAGCCGTCTTGCAGCCGGCCGTGTTGGGAAGGATGGTGTACCTGGTCCAGTCCAACTCGTCCAGGATGGTCCTCTTCTCGGGGTGGTCCAGGTCGAGGCGCCGGAGGGCCACGGTGACGATCTGGGTCCCCGAGGCCTCCACCGCCTGCACCATCTCCTCCACGGTGCGATACTTGCCCGTCCCCACCATGAGGCGCGAGCTGAACTCCTTGTCGGCTATCCGCAACCGATCCGTCATGACGACCTCCAAAAAATAACACCGCCGATGTTGCCGGCGGTGTCGTGGCAGGATACACCCTGCGAGTCCATCCCTGCGCTGGCATTACCCAGATCAGGTTCCGCCGGTCGCCCCGATGCATCGGGGCCTCTCAGCCTGGTCCCCCAAGCTCCCGGTGACGCGCTATTCAGTTGTCACTCAGATATCAGCGTAGTGCACCCACCCGCAAAAGTCAACGCACCCACGCCCATTCAAGGGCCTACGCTGGCAGCAGGGACTCTATGAGCGCTTCCACCCGCTGGCGGATGGTCTCCCGGATGGCCCTCACCTCCTCCAGGCTGCGGTCCTTGGGATCCGGCAGGCCCCAGTCCTCCACGTCCCTCAGGAAGATGGCAGGGCAGGCGTCGGCTTCCACGGCGCACCCCATGGTGATGACCCGCCGGGCCGCTTCCACCATGGCGTTGGCCATGAGGCGCGGGCGCTCCTGGGAAAGGTCCAGGCCAAGCTCCACCATCGCCTCCATGACGTTCTGGTGAATGGAGTCGCTGGGCTCGGTGCCTGCCGACTCCGCCCGGAGCAAAAGACCCCGCTGCCGGGCCAGCCAGTTAAAGAGGGCTTTGGCCATCTGGCTGCGGCCCGCGTTGTGGACACAGACGAACAGGACCTCGCTCACGCCTCTCGCCTCCTTACCAGACGGGCACCGGGCCGCCCAGGAGGTGCAGGTGAAGGTGGAAGACGGTCTGCCCACCCTCTCTCCCCACCTGAATCAGCTCCCGATACCCCTGGAGCCCTAGCTGTTCAGCCACCCGGTTGGCGGCCAGGAGGAGACGCCCCATCAAGGTCGCATCCTCTTGTGACAGGTCCTTGGCCGAGGCAATGTGCCGCTTGGGAATGATGAGGATGTGCACCGGCGCACGCGGGTGAATGTCCTTAAAAGCAAAGACCTCCTCGTCCTGGTAGACCACCTGGGCAGGCTCCTTCCCCTCCACGATGCGGCAAAACACGCAGGCGTCCATGAGCGGTAGTGTAGCATGGCTACGTGGCCTTGAGCCTCGGCCCCCCAAGGGCTACCATCGGCCCAACCTAGTGCGGCCTTGGGAGATAACTTAGTGGACTGGGCAACCCTTGCAGCCTACGCGGTCTCCTTGGTCGCCGTTCTGCTGGGCGGGGGATTGGTCGCAGGCTTCTTGCAGTGGCGGCTGGGCACGCAGCAGCTCGAGTACACAAAAACGATAGACCGGTTGGACAGGATTGAAAAGAACTATGAGAAGCAGTTCGAGCGCTATGAGAAGCAGATCGAGCAGGAGGAAAAACGAGGAGACACCGGAAAGGTAACCCGCCTCCGGTTGAAGTACGAGGCGCTATTAGAGAGGTGGCGGAACCATCAAAGGGAGATGTTGACACTTCTTCAGAGCGTTCGAGCCCGCTGACCTTGACCACTTATCATCCACGCCCTACCAACGTGCTAGCTCACTGGGAGACATTAGGTAACCTATGGACCCGGTAACCTTTGCGGCCTTTGTGGTCACCAGTCTTTTTGGCGGGGGACTAGTCGCAGGCCTCTTGCAGTTGTGGCTGGGCAGGCGGCAGCACCAGGTTGCCATGGATAAATGGGAGAGGATTCAGCAAAGCTGGGAGAGGCAGATTGAAAGCGCGAAGAAGCGAGGCGACACCAAGGAGGTAAACCGCCTCCGGCAAGAGTACGCTGGGCAGCTCGAGGCGTGGCGGGCTCAGCAAGGGGTCACAGCCCTGGCGCCCCGCACTCTTGCCACAGAAGATGGGCCTACCCTGACTGCCCAGGAGGTGGAGCGGTTTAGAGGTCTTCTGGCGGCGGCTGATCCCCTTAACCCGGGCGCCCTTTCCGCCGAAGGCCACTGGCTGCGAGGCAACAGCTACTATGAGACTGGGAACTACCTGGAAGCCCTGGCCAGCTACGACAAGGCCCTAGGCATGAACTCCAACCTGGCCTCGGCATGGAGCAGCCAGAGCGCCGCCTTAGGTCTCTTGGGGAGCCACAACGAGGCCCTCGCCAGCGCCGAGAAGGCCCTCGCGCTCGACCCCAACTCTGCCACCGCCTGGAGCAACCGGAGCGCCGCCTCCACCGGCCTGGGGCACCACGCCGAGGCCCTCGCCAGCGTCGACAAGGCCATCGAACTCGACCCCAACCATGCCATCAACTGGAACAACCGGAGCGCCGCCTTCATCGGCTTGGGGCGCCACGAGGAGGCCCTGGCTAGCTGCGACAGGGCCATCGAACTCAACCCGAACCTTGCCGGGGCCTGGAACAACCGTGGTCTTCCCCTCCGTCGCCTGGGACGCGAGGCGGAGGCGCTGGAGTCCTTCAAAAAGGCAGAGGAGCTAGACAAGAGGGGAAGCTAGTACTTGATTGCATAAGTCTGCGTAACGTTCAGAGATTCTTCGCTATGCTCAGAATGACATCCAACTATCCTGTCACCCTGAGCGAAGCGAAGGGTCTCACCCTCACCCAAGAAGTGACGCCTATTCCTGCAACTGAACACTAGACGCGCGGCGGGCGGTCCTACTTGGTCACACCCTGCAGGAAGTCGCGGACGGCCTTCTCGTAGGCTTCAGGCCCCACGTTCCACGACCTCACATGGGTGGCGCCCGGCACCCGAACGTAGGTGACCAGGTCGGGGCGGGCCCGCGCTAGGGCATCGCTGGTCGCCAGGGGGACCGTGGCATCGACGCCGCCATGAAAGAGCAGAATGGGCATCTTCAGCTCAGACGACCGGCGCAGGTAGTTCAGCTCCTTCCAGTCCACGCCGAACCGAGGGCCGGAGAGAGCCTTGGCAATGGCGGTCAAGGGCGGGGGCAGGGGCAGCGCGAAGGGCCCTGGGATGTGACGCTGGCTGGCTGCCAGGTCCACGACGGCGTTGAAGTCCAGCATGGGGGAGTCAAGAATCACGCCGCGCACCCGAGGGGCCAGGGACGAGCGGTAGAGAAAGCTCATCACGATGCTGCCGCCCATGCTGTGACCCACCAGCACCACGTCCTGGGCCCCGTGGTCCAAGGCGTAGCGTACTGCCCCCTCCAGGTCCTCCCACTCCGCCTGGCCATACCGGTAGAACCCATCGGGGTTGGTGGGAACCCCCTCGTCGTTGCGGTAGCTCATCCTCAAAGACGACAAGCCCAACTCCATCAAGAGGGGAAGCAAACGCAAATCGTTTAGCTTCAGTGTTCCCTTGCCGTGAACGAAGATGACCCATGTAGTCCCAGGCGCCTGGATGAGCCAGGCGGGGAACTGCCCCAGGGGCGATTCATAGGCGACCTCCTCCGAATGGAGGCTCGCCACCCGGGTCACATCCACAGGGAACCCGAAGCTGCCCAGGTGAACCCGCTCGCCAACCTTGGGCAACCCTTCCAGCGGAAAGAACCCCCGCACCACCTGTTGTTCGTTGATCGAAAGAATCGCCCCCACCTGCCCGTACTCCTCCCCCCACTCCAACCCCCAGAGGCCCGCCTTGGTCCAGTCGCCGTCCTTCTTCCCCTCGGTGGTGGTCTTCAGCGTGATGCGCCCCCCTTCGAGCGCTACGACCTCCATGTCGTACTGCGTAGGAGAGTGTTTCACCACCAACGCGCCGTCTTTCAACTGATCAGCGTAGTACCACCCGCCCCCCAAAAGAGCTGCGGCCGTGAGGACCACGGCCGCCAGGACGATTCGGCGCAACACCTTCCAGAATCGCTTATGCACTTACCACCCCTCCAAAAGTTCCTTCACCTTGGCCGACACCTCTTCAAGAGGAACGATGGCGGCCTCCTTGTCCTTTCGCCGTTTGACCTCCACCGCCTCCTGCCGCAGGGTTCGCTCGCTCAACACCACGCGGACGGGAATCCCCAGGAGGTCGGCGTCGTTGAACCTGACGCCCGCCGACTCCTCCCGGTCGTCGAAGAGCACCTCGATGCCCGAGCCATGCAGCTCCTCCTCCAGGGCCTCGGCCCTCTTCTGCACCACCGCGTTGTTTGCCGGCAGGGCTACCAGGTACACCTGATAGGGCGCTATGGAGGGCGGGAAGACGATGCCCTTCTCGTCGTGGTTCTGCTCGATGGAGGCGGCCAGCAGCCTCCCCACACCGATGCCGTAGCACCCCATGGTGACAGGACGGTGGCGTCCCTCGCGGTCCAGGTACGTCACGCCAAGAGTCTCGGTGAAGAAGGTGCCCAGCTTGAAGACGTGACCCACCTCGATGCCCCGGGTGGAGTCGAGAGGCGCATGGCACTTGGGACACCCCTGGCCGGACGCCGCCTGGGCGATGTCGATGATGAGGTCGGGCTGAAAGTCCCTGGGGTGGTTGGCGTTCCTCAGGTGGTAGTCCGGGCGGTTGGCCCCCATCACAAAGTTAGACCCCAGGTGAATGGAGTCGTCGGCCACGCTCCTGATGCCCTTCTGTCGAACAGCCGAGGCGAACCCCGCCACCAGGCCCGCCGCCCCCACCTCGTCTGCCGAGGCCAGGCGCAGGGCGCGGACTTTGAGGGCGTTCTTCAGCTTCACCTCGTTGACCTCCAGGTCGCCCCGAATGCTCACGAAGAGCATCTCCTCGTCGGCCATGTAGAGGACAGCCTTGATGGTCTTGCTAGGCGGGATGCCCAGGGAGGCCGAGAGGTCGGCGATGGATTTGATTCCAGGGGTGTGGGCCTCCTCCAGAGGCAGCTCCGGCTCTGAGGCCTGCGGTGGCTTGACCCCCTGGGCCCGCTCCGTATTGGCGGCGTAGCCACACTTGCGGCAAAAAAGAACGGTGTCCTCGCCTACAGGGGTGGGCAGAATGAACTCCTGCGAGTCCTTGCCGCCGATGGCCCCGCTGTCCGCCTCCACCAGCATCACCGGCAGGCCGCACCGCCGAAAGATGTTG
Source organism: Dehalococcoidia bacterium (assembly GCA_009692865.1). Taxonomy (GTDB): domain Bacteria; phylum Chloroflexota; class Dehalococcoidia; order Lucifugimonadales; genus SHYH01. Next base: position 10,455 of record SHYH01000044.1, read on the forward strand.
TGGTAGGCCTCCACCATACGATCGTAGCTGGCGTCCAGACTTGCCTCATCGGCGTGAAAGCTGTAGGCGTCCTTCATGGCGAACTCGCGCACCCGTATCAACCCAGCCCTCGGGCGAGCCTCGTCCCGGAACTTGGTCTGAATCTGGTACAGGGTGACGGGCAGATCGCGATAGCTGTTGACGAACCGCTTGACCAGGGAGGTGACGACCTCCTCGTGGGTGGGCGCCATAACCAGCTCGCGGTCCCGGCGGTCCCGCAGGCGGAAGAGGTTGGCGCCAAAGGCGTCTGCCCGGTTGGTCTGCTGCCACAGCTCCAGGGGCTGGAGAGCAGGCATGAGAAGCTCCTGGCCCCCCGCGGCGTCCATCTCCTCGCGAATGATGGCCTCGACCTTCCCCATGGAGCGATAGGCCAGGGGCATGTAGCTGTACACCCCCGCCGCCACCTGGTGAATCATCCCCGCCTTTAGAAGCAGGCGATGGCTGGGGGTCTCCGCATCAGCCGGGTCTTCCTTAAGGGTCTTGCCGAAGAGTCGCGAGACTCGCATGGGCTGTGTCCTGTTTAACGATTTGCCTATTCATGGTAAACCTTGGGGAGGAGACATTGGCGCTGGTGAGGTCGGTAAAGCGGATACGGCCTTCAGGACAGGAAACCTTCAAGGGTTGTCTCGCAGTGCCCTGCGAGACGCTGCAAAAAGGGAGTCCAGAGGGGCTCCGCCCCTCTGGTGGGGGCCTGGGGGTATCCCCCAGATACATTATCATCTCCCTTCCCGCCTAGGAAGGGGGCAGGGGGATGGTCAAAAAGGGTTGTTCAGCAACCCGCTAGGCCGAGGGGGCAGGATGTGGCTGGCCCACCAGGCGAAACAGCGCAGCCACCAGCTCCACCCTCTGGGTCCCCTCCGCCAGGGCGATCAAGAAGTCCAGGTCCGCAGGGGTGACGTGGCTGGGCGACCGGGAGCGGATGCTGAAGATGTGCGGGTGCGACGTGGGAAGACGCTCCTCTGTCTCCCCGATAAGCTCCTCATGGAGCCGCTCGCCAGGACGAGGACCGGTGTAAACGATGGGGATGTCCACCCCGGGACGTAGCCCCCGCAAGCGAATAAGGCGGCGCGCCAGCTCATCGATATTGATCCGTTGGCCCATGTCCAGGAGGAAGAGGTCTCCCCCTTCCGTCAGGGCGGCTGCTTGAACCACCAGGCTCACCGCTTCGGTCAGGCTCATAAAGTAGCGGGTCATCTCCGGATGGGTCACCGTTACAGGGCCACCCCGTTCAATCATTCGCTCAAAAAGAGGAACAACGCTGCCACGCGAGCGAAGGACGTTTCCAAAACGCACCGCAGTAAACAGAGGAGTCCCGTCCTGGGGAGAGACCCCCGGCCAGCCGTCTGTCCCAATCCCGCCCTGCCTTCGGGCAAGCAAGGCTCTGCTTGACATGACCATGAGCTCACCAATGCGTTTGGTGGCGCCCATGACGGAGCTGGGGTTCACCGCCTTGTCCGTAGAGATGAAAACGAACCGCTCTGCGCCGTGCTGGGCGGCCATTTCCGCCACAATCCATGTCCCCTTCACGTTGGTCCTCACCGCCTCATCGGGGTGCTCCTCCATCAAAGGAACGTGTTTATAGGCGGCCGCATGGAACACCACCTGGGGCCGAAAGGCCTCAAAGAGCGCGCGCATCTTGTCCCGATGGGTCACGTCAGCCACCGCGGAGATCACGTGGGAAGCCCCCGGCTGGGTGTCCTTGGCCGCTAGCTCGACCTGAAGCTCGTAGAGTCCAGATTCGTCCTGGTCCAGAAGCACCAGTTGTTCTGGGCCGTACGACAAGACCCGTCGGCACAGCTCCGCGCCTATGGTTCCCGCAGCGCCTGTGACCAACACCCTCTTGCCTTGGAGGATGGCCTGGCAGGTCCTCTGGTCAACGGACACCTGCTCGCGGCCCAGCAGGTCCTCAGGAGTCACGTCGCGAATAAAACCCCCGCCCTTGGCGCCCTGCATCAGGTCTATCAGGCTGGGGAGGACCTGGACGCGAGCCGAGGTCTGTTCGCACAATCTAAGCAGTTGCCGGAAAGACTCCCCCGGGATGTTGTGGATGGCCACTACCACCAGGTCCACACGGTGACGGTCTACCATCTCCCGTAAGTTGTTGCGATCTCCCCACACCTTTAGGTTGTGGATACGAAGCCCGTGCTTGTTGGGGTCATCATCCACAAAGCCAACCAGATCGTATCCCCCCTGGTCAGGCTCATGGAGCAACCTCCGTGCAAGGAGTTGGCCCGCCTCGCCTGCTCCCACGATAAGGAGCCGCTGGCGTGGGACGGGGGCTCGCCGGCGGCCAATCCACCACCGCCTAGGCAACTCGGTCCACACTCTGCTCCGATACCGCAGGCCTGCAAAACCGACGAAGACGACGAGACCGGTGAACAGGACCACAATCGGGGAAACAGGACGCCCACCGGGCCAGAGAAGATCAACGAAAAAGAACAGCGCCGTGCCGGAGGCCACCGACTCTGCCAACACCAGTGTTTCACCCGCCGAGGCGTAGCTCCAGATGCGCTGATACACCCCAAACAAAATGTTGATTCCCCAGTAAAGAAGGACTGCCACAAGTCCAAGGGTCAGAAGGGGCAGCAGTTGCATGGGCTGAGTGACCGCATACCCAACCTC
>SHYH01000045.1 GCA_009692865.1 Dehalococcoidia bacterium
CTGGAGTGTATTCTCAATGGAGTTCGTGACGTCATGGGACAACCTACGGGCGCCGGTGTTGACGAGATCGGCGAGGCGTGTCCTACGCACTTTAAGTTAACACGGCAACCCCCGGTCACGGATGGGGGCTTATCTTCGGGAGTGGACGGCTCAGTCTGTTGAGTCTTCCATACGTGATGAAGATCAGGAGATGACAGGAGGGAGGTTCTATGCGATGGTTTAGAGGCTATCGGATGAAGTTCGCCTTTGCTTCTCTGGCGGCGGTGTTGGCCCTGATGGCCCTGGCCTGTGCGCCCGCCACACAACCCACGGCTGTTCCTGATGTGGGGGTCCCACAGGTGACGGCGCCCGTGGCGACTCCGACTGAGGCGCTGTCGAGCGCCACCGAGGCCAAGCCCTCCGCAGAGGGGACCTACGTGGAGAGAGCGGGGCAGCGGTTCTTCGTGCCCAAAGGGTTTGTGGCAGGAGGGCCTGTCACACCGCCCGACCCCCGGGAGCCCCGTTATGGTGGGACCTTTATCAACGCGGTGGCTGGTGACCCGCCCAGCATTGACCCGTTCCACACCACCGCCACCTTCATGTTGACGCCTGTGGGCGTGGTCTACGAACGGCTGATCCACTTTCCCACGGTCCCGGGGACAGATATCTTCGACCGCGCTAACCAGTTCCGTCCAGGCCTGGCCGAGTCCTGGGAGTGGTCTAGCGACTTTAAGGTCCTGACACTCCACCTCCGCCAGGGCGTCAAGTGGCATAACGTGCCCCCGGTGAACGGGCGGGAGTTTACCTCCGACGACGTGGTCTTCAGCTTTGAGCTGTTCACCAGCACCGATAGCGTCCTGAAGGCGGTCTTCTCCTCGGTGGACAAGGTGGAGGCCCCGGACAGGTACACGGTGGTTTACCGCCTGAAGGAAGTGGATCCTGGCCTCTTGGGGGTCCTCGCCACGTCGGGCCGCGGCTTCATTCTGCCGCGGGAGTCCAAGGACACCAACCGTCGGCTGAAGGCCATCGGGACGGGGCCCTTTGTCCAGCAGGGCGACTACCAGTTCAAGGTGGGGCTGGACTTCAACCGCCACCCCGACTACTGGGCCAAGGATGAGAAGGGCAACAGGCTTCCCTACCTCGACAAGTACCTGCTCCGCATCATCTTCGATGGCACGGCTCGCACCGCGGCCTTCCGCACCGGAAAGATCGACAGCGGCGCCAGCCTCGCTAATCCCCAGGCGGTGCGGGAGATGCTGAAGTCCAACCCCAACACCATCATTGCGGAGCGTATCGGCATCCAGAACCTGGTGGGCATGGGCTTCCGTCTGGACAAGGAACCCTGGAACGACGTGCGGGTCCGCCGCGCCCTGAGCCTGGCCATCAATTACGAAGAGTGGGCCCAGACCGTCTACGAGATCTCGGCCAGCCCGGTGTCTCAGATCAACGGCTACTGGGTGGGCGAGCCCAACACCCCGGAGAATTTTGGGGAGTGGTATCAGTACAACCCCCAGAAGGCCAAGCAGCTCTTGGCCGAGGCGGGCTACCCCAATGGCTTCACCTTGAGCGTGGAGTACTTCGTGTACGGGCAGGATCACACGACCACCCACGAGCTGCTCCAGTCTTACTGGCGGGCCATTGGGGTCACGTCCAACATCAAGAGCATGGACTACACGGTTTGGCGGGCCAACATGGACAAGGGGGCCTGGACCGACATCAGCGGGTGGGCCTTCAACTTCCCCTTCCCGGCGGACGAGTACGCCATGGTGAAGCCCCTGGTTCCTGGTGGGCCTCAGAACTCCAACCTGGGGTGGCTTAATGACCCCGTGGTGACCAAGCTGGTGGGGGAGTTCCAGCCGGCCTATAAGGACCCCGCCAGGCAGGTGGAGCTCCTGCGGCAGATCAGGCGCATCCTCATTGATAAGGTGTACATGATCCCGTGGCAGTATGGGCACCTCTTCAGTGCACACCAGCCCTGGGTGCGCAACTACCAGGCTGGCAACAACGCCCTCGGGAGCAGCGATACCAGGACCATCATCCACGCTTGGGTTGACGACAGCTGGCGAGGAAAGTAGCGTCGCTTCGTCTTCTGCAGATAGCGAAACATCAGGAGGGGAGCCAACGGCTCCCCTCCTGATGTTTCCAGGGCGGATAGTTTCGCCAGGTTGTCTGCGTCAAGGCTAGGAGACGCGTGGCAGTCCGTGGGCTCGCCCCCACCCACGCTGACCGTCGCTGATACCGGCCCAGCGGCGCAAGACCTTGCTGAACGTGGGTGCAGGCCGTAGGCCCCGTATCCCCGCATCGGAGTCGAAGACACTCGACTTGTCGGTGGCACGCCCTGCTAGGAGGCCTTTTCGTCGGCAAAGTACCGTTGTATAGGCTCGAAGTAGAACTCCATCCAGTCCTGCTCGTACTGTTGCCCCTGGCCTTCGGGGATCTGCGTGTGCACCAAGGTGATGGTGGCCCTGCCTTGCGTCGGCTCCAGCAGCACCTCAAGCCTGGAGTCCGGCGAGCCCGGTGGAAACTCCGTTGTCCTCCACCGCTGCACAATCCTTCGATAAGGCTCCAGGACCTCGGTGGCGCCCTCGATGTAGCCGTCCCACGCCGTGAACCCTCCTCCCATAGCGGGATCCACCGTTGCTTCGCTTCCGGTGAAAGCGGTGTGCTCGTCGCTGTCGAGCCAGGCCTCGTAGAGGCGCCGGGCGCTGACGGGGAGAAACGCGGAGACTCGGATGGAATCAGCCATGGGATAGGCCTCGTCTTCTTGAGGGATTGGCAGCTGTTTCAGGAGGAGAGCCCTGTTAGCGCCTCGCTCATCTCCCAGAGACGGTTGGCGGCGACCTGGTCATACGAAGCCGGGGAGGAGGCGACCGCTCGCTGCTGGGAAAAGTAGCGGCCTGTGACCCCTTCGACCTCGGGGGAGGTCGCCAGATACACGATGGTGCGCGCGCCCACCGCAGGAGAGGTTCCTCTCATGCGGAGAAGAAGCTTGAGGAGTGCACCGATGGGCCCGTAGCTTCGGTACAGGTTGGTGGCGATCAGCCCCGGGTGGAGGGCGTTCACGGTCACGCCGGCGCCCACCAGCCTTGGCGCCAGGGCATAGGTGAATAGGAGGTTGGCCAGCTTGGACTGCTGGTACCCTCGTATGCCCCCATACCCGCCCTCGCCCTGTGGGTCGTCGAAGTCCATCTGCGTCCCCTCGTGGGCCGCGGATGAGACGTTGACGATACGAGAGGGAGCGCTGGCGATAAGCATGTCCAGGAGCAGGCGCGTCAGGAGGAAGTAGCCGAGGTGGTTGACAGCGAAGGTCATCTCGATGCCGTCCACGCTGAGGCGGCGCGACACATGGAGGGCGCCAGCGTTGTTGATGAGGACGTCCAGGCGGCGATGTTGGAGCTTGAAGGCCTCGGCGAGGCGGCGGATATCGCCCTGGGACGACAGGTCTGCTCGCAGGGAGGAGACAGAGGGGTTGCCGGTGAGCTCCTGTATCCGGTGAACAACGGCGGCGCTCTTTACACTGTTGCGTCCCACGATGACCACGGTAGCGCCGCGTTGGGCCAGGGCCTGGGCCGTTGCCAGGCCAAGGCCTGCGGTGGCGCCCGTAATCAGGCACACCTTCCCCGCCATAGACGTGTCCCGCTCGGTCATGGTTTCAGCAGGGTGTTGAAAAATCCTTTACGACCATCCCCCTACCCCCTTCCTGGCCAGGAAGGGGGTGAAAATTGTATCTGGGGGGCACCCCCAGACCCCTGGCAGGGAACCATGGGTTCCCTGCACCCTCCTGCAGGTGTAAAAAGCCTTCGCTCTAAGCCACGCATTGTAGCGTGGGTGCAGGGGAACCCTGCTAGTAGTCGTAAAAGCCTTTGCGCGTCTTGCGGCCCAGGCGGCCCTTCTGCACCATCTCCGCCAGGAGAGGCGCGGGCCGGTACTTCTCTCCCAGCTCATGGTGGAGCACCTCCATGATGGCCAGCAACACGTCCAGGCCAATGAGGTCCGCCAGCTCCAGGGGCCCCATGGGGTGGTTGGCCCCCAGCTTCATGGCCGTGTCCATCTCCTCGCGAGAGGCGACCCCCTCGCCGAGGGCCAGGATGGCCTCGTTGAGCATGGGGGCCAGGACCCGGTTGACGGCAAACCCCGGGGAGTCCTTCACCACCACGGGTGTCTTGCCGATGGCCTGGCTGAAGGCCACCGCCTCCTGGACGACGGCGTCGCTGGTCTTGGCGCCGCGGATCACCTCCACCAGCCTCATCGCGGGCGCGGGGTTGAAGAAGTGGAGGCCCACGAACCGGTCCGGATGGCGCAGCCCCGACGCCAGCCTGGTGATGGGCAGGGTGGAGGTGTTGGTGGCGAGGATGGCGTCCGAGGGGCACACCTGCTCTAGCTGACCGTAGGCCTGAGTCTTGACGGAGGCATCCTCAAAGACCGCCTCGACGACCAGGGGGCACCGGGACAGGTCTTGCACCACCGATGCCACCTGGAGGTTTGCCGCAATTCGGTCTGCCTCTTCCTGGGCCAGACGCCCCTGGGCCACTCGCTGGGCCAGGCGGCCTCGTATCCCTTCAATGGCTCTCCGCACTGCCGCTTCGGACTGGTCCAGCAGCAGCACGGGCCGCCCGGCCTGGGCCACCACCTGGGCGATGCCGCTCCCCATTGTTCCAGCGCCGACGATGCCAACGGGCCCGTCCCTCATGAGCGCCCCTCAGTCCTCTTCCAGGGTGGAGGTGTCCCCCTCGGGCAGGCCCAGCTCCCGGGCCTTGAGCAGGCGGCGCATGATCTTACCGCTGCGGGTCTTTGGCATGGTGGCGATGAATTCGATTTCTCGGGGCGCCACCGCCGCCGCCAGCTTCTGCCGGACGAAGCGGGAGATGTCCCTGCGCAGCTCTTCGGTGGGCTGGTAGCCGTCCTTCAGGGCCACGAAGGCCTTGACCACCTCCATGGCGATGGGGTCGGGAATCCCGATGACCCCAGCCTCGGCCACGGCGGGGTGCTCGATGAGGGCGCTCTCCACCTCGAAGGGGCCCACCAGGTGGCCCGCCGTGTTGATGACGTCGTCGGTGCGGCCCACGAACCAGAAGTAGCCGTCGGCGTCCACCCTCGCCCGGTCGCCGGTGATGTACCACCCCTTGAGGAAGCGGGAGTTGTACCGCTCCGGCGCCTGCCAGTAGGCGTGGAACATGGAGGGCCAGCCGGGGCGTATCGCCAGGTGGCCGTCCTTGCCTGGGGGAAGCTCGTTGTAGTCGTCGTCCAAGATGCCCGCCTGGATGCCTGGGATGGGGCGTCCCATGGAGCCTGGGCGCACCGGCATCCACGGGTAGTTGGCGATGAGGATGGCCCCCGTCTCCGTTTGCCACCAGTTGTCGTGGATGGCCTGTTTGAACACCTTCATTCCCCAGACCACCGCCTCGGGGTTCAGGGGCTCGCCCACGCTGTTGATGTGGCGTAGAGAGGAGAGATCATAGCGTCCGGGCAGTTCCTTCCCCGCCTTCATCAGCATGCGGATGGCCGTGGGGGCGCTGTACCACACGGTGACCTTGTAGCGCTGGATCAGCTCGTACCAGCGGCTGGGGCTGAAGCCCCCCTCGTAGATGAGCTGGGTCACACCGTTGCTCCAGGGGGCGAACATGCCGTAGGAGGTCCCGGTAACCCAGCCCGGGTCGGCGGTGCACCAGTACAGGTCTGTGGGGTGGAGGTCCAGGACCCACTTGCCTGTGGCGTACTGCTGGACGATGGCCTGGTGGCGGTGGACAGCCCCCTTGGGCGCGCCAGTGGTGCCCGAGGTGTAGTGCATCACCGAGTAGTCGTACATGGTGGTGCGCTCAATCTCAAACTGGGGGGAGGCCTGCCGCATCAGCCCCTCATAGCTCAGGTCTCCTCCCACCAGGGGTTGGCTATCACGCCCGCTCTTGTTGACGACGATGATGTGCTTAAGGGCCGGCGTCTGGGGCAGGACCTGGGCGATGCGTCGGCGGAGGTCGGGAGAGGTGACGAGCAGGACTGTGCCGCTGTTGTTCAGGCGGTCGCGTACCGGATCGGGGCCGAAGGCGGAGAAGAGGGGCCCGGCGATGGCCCCCACCTTGAGGACGCCGAAGAGGGCGATGTACAGCTCGGGAATCCGCTCCAGGAAGAGGAACACCCGGTCGCCCTTCTTAATGCCGAGGCCCTTGAGGACGTTGGCGAACCTGTTGCTCTCCTCCTTGAGCTGATCGAAGGTGTACTGCTCCTGCTCTCCGTTGCGGCCCTCCCAGAGAAGGGCCGCCTGGTCTCGCCTCTGTCCGTTGGCGTGGCGGTCAATGCACTCGTGGGCCATGTTCAGGCTGCCGCCGGGGAGCCAGTCCAACTCTTTGTAAAGGTCCTCCCACTGAAAGCTGCGGCGTAGCCGCTCGTAGCCAACCAGGTTAGGGCGAACGGCCATCTGGGCGGGTTTGGGCTTAGGGATCTCGGCGAAATCCATGGCGTCCCTCCGTCAGGTGGCTTCCAGTGGTGCTGAGAACGGCGATGGCATAGGGAAACTGTAGGGTGTCCCTCTCAGGGTGTCAAGGGCAGCCATGTGTGCCCCCTGGACCCACGCTACGGCAGGTGTTTGACGGCAAACGCCAAGGTTGAGGTCATCCTGCCACTGTGGGATGAGCAGGTGAGCCTTGCCTTCCCTGACCGCTCTTGGTGATGAGGTCGCGCGAGACGCCGTGGGCCCTTTCGGCGCCTAGTCCCGAAAGGGTTGTGTCATTCTGAGGAGACTGCAGGGCGACGAAGAATCTAGGCCACCGACAGACTCTTCGCTCCGCTCGGAGTGACATCAAAACGAAGGTTTTATTGCGGACTAACCACCAGGTGCTTGAGCCTTTGGCGGCCGAGGGCTGTCCAGGACCGCCCGCACTTTGCGGGCCAAGGCGGCTGGCGTGAAGGGTTTCTGGAGGAACTCGATGCCAGGCTCCCGTACGCTACGGTCAAGGCAGGTGTCGTCGGTGTAGCCAGAGGTGAAGAGGACCCTGGTTTGAGGTTAGAGAGCCCTCATCCGTTGCGCCAGCTCTGTGCCGCCCATGAGGGGCATGACCACGTCGGTGAGGAGCAGGTGGATTTTCTGGGGGGCGTTTCGCTGAGCGGTGCGCAGGCCCTCGTCACCGTTGGCCGCCTGCAGGACCGTGTATCCTTGGGCTCGAAGAACCCGGGCCACCAGTTCACGCCCCGCCGGTTCGTCTTCCACCAGGAGCACCGTCTCCTTTCCTCTGGAAAGCAGGCCGGTCTCGCTGGCCTGATGTTGGGGAGTGCTGCCGCTCTCCGCCCGGGGCAAGTAGACATCAACGGCGGTTCCGTGCCCCAGTTCGCTGGAGATAGAGATGAAGCCTCCGTGCTGTCGGATGATTCCGTAGCAGGTGGAGAGCCCAAGCCCTGTTCCCTTACCCTTTTCCTTGGTGGTGAAGAAGGGCTCCAAGAGGTGCATCTTGGTCTCCTCGGTCATGCCTACTCCTGTGTCCCTGACGGCCAGGGTCACGTACTTCCCGGCTGGGACCTGGGGTTTGTCGTCGAGCAGTGCCCTCAGCCATGGTGACATCGCCCGTCCTGATGGTGAGCTTCCCCCCGTTGGGCATGGCGTCTCGCGCGTTGACCGCCAGGTTCATCAACACCTGTTCCATCTGACCAGGGTCAACCTTCACCAGGCCTAGCCGCGAGGTGGTAAGGGTCACCAGCTCGATGTCCTCTCCGATGAGGCGTCGGAGCATCTTATCGGCGTCCAGAATCAGATCGTTCAGGCTGATCACCTTGGGTTCTACCACCTGGCGACGGGAGAAGGCCAGGAGCTGGCGGGTGAAGGTGGCGGCCCGCTGGGCGTTCACCTGAATCTCCTGGAGGCATGGCAGAGCCGGATGGTCGGCGGGGAGCTCCATGGCCCCCAATTGAGCGTAGCCCAGGATGGGGGTGAGGAGGTTATTGATGTCGTGGGCCACGCCCCCCCGCCCGCCTCCCCAAACTCTCCATTTTCTGGGACTGGAGGAGCTGCTCCTCCAGTCGTTTGCGCTCGATGGCGTACCGGATGGCTCGAACCAAAATGGCATTGGCCAGGGGGCCCTTGACCAGATAGTCCTGGGCCCCCTCTTGGACCGCTTTCAGGGCCACCGTTTCATCGTTCAGGCTTGTCAGAATCACGATGGGCACTCCCGGGGCCTGGGCTTGGGCCTGGACGAGGGCCCCCAGCCCCTGGCTGTCGGGAAGTGACAGGTCCAAAAGGACCACGTCAAACTCCTCCCTGGCCAGGAGCTTCAGGGCGTCGTTGAGACGGTCCATCTGGGTAAGCTCGAAGCCTACCGCCTTGGCCTCTGCCAAGGTCTCCTGGATAAGGCGTACGGCGCTGGGTTCATCCTCCACTAGGAGAGTGCGGATCCGCTCGTGGTTCACGTTCACTTGCCCCATAGACTCCCTCGCTCGTGGACTGGTATTCGCCTCATCCCTACGGGTCGATCAGGATGTCTCAGGAGACGCTGCCCGCCTGGGTGTCGTCGCAGGCCTCACAAGCCTATTGTGAGGGTGTGTGGTGCCATAAGGAAGCGCCCGGAGGCTCAAGAAGAGACACCAATTGGGTTGGACGGGAAGACGCGGGAATAGAGAGGGTGTGGGTGGTAAGGAGAGGCATTCGGTTGCGCAAGGGCGCGGTGATGGTGAGATTGACAGGGCTGAGGACGGTGAGTATGCTTAGCTCGTCGCGATGTGGCCGGGGATGTGGGGGGATCGCAGGAGACGTCAAGGGCTGGAGCAGATTCGCAGAGGAGGGTGAGATGGACTTTGCACTTCCTTATACCAAGGAGCAGGAATTGTTTCGCAAAGAGGTCCGGGCCTGGTTGGAGGCCAACGTGCCCCAGGAGATGAAAGAGCCTCTCGACACGAGACACGTCAGCGACGAAGAGTACGAGAGGTATCATGCCTTCTGGAATGCGAAGCGTCGGGAGATGGCGGTCAAGGGGTGGCTGTGGCCCACCCTGCCCAAACAGTACGGCGGCGGTGGCCTGACCGGCGAGCATGAGACCATTCTGCAAGAGGAGTTCCACAAGCACAACGCTCCCTACGGCAACGGCACCACGGCCTTTCTGGTCTCCTCCCTTTTGGTGTGGGCCACCGAGGCCCAGAAGCAGAAGTTCATGGTGCCCATCTTGAAGCACGACGCGATTACGAGCCAGGCCTTCACAGAGCCCCAGTCGGGCTCGGACTTGGCCTCCATTCATAGCACCGCCGTCCGGGACGGCGATGACTGGATCATCAACGGGTCGAAGGCGTTTCAAGGCAATCCCCCTGGCCTCACCTGGGTGTACAGCCCCATCATGACTGACTCCGATGCGCCCCGGCACCGGAACCTGGGCTTTTTCATGATTCCTGGCAGAGCGCCCGGGGTGACCTTCGTGCGGACCCGCACGATGAATGGGAACCGCCAGAATCTGCTGTTCTACGACAACGTCAGGGTTCCCGGCGACCACCTGATCGGCGGCGACCACCAGGGGTGGCAGGTCACCAACACTGCTCTGGAGCAGGAGCACGGGGGCCGGGGCCAGGCCTTTCCCAGGGACCCGAACATGGATAACCTGATGGCCTACGTGCAAGGCGTGAAGGGGCAGGAGAACGGAGAGCGGGACATCCATCACCAGGAGGCCATGAAGGCCTACATCGACTCCCATCTGAGCACCCTTTTCGCCCAGCGCAACTTTGGGATGTACATGGCCCGCCAGGAGATGAGCTACCACGGCTCTCAGGCCACCATGTGGAACAAGGTCTACAATGTCGACAACGCCGAGCGGACGCGGCACATCATGAAGCTGTACGCCATGCTGGGCGTCCTGGAGCCTCGGGCCCTCTTTGATGGCCGGCCCGAGACGTACCAGCGCGGCAGCCTGACAGGTGTTCACCCCGGCGGCACCATCGAGATTCAGAAGGTGATCATCGCCAGGAGAATAGGAATCAGCCGCACCCAAGAGCGCGCGGCCCCCACGCCTGCAACGGCCACCACTTTCGCAAGCTAATGTTCGCATTGCGGCCCATCCGCAAGGAGCACTCTTGCGGATGGGCCGCCTTCTCCTTTATGATGGTAACGCCCTTCGGAGGGCGACTGTTGTGTTGACCAGGGGGACGGGCTCTCCAAGGCCGGTCTTGCTTTCCGTGGGGTGGTTGAGGACCAGGGAGCATCCTTAAGAGACGCGAAGAGCGACAGCAGGTCAACAAAGGAGGGTGTCATGGATTTCCAGATACACTACACCGAGGAGCAGGAGCGGTTCCGCAAGGGGGTACGGGCCTGGCTGGAGGCCAACATTACCGAGGAGATGAGGACGCCTGTTGATGGGCGGGACCTGGACGACGAGCAGTACGAGAAACGGCACTACCTCTGGAAAGGGAAGCAAATGGAGCTGGCGGCCAAGGGATGGCTGGCGCCGACCATGCCCAAGCAGTACGGCGGGGGAGGCCTTACAGGTGAGCACGAGACCATCCTGCAGGAGGAGTTCGCCCGGCAGCATGTCCCCTTCGGGAACCCTGGAGGCTTCCTGACCCCCGCCCTCCTGGTGTGGGCCACCGAGGCGCAGAAGCAGAAGTTCCTGACCCCCATCCTGAAGGCCGAAAAGTCCAGCAGTCAGGGCTTCTCCGAGGCCCAGTCGGGCTCGGACCTGGCCTCCATCCGCAGCACCGCCGTCCGGGACGGGGATGACTGGATCATTAACGGGGGAAAGGTGTTCCAGGGGAACTCTCCTGATAACACCTGGATCTACGGGCCCATCATGACGGACCCCGACGCGCCGCGGCACCGGAACCTTGGTTTCTTCATGATCCCTGCCAGGGCCCCCGGTGTGACCTTCCTGCGGACCAAGACGATCAACGGGAACCGCCAGAACCTTCTGTTCTACGACAACGTGCGAGTCCCCGGCGATCACCTCATCGGCGGCGACCACCAGGGGTGGCAGGTGGCCAACACCTCCCTGGAGCAGGAGCACGGCGGCCGAGGCCAGGCCTTCCCGCGGGATGAGAACGCGGACAACCTGATCGCCTACATGCAAAGCGTGAAGGGGAAGGAGAACGGAGAGGGGGACATCCATCGCCAGGATGCCATGAAGGCCTACATTGATGCCCACCTGAACACCCTCTTCGCCCAGCGGAACTTTTCTATGTACATGGCGCGCCAGGAGATGAGCTACCACGGCTCCCAGGCCACCATGTGGTACAAGATCTACGCCATCGAAAACGCCGAGCGGGTCCGGCACATTATGAAGCTGCACGCCATGCTGGGAACCCGGGAGCCGCTGGCTCCCTTTGGGGGCCGTATGGAGGCCGAGCAGCGGCGCAGCCTGACCTGGGCCCACCCCGGCGGCACCATCGAGGTCCAGAAGGTTATCGTCGCCCGGCGCATTGGCATCAGCCGTACGCAAGAACGCGCGGCCCCCACCCCTGCCACAGCCACCACCCACATATCGTAACGATTGTCGCTGAGGGCCATCATAAGGGGGCTCCTCAAGGAGCCCCCTTATGATGGCCCTCCTTTTTTATAACGCTTGCCCCTTCGGACGGTGATTCTTGAGCTTGCGAAGGGTGGCCTTGTCCGTAAGGCGCTTTCTCCAGGTTCCCCTTGCAGTACGAAAATGGTACAATAAACCCGCTGCCCTGAGGCGGCTACATCACGGAGGAGAGACAAGAATGGCAACTACTGCGGACCGACCTAAGTGGAAGGTGGTGGGGACCCGGCCAGTTCGCCCCGACGGCACCGATAAGGTGACCGGGCGTGCCCTGTATGGCGCCGATATCCAGATGGCGGGGCTGCTGCAAGGCAAGGTGCTGCGGAGCCCCCATGCCCACGCTCGGATCAAGCGCATCGACACCAGCAAGGCCGAGGCCCTTCCCGGCGTCCGCGCGGTGGTCACCAACCGGGACCTGCCAAACGCGCCTGCCGGCCCCGTGACCTATGGGGCTTCGTACACGTTGGAGGTCCACACCTTCATGTACGAAAAGTACCTGGCCAAGGACAAGGTGGTGTACAAGGGCCATCCCGTAGCAGCGGTGGCTGCGACCAGCCTTCACATCGCCGAAGAGGCCCTTGGCCTGATTGAGGTGGAGTACGAGGTGTTGCCCCCGGTCATGGACCCCATGGAGGCCATGAAGGAGGGCGCCCCCCTCATCCATCAGAACGTCACCACCCGGGAGATGGGGAACGACACGGGTAAGAAGAGCAACGTGGCGGCCCATCAGCAGGTCACCATGGGGGACATCGCGAAGGGCTTCAAAGAGGCTGACATCGTCATTGAGCGGGAGTTCCGCACCTCTCCCGTGCACCCGGGCTACATCGAGCCCCAAAACGCCACGGCCCTCTGGGACGTCGACGGGCATATCTCCATGTGGGCCAGCAGCCAGGGGATGTTCACCGTCAGGCAGCAGGTCGCCAATTTCTTTAGTGTTCCCGTCTCCCGGATCACCGTCATGCCGGTGGAGATTGGTGGGGGATTTGGAGGGAAGGTCACCGTCTTTCTGGAGCCCCTTGCCGCCCTCCTGTCCCGCAAGGCTGGACACCACCCTGTCAAGATGGTGATGACGCGGCAAGAGGTCCTGGAGGTCACGGGGCCTACCTCCGGCTCCTTTATACGGGTTAAGATGGGCGCCAAGAAGGATGGGCGTATCACGGCGGCCCAGGCCTTTCTGGCGTATGAGGCGGGGGCCTATCCCGGTTCGCCCATGGGCGGAGCAGTCCGGCAAATGTTCGCTCCCTATCGCCTCGAGAACATGCAGATTGACGCTTACGATGTGCTGGTCAACAAGCCCAAGGTAGGGGCCTACCGGGCGCCCGGGGTCACCAACGCCTCCTTTGCCGTCGAGACCATCGTGGACGAGATCTGCGAGAAGATCGGCATGGACCCCATAGCGTTCCACGAGAAGAACGGGATCAAGGTGGGCGACCGGAAATCGGACGGCACGCCGATG
>SHYH01000046.1 GCA_009692865.1 Dehalococcoidia bacterium
GGCTCGGCGACGGGGTCGGCCTTCCGCATCGCACCGAGAGCACCGGGCTGCAGCTTGTCCACCAACCAGCGCCGCAGCAGGGGCAGGAGGTTGTCCTTACGCTCCCACAGTCGGTGGGAGGCCCCCTCCAGCAGGACCAGCTCCTTGGGCTGGCGCGCCCAGGAGTAGATTTGCTCCGAGCAGTAGGGGTTGAGGCGCTGGTCGTTGAGGCCGTGGACGAGGAGGAGAGGCCTGGGCGAAACGTGGGCTGCGGTGTTGGTCCCGTACGTCTGGCTGGCCAGGGTAATCACCGCCACAATGGCCTGGCTGAGGGGCGCCACCGAGATGACAACGGCGCCGCTGAAGGAGTGGCCCACAAGGGCGATGCGCCGGAACCCCAGCCCTTCCAGGAAGGCCACGGCTGCTTGGGTGTCCCGAATGCACGGGCCCAGCTCGTGGGTGTGGCGATAGCGGAGCATGAGGGAGGCGATGCCGTCTTGGACAAGGTCATTGGATACGGACCGGGAGATGGGGCTGACCCTTAGGGCCTGGTCCTCTCCGGAGAGCGACCCTGTCCAGAGCACCACCGCCTCGGCTCCGGGCGCCTGACGGAAGAGGCAGGTGAGGTCTCCCAGATTGGTGTGGAGGTGGGTGATATCGCCCTGGTTGCCCCACGTGGGGGCCGCGATGTCGTAGCCCGTGACCGTGACGCTGGTCTCTTCCATTGGTCCTCTCCTTCGACCATCCCCCTGCCCCCTTCCTAGCCAGGAAGGGGGTGAGAATTATATCTGGGGGATACCCCCAGGCCCCCACCAAAGGGGCTACGCCCCTCTGCACTCCTCTTGTTCGGTAGGTTGCCCAGCGCGCAACTCCCAGCCTGGTTGCCTCGGCATTTTCACCAGCCTATCAGATGGGCTCCATCAGGCCTGGCGGCTCCGCTTCTACCTGGAGTCGGAACTGCCGGCAGACCCGCTCCCAGGCCTCCCGGTGCTCCTCCCGAAGATAGATGAAGTACCCATCGGGCTGGCGGTCGTAGTCGATACCCGCCGCCTCCAGGGCGTCCATGAAGGCCATACGTTGGTGAGGGGGTGGGGGGTGGGCCAGGTAGGTGGGCATGGGCACTTCTCGCTGGTGTGGTGTCTCGCTAATCCCCTGAACAAATCGAGCAGTTCGCGCTCCGAGCCCACCGCCTTGCTCGCGGCGGATACCTCACCCCGTAGCCCCCTCTCCTGCAGGAGAGGGGGAAGAAAAAAGAATCTGGGGACACCCCAGATCCCGGCGTCCCGATACGTCGGGACTGCACCCCTGCAAAGTTATTGCGTGAACCTCTGAGACAGGACGCTGCTTACTAGCATGACTTCAAGAGGAGATCCCTTTTACCACCACCGCTCCATACGGATGCGAGAGGGTTCCACCCCCAGTTGCTCCAAGAGGGGTGGGGTGTCGTCGAGCATGGCAGGCGGCCCGCATATGAAGTACCAGGCCTTCTGCTGCGGGAGGTGGGCCTTCAGGAGGGCCAGGGCGATGCGCCCCACACGACCTTCCCACGGCTCGCCCTCCGGGTGGGTCACCGTAAAGATGCACTGGACCTGAGGATTGCGGGCCGCCATGGCCTCCAACTCTGGTCGGAAGGCCAGCTCCGATGGGGTAGAGGCGCTGTAGAGGAGGGTGGCCTCCACCTCGGGGTGGGCCTCGTCCACGTAGCGGAGGATGCTCATCATGGGTGTGATGCCGACGCCGCCAGCGATGAGGACTACGGGCGCCCCCTTCTCCATCTCGTCGTCGTAGTAGAAGGGGCCAAACCCGCCATCGACGATAAAGGAGTCCCCCACCTTGGCTTTGTCGTGAAGGTAGAGGGATGGAACGCCGTGGGACTGCCTTTTCACCGCCAGCTCAATGGCGCCCCGCTGGAGGGGTGAGGAGATAACGGAGAACCCCCCCACCTCCATCTTGTACCCCAGGTCGATGTAAAAGTCCACCCACTGACCGGGCTTAAAGGTGAACGGCTCACCGCCTAGGTCGAAGAGGAAGGACTTGACCGTAGGGGTCTCCTGGCGGATTCGGGTGAGGGTGACGTCCACTCCCATACGGTCCCACGCGGGGCGAGTCTGTCTTTTGATGGGCCAAAGACACCGAGGGGCCACGCTTTGGTGGCCCCTCGGTGGTGCAACTTAGTTGGCTTACAGGTTCATCAGCTTGGCCATTCTGGCCTTGTGGAAGATGGAGTCTCCCAGGTACTGCTGGAAGGTGCGGGCCCGGACGGTGTAGTTGGTGAGGCCGAAGTCCAGGTCTACGCCGATGCCTGCGTGAACGTGATGGGAGGCGTCGCAGGCCTTGGAGAAGCCGTCGCTGGCCACGGCCTTGGCCATGGAGATGCCCACCGCAGTGTCTTTCTGCCCGGAGTCCAGACGCCACAGGGCCTCATAGGCCGTCCACTTGCTGGCGTCGGCCTCGGTGAGGGCGACGATGACGAAGTCCTGGACCCGCTGGAAGGTGCCAATGGGCACGCCGAAGGCGATGCGGGTGGTGCTGTAGTCGCGGCACATCTCATAGGCCTTCTGGGCGCCTCCGGCCATGTAGACGGAGAGGACGGCCGTGGCCCTGTCGCGGGCGTGTTCCACGGGCGCCCAGGCGTGTCCCACAGCTCCCAGAACGTTCTCGGCCGGGACCCTGACGTTGGAGAAGTTGACCTCGTTGAGTTTGTCACCGATCCACCCGTAGTGGAGGCGGGTGGAGACGCCCGGAGATGTCCTGTCCACCACGAAGGCAGTGATCCCATCTTCGGGCGTGCGACCCTCGGAGGTGCGGGCGATGACGATGATGCGATCTGCGATGTGGGCCCAGGGGATGAACAGCTTGGTGCCGTTGAGGACCCAATGGTCGCCCTGGCGGGTGGCCTTCATCTTAACCCGGTCGGCGCCCCAGCCGTACTCGGGCTCTGTCAAGGCTACGGTGAAGATCTGCTGGCCCTCAGCGATGGCGGGCAGGAAAGCCTTTTTCTGCGCCTCGCTGCCCGCCTCGGCGATGAGCTGTGCACTCAGGACCGCCGAGTCCAGGAGAGGCCCGCCGTAGGCGTTGTAGCCCAACTGCTCAAAGATCACCGCCATATCGGTAAAACCGCTTCCCAACCCGCCGTACTGCTCGGGGATGACGATGCTGGCCCATCCCAGGTCGCACATCTTCCGCCACAGCTCTCGGTCGAACCCCGTCTCGCTATCGTCGATCTCCCGGACGCGGTGCTTGGGGAGCTCGGCGCTGAGGAACTCCTTGGCGGAGTTTTGCAGCATGACCTGGGTTTCCGTCAATGCTAGATCCATGACTCTCTCCCTCCTTATTCCACCCTGCTGTTTATTTGGATCCCGTCCCTCCAAGACTGCCGCGTCGGCAGTCCAGCACACACCGCTGAGAATTATATAGCATCATCATCGCCTTGGGAAGCACCAGCTATGACGACCCGGGGCGCACCCGTGGCGTCGGTCCAAGGGGTTGGTATCATGAAGGGGGCCTGCAGGCTGGGCTCGTGGAGGCGCAGGACACTGGCGATGGCGTCCGCCTGGGCCTCGGGGCCTGGGGATGGGTTCTGCTGGGTCAGGCTCAGGCGTTGGTGTCGCTGAAGCCTTCCATTGGCAGGCGCTCTTGGGTCTCTGGGGGCCAGGAGGGCGTAAAGGCCCATGACCTCCCGAACGGCCAGAGAGAGATGGAGCGCCGCCTGTTTCTCCAGAAGGGCGGTTTGCGCCAGCTCGTAGGTCAGGGGCTGGCCGTTGGCGACCATCCAGGCGTTGCGGATGCGAAAGAGGCGGACCACATGGCTTTTGACCTGGGCCTCCATAAGGAGCTGTTGGAGGAAGGGCTCCTGGCCGATGGGGACGCCGTCACGGGTGGTGGTCCGTGCCCACTCCAACAGGTCGGATAGGTCCTTGTTGTCCTCCAGGGGGTACTCGACCCCGGAGAGGTTGGTGAGCATGGACTGCATGAAGGACCAGCCCTCAACCTCCTCGCCCAGGAGGTTGACCGGAGGGACCCTCACATGCTCAAAAACGACCCGGTGGACCTCCTCCGAGACCAGCTCCTGGGAGGTGGAAATCCGGAGGCCCTCCAGCCCCGCGGGAACCAGGAAGGTGGCGGTAGCGTGTTCAGGGAGCGCCTCAGGGTCGGCGAGGGCCAGGGTCCAGAGGTAGTCAGGCCAGAGGCCCTGGCCGACGAAACGGTCCTCGCCGTCAAGGATGTAGTCGTCACCGTCCCTGGAGACCCGAACGCCTAAACCCTCTGGGTCCACCTGGACTCCCGGCTCGATGAGGAGGTGCCAGAGGGTGGCCTGGCCCCGCGCCATGATGGGGAGGTACCGCTGCTTCTGCTCCTCTGTCCCCTGGCGCAAGAGGGCGTCCCTGACCAGGGACGCCTTCTCCTGTAGGAGCCACCCGACGCCCCTGTGGCTGAGCTCCTCCCGGATTACCAGGGCGTGGTCAGGGGTCAGGCCTGCGCCTCCCCACTCCACGGGGTCGGTAGGAGAGAGCCAGCCCTTCTCACCCAGCAGGCGTTGAAAGGCTTTGCACGCTACCCAGGTGGCCCGGTCCAGCTCGGCCAGCTCCCCCAGGCGCCTCACCGGCTCTGGAAGGTGGAGGTCAAGCCAGGCGGCTACCTCCTGGCGAAACCTCTGCTGCTCTTCGGTGTAGTGGTGTACGAAGTCCATTGCTCTCTCTTAGCCGAGTGCTGAAAAACTCCTTCGACCAACCCCCTGGCCCCCTTCCTGGCCAGGAAGGGGGGGGAATTTGTATCTGAGGGACACCCTCAGACTCCCTGCAATCCCGATGAATCGGGACTGAACTCCCCCTCTCCCGCATTCTCTCAGGACCTGTTGGGGTTTTTCCCTTCTCGCTCTTCCTTGAGGTACTGGATAATGCTCGCCACGGTCCCCCGCTCGTCCACGCGAGGGGGGGGTTCACCGTGCTCGCCTGCCACTGACCCCATGGCGATCTCCCACCCCAGGTAAGGGGTGCCGACGAGACAGTCCGAGGAGACGCGAACGTTGTCGAAGAAGACAAACCGCTCGCTGCCCCGCAGCAGGCGCTGGGTCCTGATGGTGATGCCGGGGGAGCGGGCGTCTATCATGAAGACCCCCAGGTTGAGACGCTGGGGCCGGCGGGGGTCGGTCACGGCAAGAGTCCAGAGGTAGTCGGGGTCGAACTGGCCGGTGATGAAGGCCTTGGCGCCGTTGATGAGGTAGTCATCGCCCTCACGGACGGCCTGGGTCTGGATGGCGGCCATGTCGGTGCCCGAATCGGCCTCAGTGAAGCATAGCCAGGTGATCAGCTCACCCCGCACTGCGGGAGGGATGTAGCGCCGCTTCTGCTCGTCGGTGCCCCAGGTCATGATGGAGGGAATCCACCGGGGGTTGTCGCCCAGGGAGGGGAGATGGAGACGGCGGATCTCCTCTTGAATGATCACGGTCAAGGCGGGGCTCAACCCAGCGCCTCCGGCCTCCGTAGGCCAGGCGGGGGCCAGCCATCCCTGGGCACCTAGACTCCGACGGAACTCCCTCAACCTGGCCTGTGTCTCCTGGTCCAGGGGCTTTTCATCGGGTGGGACATAGATGTTCCCCGGCAGGCGCGCCTCCATCCAGCCTCGCACGGCGGCCCGGAAGGCCTCTTGCTCCGGTGTGTAATGCTCCTCAAAGTCCATAGCCTTCCCCCTTCCTACTACCGACTAGCGCAACAGCGGCCATCCCAGCCAGCACTATGGTAGCGGTGCTTTCTGGCGCTGGCAAGGCCTCTCAGCGAAAAACCCAACCCCCAGGTTGGCCCAAGGCTTGTCCTAGCCCCCGTAGCTGGTGGCGGTGGCGGGGGTGGGGGCAGGGCGCTCCTTGGTGCGGCTGATGCCTATGCGCCGAGCCAGGACGACCTTGGCGATGTTGGTGCTGCCGCCGGCGTGGTTCTGGCCGGCTCGGCCCCGCTGGTTCACCTCTTGCTCGCCGCCGTGAGGGGCGAATGGGTCTTTGGCGCCCAAGAGAGCGTACATGCCGTATACGTCGCGCACGCGGATGACGTTGCGAAGGGAGGACTCCCTGCCGTGGACGCTGGACACGTTGCCTTCGTAGGTCACCTCTGTGCGGTTGGTGTACATCCAGAAGGTGCGAAGGGCCAGGAGGCTGTTGCGCCGGAAGTCGATGTAGGCGTCCATGGCGGCCTGCTGCACCACCGGGTCTTTGCCCAGGCTGACGCCATCGCGGATCGTGCGCTGGACGTAGCTGACCAGCGCCTCCACGTTGTCGTCGGCAGGAGCGGCCTGGCCGCGCCCGCCGTGCTCTTGCTCCAGGGTGCTGCCTGCCACCTGCCAGCCCTGATGATCGCCCCCTATAAGGTGGTCGCCGGGAATCCGGACGTTGTCGAAGAAGATGAAGAAATTGAGCTGCCCGTGGATGAGGTTCATGCGCTTGAGCTCCAGGCCTGGCGTGGGCACGGGGACCATGAAGTAGCCGAGGTTGCGGTGGCGTGGAGCGTCGGTGTCCGTCATCATAGGGCAGTAGAGGAGGTCGGGGTCACCGTGGCCGCCGATGAACACCTTCTGGCCGGTCAGGATCCAATCGTCCCCGTCCCGGACGGCCCGGCTCTGGATGTTGGCCAGGTCAGCCCCTGACTGGGGTTCGGTGAAGCCCTGGAAGGCCACCTTCTCCGCCGTCAGGATGGGCACCAGAAACTTCTGCTTCTGCTCCTCGGTGGCCCACACCAGGAGGGCAGGAAGGATCACGTTGTTGGTGTACCCACGATGGCCGTCGGGGAAGGCCCGGGAGAGGCGGAACTCCTCCTGGAGGATGGCCTCGTGATCGGGCGTCAAGCTCCCGCCGCCGTACTCCTTGGGGTAGGTGGGGAAGAGCCATCCCTTGGCGGCAAGCTTCTTGTGCACGCCCCGCCAGAAGGAGTAGAGCTCCTCATCGTAATCGTTGGGGTCTACCGGCGCCCGCATGGCCTGGGGGATGTTGTCATTGAACCAGGCGCGAACCTCCTGGCGAAACCGCTCCTGCTCCTCGGTATAGGGAAGGGAAAAATCCATGGTGCGCCTCCATTGTGTCTCGGGGTCTTGACCCTACATCCCATTCTTGTGACAGAGAGGCCCCGAGTCGGCAGGAGCATACGTCTTGCCTTCATAGGGTGTCAAGGGCGGCGCTGTTGGCGTTATTTCGAGAGGTTCGTAGTCCTATTTTTATGAGGAGCCGAGGAAATTGTAACGATTGTCGATGAGACAGCTTGGGGCAGGAGCCTTCCAGCATCCTCAAGGCCTGTTTGAGGACAATCACGCCGACCCTTGACGACAGGTCCGGATTTCGGCTATATATACACAGGCTTGGAGCAGTGCAGGCTGCCTATCTAATGATGCGAGGAGAGTGTTCCGTTGCCTTCTATCTTCGATCTCCACGTTCATACCCACATGGGAAGTCCAGATAGCGCCCTGACCCCAGAGGAGCTCGTAGCCGAGGCGCGGCGTATGGGGCTGACGGGGGCGGTGGTGACCGAGCACAACGGGTGGCCTCGCCATGACTTTGAACTGTTCGCGGCCAGGCAAGAGATCATCCTGGTGAGGGCCCTGGAAGTGTACACCCCCTTGGGACACATCATCACCTTGGGCCTAGAGAACCACGTGACAGGGCCCTCAGGCGGCCTGAATACGGTGCGCCAGCTCCGCAGGGAGGTGGAGCGAGTGGGTGGGTATATGATCCTGGCCCACCCATTCCGGTTCCTCTTTGACCCGCCCGGCATTTACACGCAGAACATCCTCTTCGAGGACCCCGCTAATCTCCCCAAAACTCCCGCGGATGCCGCCAAGCACCCAATCTTCGAGCTGGTGGACGAACTGGAGGTAGTGAACGGAGGCAACATCGAGGTGGAGAACCGGTTCGCCCAAGGGGTCGCCAAGGCCCTGGGACGATGGGGGACCGGGGGCAGCGACGCTCATTCAGTCCAGGGCCTGGCCAAAGGGGCCACCGCCTTTAAAGGCGATATTCGCAGCGAGGAGGACCTGCTGGAGGCTCTGAGAGCTGGCGATTTTACCCCAGTGGAGGGGTTCCACGTGGGGCGCCCCGACTTCTACTCGCGGGAGACGGCCCATTGGGACGCCTCCTTGCCCTTGACTCTCCCGCGCTAGGCAGGGCAGGGTATCCTTCTCCATCATCCCCTCCCTTTCTGGCCCTTATGTGCAAGGCCCTATAAGAGGGAGAGGGGGGGTTAGCTATGGGGGACACCCCCATACCCCCGTCAGAGGGGACAGAGTCCCCTCTGAACTCCTCCTCTTCGGGACTTCTTAAGCAAAGCTAGCCCATGCCTGCTTTGGAAGGGCGGACGGAACATGTAGGCAGGCCCGCTACAGCAGCGGGCGCTCCTGGCGGGCGTAGGCCTCAAGCTCGGCGAGGGGCATCGGGTTCGCGTTGCTGGGCCGAGGGGCGCGATCAATGACGCCTTCTTTCCACAGGGTGGGCTTTCCCGGCTGGTGCGTGAGGGCTGTTTGAGTCCAGTCCTTGGGGATGCCGCCCCGAAGCAGGTCTCTATCGGACAGGTAGAGCTGCGGGTTTAGGACGGCGTTGAGTTGCAGGGGGTTGAAGGCCCACTTGCGTCGAAACCTCATCATGGACCCGCGAATGGCCCCCAACGCGGTTTCGCGCCCGTCATCCTGGGGCCGAGCGGTGCCATCCACCAGGTCCACGCGGGCGCTCTCGGCGGCCTGGGCCAGGGTCATGTTCAGCTCCGGGGTGGCGAGGCTACCCACCAGCGCGTTGGCGATGGCTACTACCCGAGGGCTGGCGTCCATGATGTCCGCCGCTCGGCGCGCTACGTCCCACTGCTGGATGACAACCTCGATTTTCAGGCGTCCCCGCTCCCACCCCCTGGCCTCCTCGATGCCCGCAAGCACCTGATCGGCCACCTCCACATCTCGGGGCCCCCGAGCATCGGGCAGAAGGATGCCGTCCAGCAGGTGGCCGGCCTTGCCCATCACCTCCAGGAGGTCCGCGGCAGCCCAGGGAGAGCGGAAGGAGTGGGGCCGGAGGAACAGGTAACCTTTGGAGGCAGGGGGCTGCTGTTGGGCCATGCCCTCCAGGTGGCGCACCACCGCTTGGCGGGCGGCGGCAACCTCATCGCCTTCTGCCTCGCCCAGGTCCAGGATGGTCAAAAAGGGCGGCGCGTGCAGACGAGAGAGAGCGCCCAGAAGTCTGGGGTCGGCGGGGACCAGGAACTCGGCGCCGGGGTAGGGTCTAGTGGGCGTGGGCGTAGGCGCCTGGCCTATGGGCGCCTCGGACTCCTTGTAGACGGCGCCGGAGGCCACCAGTTGGCCCGCAGCGTCCAGCACCTGCATGTCAATTCGGATGCGGTCCACGGGCCGGTGGAGCAAGACGCCCTGGCGAGTGACGGTGGCATTGATGCGGAGGGGCTCGCCGACCCTAAGGGGCCTCACAATCCCACCTGCTTCCGCCCCCACCAGGATGAAGCCGGGGGACAGCTCCGCCGAGGCCTGGGCCACGGCCTCTAAAGCGAAGAGGTGCGTCATCCAGGAGGAGTCTTTGGAGATGACTACGTTGGCCTTGAGCCGCTCCTCCGAGATAGCGGTATCGTAACGTTCGCTCTGCCCTACCCTGAGCTGAGGGGCAGGGCGAACGGGGAATGCCTGGACGCCCCGGGACCAGGCCACGGCATCGGCCCGCAGCTCCTCCGCTGGGCGGTTGAGCACCTGGCGCCAGGAGGAGGGACCGTCCTCAGGGCTTCGGGGCCAGACCCGAATGTTGCCCTGGAGGATGACCACAATGTCCTGGTTGGTCACCACGAAGTTGACAAGCCACCCGTTCCTCTCCCGCTCCGCGTTCAGCACTACGCAGCGAACCCGGTCGCCGAAGCGGACGGGCGCCGTGAAGCGGGTGACATCGATCTCCACGGGAACAAAGCTGGGAAGGGCGCGACTGAGCTCCGCGAGGGCCAAACAGACGGTGAGGATGCCGTGGCCAATGGGCCCCTGGTAGCGGGACTGGCGGGCGTACTCCGGGTCAAGGTGGTAGGGGTTGTGGTCCCCGGACACCTGAGCAAACAGTCTGACAAGCTCCTGGGCCCCGTGACGAAACCGCTCCACCTCCGCCTCGTTGCCCCGGCCTGTGGAAGGGCGGGACGACTGGGGGAGGCCAGGCCCTTCATTGGGATCTGGGACCATTCCCCTGCTGCCGTAGTCCGGGAGTCGGTTTACCATCGCAATAGCGCCTCCTGGGGTGAGAAGAGAGGAGCGATCAATGACCAATGGGAAGAGTCGTCGAGGGATTGAAAGACCTCGTGGGCCTGGATCAGCGCCTTGTCCATCTGGGCACGGAGGCGGTGGCGCGCCGCTTCCAGGGCATAAAAGTCGACACCCTCGCGAAGCATTCCGTTCAGGGCGTCAAAGAGGACCTTTGTTTCCCAGTGGGTGACCTCCAGGGCCGCCAATGCCCGCTCGACGCCCAGGGGCTCCTGGCGCGGCGAAGGAATCGGCGAGAGGGACATCTCTTCAGGTTCGCCTTGGGCGCCCTCCTCTGGAAGGAGGAGGCGGGTCGACGGCTTGCCCTGGTGGGCGTTGGCGGCCTCCCGGTAGGCGGCCTTGGCCAGGGTGAACAACAGGTCGGTAACCTGGGGAGGGTCCTGGGCGCCCACCAACGTCTCCTTGAGCTGCCCTGGCTCCTCTAGGAGGCGGCCTACGGTGGGCCCGCCGTCGGAGCGAAGAGAGCCAGCCAGGTCGCGGGCCAGGATGCGCTCCATGATCTCACTGGTGCCCTCGGCCAGGGGGATCTGGTTGGCGTCCCTGAAGATACGATCGGCGTCCTGAAGCTCCTGAGGGGCGCCGCCCAAGGACGCGATCAGGTTGTAGGCCTCGGAGGTGACGTGGACGGCCGTGTCCCCAGCCACCCACTTCACAATGGCCACCTGATGGTCAAACGACTCGCCTGCATCTCGAAGCCGAGCCACCCAGTAGACCAGCACCCGTAGGTTGAAGGCGTCCACCTCCAGGCGGTCCAGGCGCGCGTGGCCCTGGGGGAGCCTGGGGTCACGGGGGTCCTCGTGATGGAGCCGCAGGAGCACCTCTTGGGCTAGGTCCACCGCCGCCTCGACGATGCCCAGGCCGCGGGCGGAGAAGAAGATGCGGCTGGCCCCCAGCACCTGCATGGCTGACTGGAAGCCCGCCTCGTCCTTGCCCAGGAGTGCCTCCTCAGGGACGAAAACGCGGTCGAAGAGGATCTGGGAGGTGCCGGAGCCGCGCATCCCGTTGGTGGAGACCCTTTGGACGTCCACACCAGGGGTGTCGAGGGGGACGAGGAAGAAGCGCATGGTGCGGCGGTTGCCCACCTCGCCCGTCTGGCAGAGGACCACCGCCCAGTGGGCGCGGCGAGTCGGTCCCAGCCAGGCGTTGCTGATCCACAGCTTGTGGCCGCTGATCTCCCACCCAGAGACGCCATCCCTTACAGAGGGGCGGGCGATGGTCTTAATCCCCGCTACGTCCGAGCCCTGCTCCGGCTCGCTCTGGGCGTACACCCCAGGGGTCTCACCTTTGATAATGGGCTGCAAAAGCTGCCGCTGCTCGGGCGTGGCCAGGCGCAGGACGGGTAGGCTGGCGGTGCCGCTGACGCCCAGGGCCAGGCCCGCCGTGCCGCTGCCCCGAGCGACCTCGGCAATGATGAGTGCCCAGGAGACGGAGTCCACCTCGGCGCCCCCCAGGTCCTTGGGGAAGCCGGCCCGCGTGAAGCCAGCCTCCGCCAGGTTTTTGAGGACGTCGCTGGGGTAGTTGCCTGCATCGATGGCGCGGGCCTGGGGACGAATGGACTGGTCCGAAAAACGGGCGACGGCTGCCCGCATGTCGCGCTGGGCCGGGGTCAAGCTGTAGTCACGGTGGGAGGCGGTGGGCAAGCGTCGCTCCAGATGCGTGTGGGATTGCGATGGACGGTAGCAGTACATCACTGAGGGGGTAGCGTGTCAAGGGGCGACAGGGCGCGCCACCGACTAGTCGAGTGTCTTCGACCTGCACCCTCCAGGGCGCACCCTGAACCCACATTTAGGAAGGTCTTTCGCCGCTGGGCCGGTGTCCCGATAGTCGGGGCGTGGGGGTGCCCACGGAGGTATGGGATGTCCACTCATGCCCTTTCACGCTATAATGAGGCGCTGTCCGACCCGCGAATCCAGGCGAAAGGAGCCAGTATGTTCGTCATCGAAGGGGGCAAGCGATTCGTGATACCGCGCACTGAACTCACGTACCCCAGCCACGTGCTGCGGATGCACCAGAACGCTTCGGGCGCGCCGGTGGACCACGTGATGGCCGACTTCGAGGACGCCTGCCCCTACGAATTCAAGGGCGAGCCCTCCCGCAAGGTGATGGTCGAGGCCCTGAACACCGTGGACTTCGGCCACAAGGTGGTCACCATCCGGCCCAACAACATCAGCTCGCCCTTCTTCTTGGGAGACCTGCAGGCCATCATGCTGGGCGCCCCCGACCGGTTCCACGGCATCATCCTCCCCAAGACCAACGGCCCTGAGGACATCATCTACCTCTCCAAGCTGCTGGACGGCCTGGAGCGGGAGGGTGGTTGGAAGACCCACGTCCAGATCGAGGCCCTTATCGAGATCCCTATCGCAGTGGTCAATGCCTACGAGATTGCCACCGCCTCGGACCGCATGGTGGGGCTCATCTTCGGCATCGCCGACTTCGCAGCGGCC
>SHYH01000047.1 GCA_009692865.1 Dehalococcoidia bacterium
GTGTTGGGCTTGATGGGCGCCGCCAGCCGCCCGTCCTTGATCAGGTAGGAGTCCCCCACCACGGTGCAGGTGAAGTCCCCGGCGGAGATGCCGTTGATGGGGTACGTGTACCAGATGCGCCCGATGTACAGGCCGTCGCCCACCAGCCGCAGCAGCTCCTCCTGGGTGTAGCCCGGCTCGCCCTCGATGACCACGTTGGTGGCCCCGACTCCCGGCGGCGTGTCGAAGTTGCGGCCCCCGCCATGCCCGAAGCGGAAGCCGTTGCGGGGCACGAAGGCCTCCTGGTGCTCGTTGGGGTCTACGCCCAGCTTGGCTCGACCGTTGGGGTCCCGAAGGACGCGCTGGCTCTCGTAGTAGTTGGCCAGGAGCCCCGTCAAACGCCCCCTCTCGATAAGCGTCGTCCGGCCCGTGGGCAGCCCCTCGCAGGTGATGCCCTTGCTGCCCGCCAGGCCCGGGGCCGCGCCGTCGTCGTACACCGTCAGCCCTTCCGAGGCGATCTGCCTGGTGAGCTTGCCCTGGAAGGGGGAGGCCCCAGCGTAGAACAGCTCCAGCCCCATGCCCGGCAGCACCAGGTTGTGGAACAGGTCGGTGACAGCCTGGCGCCCGAAGACCACCCGGTACTGGCCGTCGGTGACCCGCTGGCCGCCTATGGAGGCGATGGCGTTGCGGGCCGCCTCGGCCCCCACGTCTGGGGAGTAGTCGCTGAGGTGGGTGTTGGCGGACCAGCTGGTGCCCTTGGCGTACTGGCTCTCCACCATGGCGGTGAGGAAGGAGAGGATGATGGTGGACTCATCGGTTTGCACCCGGCGGAAGTTGGTGGAGGCGATGGCGATGCGCTCCTGGAGCACCGTGACGTCGCCCCCCAGGATGAGCCCCAGCCCCTTCACACCCTCCGGCGACACGGCGATGGCCAGCAGGTCCTCCGACGCCTGGAAGGTCCCCAACGCTCCCTCCAGAGTCGTCCACCCCAGGTCCACTAGGGCGGCGTCCTTCATGCGCATCACCTGGGGGTCGTGGGAGCGGTAGAGGGTGCGCTGCTCTCCCGTGGGCTTGGGCAGCGAGACGAACTCGGGGTCATGAACGGCCCCACGGCGGGCTTTTTCCAGGGCTCGACGCACCCCCTCCAGGGAGAGGTCGCTGGGCTCGCTGCCAAACCCCGTTTTGACGCCCTGGGGTGTGCCGAAGGCGATGCGCAGGCCCACCCCGTAGGACTCCAGCGACTTGGGCTCTTCGAGCCCGTTGGAGGGGATTTGGGAGGTGTAGTTGAGGCGGGCCAGCAGGTTGCCGTTGCTGGCCACGAACACCTCCGCCTCCTTTACGTCAGGCGTCGTTTTCAGGTAGTCCAGGGCGTTCTGGGCGGCGCGCCGGAGTTGGGCCATTGGTAGCATCGTGCTCTCCTGAAAGGGGTGTCTACCGCCCTTTGGAAATCCCCCCTCTCCCTTCGAGGGAGAGGGTCTTGATGCGATTTCTACTCCACCACCATCGCGGTCCCGTAGGCCAAAATCTTTGCAGCGCCTTGCATCACCGATGCCGTGCTGAGGCGGACACCGACCACGGCGTTGGCCCCCTGGGCCTCGGCGGCCTGGATCATGCGCTGCAACGCCTGCTTCCTGGCCTCGGCGAGGAGCCGCGAGTAGCCAGTGACTTCGCCCCCTACCAGGTTGCGAAGGTCCGCCATGATGTCCACCCCCACGTGCCGGCCCTGACCGTCTGGTCCTGCACCAGGCCCAGGACGTTGACGATAGGGTGACCGGCGATGGTGTCGGGGGTAGCGATGATCATGGTCTCATACCTCCTGGTTTTTCAACTTCGCCTTTCCACACCTGGGTGGGGTTGGCGCCCCTTGATTCCCAAGACCATCACCCCGCCGAGCCCATCAATCGCGCCACGCTGCGCATCGTGGGGCCCCCGTTGCCCATGCGCTTGGTCTGCATCGGCTGCCCCTTGCCGCAGTTGGGGATGGGGTACAGGCGGAAGTCGTTGCCCACGGCGTCCACCCGCATGAAGTAGTCCCGGCTGTCGGCCATGATGCCCCCGTCGCGGTAGAGCTTGCCCAGCTCGCCGTTGCGGATCTCATACACCTTAATGGCGGAGATGCGGAAGTTCTCGCGCGACTCGGCCACCGAGGGGATGCGGTGCCCCGAGACGTAGTACCCGCGCTCCACCTCCTTGATGATGTCCTGGGGGTCCCGATCGCCTGGCGCGAACACCGTGTTGGACATGCGGATGAGGGGTACCAGGGAGGCGTCGGTGGCCTTGAAGGAGCCGTTGGGCGCCACCCCCAGGACGGCCGCCGTCTGACGGCTGTTCAGGAACTCCTCGTACACCCCGTTGCGGATGTGGTACACCCGCCGGGCGGGGGTCCCCTCGTGATCGTACAGGTAGTGGCCGTACCCTTCCATGGTGGGGTCCGAGAAGGCGCTGACCAGGGGCGAGGCCACCGGCTTGCCGATCTGGTTGTCCGCCAGGTCCTTGAGGAGCCAGCTTCGCCCCGCGTAGGCCGTCTCCAGCTTCAGAGCCCGGTCCAGCTCCGAGGGGTGGCCCACCACCTCGTGGGCCACTAGGGTGTTGAAGTGGGGGTCGGTCACCACCACCACCTCCTCCGCAGGCGGCTTCAGGCGTGGGGCGTTCGCCACCTCCACGGCGGTCTGGGCCAGGTCTGCGGCAAAGGTGTTCAGGGAAGGCAGGCGTATCGCCCCTCGGTCCACCCCCTCCAGGGCCGTCTCCCAGCCAGCCTGGTGTCCCAGGAAGTCGTACAGCTCCAGGTTCCCCTCGGGTCCCCGTGCCACCACCAGGACAAACCCCTCGGTCATGGCGCAGGACTGGTCTATGTCGGTCCCCTCGGAACTGCAGAACAGCTCCCGCGTCAACAGTGTGGCAGCCGAGACCACGTTGTACACCACCTGGTTGCTCACGGCAGCCACGATGCGGGAGGCCCCTACGGCCATCTTTGCCACCTGCTCCAGCGGGACCGTTCGGGGGTCCACCCTGTAGACCGGACGGATTGTATCCTGGCGAATGGGAATGGGGGCCAGTTGCGTGCTGTAAAGGCTGTCGCCTAGTGCTCCGAAGCTGCTCCGGCCCGTGGCCTTGCGCTCGGCGCTGGCCAGGGCCCGGCGATGGGCCGATTGGATGGCCTCCCGCATCACCTGCTCCAGGCGGTCCATGTCCACGGCGCCCAGCATCCGGCCCACGTAGCCTGGGGCGACCGTCGTTCGCCCGGCCAGGACCCGGACCCCGAGGGAGAGGCCGTAGTCCTCGCTGCTGCTCTTCTCCTGGCCGTTCTCCGCGGAAGCCCCCTTGCCTTCGCTGATCTCCAGTCGCAGGTCGCAGTAGTGCAGAAAGCGCAGGCGGCGGGCGTACTCTGTCACGGCCGCCCGGGCCAGGGGCCTGATGGACTCCATGGAATCAACGGTGACTCGCTGAGGCATGGGGTGGCTCCTTGTAGGGGCGAAGTAGGGGCAGGCTCCATTATACGGACGCTTATGAGGTTGACACAAGGTTGGCTCCTTGCCTGGCGCCGTCACCCCTTGAGCCAGCGATGCGTTCTTACCACCCTCCAGGCCAGCGTGTATAATAGGCCAAGCTGTCCTATAGCCGTTACCACCATGTAGGAGAACCCGCCATGAACCAGAACGTAGACCCCCGGCGTCAGAGCCGCATCATCCTGGATGGGCCCGATCGTGCAGGGGCCCGATCCATGTACCGGGCGACAGGTCTGACGGACGACGACTTCCGCCGGCCGCTCATCGGCATTGCCAACACCTGGACAGAGCTGGGGCCCTGCAACTTCCACCTGCGGAGGCTTTCCGCCAAGGTCAAAGAGGGCATCCGGGCCGCCGGTGGCGTCCCCCTGGAGTTCAACACCATCGCCATCTCCGACGGCATCTCTATGGGCACCGAGGGCATGAAGACCTCCCTCATCAGCCGGGAGGTTATCGCCGACTCCATCGAGCTGGTGGTGCGGGGGCACCTGTTGGACGGCGTGGTGGCCCTCTGCTCCTGTGACAAGACCATCCCGGGCGTCGTCATGGCCCTGGCTCGGCTGGACCTGCCATCGGTGGCCCTGTACGGCGGCTCCATTCTCCCTGGGAGCTTCCAGGGGCACGACGTGACCATCCAGGACGTGTACGAGGCCATCGGCGCCTACCACACGGGGAAGGTGACGGAGGAGCAGTTGACGGCCCTGGAGCGGGTGGCCTGCCCCGGCGCTGGCGCCTGTGGGGGCCAGTTCACCGCCAACACCATGGCCACGGCCATCGAGTTCCTGGGCATCGCTCCCATGGGCAGCGGCGATATTCCCGCCACTGACCCTCGCAAGGACGAGGCGGCTCGCGAGGCGGGTCGCCTGGCCGTGGAGCTGGTGCGCCAGGGCCTGCGCCCGCGCCAGATCATCACGCGAGGCGCCCTGGAGAACGCTATCACCGCCGTCGCGGCCACCGGGGGCTCCACCAACGCGGTGTTGCACCTCCTGGCCATCGCCCAGGAGGCAGGGGTGCCCTTGGAGATCGACGACTTCGACCGCATCAGCTCCCGCACGCCCCTGCTGGCGGACATGAAACCCTGGGGCCGCTTTGTAGCCAAGGACCTTCACGACGCCGGCGGCATGCGGTTGGTGGCGCGGCGGCTTCTGGAGGCGGGCCTGCTGAGTGCGAACGAGATGACCGCCTCTCGGCGGACTATTGGGCAGGAGGCCCGTGCTGCTGTGGAGACACCTGGCCAGCAGGTGGTGCGACCCGTGTCCAACCCCCTGGCGGTCAATGGGGGACTGGTCATCCTGAAGGGCAACCTGGCCCCCGAAGGGTGCGTCCTGAAGGTCGCCGGCCACGAGCCCACCACCTTCCGCGGCCCAGCCAGGGTCTTTGACCGGGAGGAGGACGCCTACGCCGCCGTGAAGGAGCGTCGCATCGTTCCCGGCGACGTGGTGGTCATCCGCTACGAGGGGCCTAAGGGCGGGCCCGGCATGCGCGAGATGCTCCAAGTGACCGCCGCCCTGGTGGGCGCGGGCCTTGGTGATGCGGTGGCCCTGCTGACCGATGGCCGGTTCTCCGGGGCCACCCACGGGCTCATGGCGGGCCACATAGCCCCCGAGGCCGCCGTCGGTGGGCCCATCGCCGCCCTGCGAGACGGCGACATCGTGGCCTTCGACGTCCCCGGCCGCCGCCTGGACGTGGAGCTCTCCCAGCCCAAGATTCGAGGGCGGCTCCGGCGGTGGAAGCCTCCTACGTCTGCCTACACTACTGGCGCTCTGGCCAAGTACGCCCGCCTGGTCTCCTCGGCGGCGCAGGGGGCCGTGACGGGGTAGGCAGGGATTCCCCCAGACAGCAAAACATAAACAGAGATTATCTACGCTCGAATGTTCAATGGCGTTGACGTTATGGGGAAAAGTCGTATCATCCCTTTTGCCTACGCCGAGACTCTGGGGTAAAGAAGCTTCGCTTGAGGCGACGGAACACCGCCCATTAAGAGCTATACGTAGGAGCGGTGGCTGCAGATTCGTATATATCTATCCCGTTCAACTATTTTGGTTCCTTCGCGACATGCTGCCGGCTTTCCTTGCCTCGGGCCGACACGCTTCGTTTGTCATTGCGAGCCCCGACGGAGTCGGGGCTCGCAATCTCATGGCTAGGGACGAGATTGCTTCGTTGTCCCGATGTCATCGGGACTCCTCGCAATGACGGACTACCCCTCTTCCTTCGGCACGCCCAGGGCAGTTCTGCAACTTACTTCGCAGACCGAGAACCAGTCCGCGACAGCCAACCTATGAGCCCGTGGCAACCTTCTGCGTTTGGAAATGTTGCGTCGCCGTCGGAATGTCGTCGGTCACCACGTGGGAAAAGCCCGCGTCTCTAAACAGTTTCAGGTCAGCAGGGCGATTGATGACGCCGGCGAAGACCTGAAAGCCATGTTCTTCGTAATATTCGCGGAGGCTTACCAGACGTGAGGGGGCAATCGTGAGTCTGAAGAGCCGTTCGGTCCCGACCATCCCGTCTATCCAGCCAACAAAGACACCGTAGCTTCTTGCCGGCAACCTGACGTAGGAAAACATGGGCAGATTCATCAAGGGAATGACCCGCAACTGCGGGTAGTTCTTTTGCAGCCCGAGTGCTCTCCGAACGAACACGGAGAATCCAATGATGTGGACCTGTGTCCAGAGGTCGTCGAGGGCGATTCGTTGAATGATAGCCTCCGCCAGAATGCTGGAGGAGTTCTTTACCTCGATGAAAGCCGGAACATTCTGCTCGCGAATAAAGCAGAAGAGCTCCTCGAGTGTCGGGAGTATCTCTGGGCCTTCACCCCGGAGTCGGAGAAGCTCTTGAAGAGGCGTGCGTGATATGGCCAGCCGCTTGCCGGCCAGACGAATGCCGTTATCGTGGTGAACGACCACCTGATGATCGAGCGTGAGCCGCGCATCGCACTCGATTGCGTTGGCGCCCAATCGCAACGCGCTGTCAAAGGCGGCCAGAGTGTTCTCAGGGGCGCCTGTGTTGACACCTCTGTGGGTGATGATCATTGGCTGGAGTGTCTATCCCCTTTTGAAGCGTACGTGACCATCTCATTGGGAGAGGGCATGGGTGCTATCCGCCCTTTCCGTCCCCTTCCTCCCCCAGGTCTTTCAGAAACTCCTGAACCGACTGGGGCAGCGTGGAGCCGCCTTCTCTCGGGGACTCCTTAGTCCCTTCGCTGTCGTACGCCTCCTCCATGCGGCGCACCATGCCCCGCATCTGCCGGTCCGACTGCATGGCGCGATCCAACTCGGCGTACTGGTCCGCCGCCGCCTTGGCGATCGCCGCCAGGTCCACATCCCAATGGTACAGTGCTCCCAGGTAGCGAAGCAGCGTCTCCTGTCCCTTGTAGTCCTCCTCCAACCGGACGTAGGGGGGTAGCTGCACCAGCATGCTCATGTCTTCAACCCCCCGCTTGCGCGCCTCCTCAGTGACCATGGCCATGATGCTGGTAGGCCCTTCGTAGCTGCTGGTGCGCAGCCCCTGGCGCTCCAGCTCCTTGTGCGCCTGAGGCTCACTGACAGTGCCGCTGGCGAGAAGGGGCCGCGTATGGGGCCCGGCGCCGTACATCGCTCCCACCAGGCCGTAGCGGCGCACGTGAAACCGCTCCATCACCCCCACCACCCCCTCCATCAGGTCCTCCCCTTTGTTGTGGGGCTCGAGCAGATGTAGGAACAGCCAGTCATGGCCTCCCTGTCCCTTAGCCGCGCGGAGGACGCTGTTGGGGATGATGATGTGGCGCTCTCCTTCCCGACGCAGGATGGTGGGGCGATAGCGGGTAAAGTCGTAAAACTCTCCGGGCCGCACCAGCTGTCCCAACTCCTGGGCGCCAAACCGGTCCTCCAGGGTGTTCAGGGCTAGGGTTCCCACGGAGCCCACGTCAATCCACGGGCGCAGCACCACCAGCAGGTGGGGTTGACGCAGCTCAGGCAATGGCTCCTGCAGCTCGAAGGCCCCTATTCGCATAGCTTCCTCCCGTGGAGTTCTCTCCTCATCCTACCCCTTAGGGGCTTCCCTTGCACGCTGAGCACTGGCCCTCCAGCAACGCCGTGGGAGAGCCTACCCCTGCATCCGCTCATTGTACCTGGAACCATTGCTGAGCGAAAGCCACGGCACGTGCGGATCTTCGACCCCATGCTCCTTCCCGGCGACGGAGCGCCGCTTCAGGCCCTTGATCGCAGCCGCCGATGGTCGAAACAAAAGGGCGCACCACGCTTGCCAAGGCCCCAGACAGTTGGTATGCTTAAGAATATGATGAACACACCCTCCGAATCAGCCCCCCGACGCAGGACTCGAAGGTCCGCTGTGGTGGCCGAAACGACCAACTCCCTTCCCGTGACTAACTCCCTCTCCATGCGTCTGGAGATCGTCAACCGGCCCGGTATGCTGGGGAAGGTGACCTCGGTCATCGGCGAGGGCGGTGGCAACATCGGCGCCATTGACCTGGTGGAGGCCACCCGCGACAAGGTGGTCCGAGACATCACCTTCGGCATTTGGGACGAGACCGCCGGGCGCGTCATCCTGAAGGCCCTGCGAAGCATGGACGGGGTGCGCGTCGTCAGCTTTGCAGACCCTGTCCTGCTCGTCCACTGGGGCGGCAAGATCGAGATGCGGAGCCGCATCAAGGTGGCCAGCCGCCGAGACCTCTCCATGCTGTACACCCCCGGCGTGGGCCGCGTCTCGATGGAGATCTACCGGGACCCCGAGGCCATCTGGAACCTAACCGCCAAGCGCAACTTCGTGGCGGTCATCACCGATGGCACCGCCGTGTTGGGCCTGGGGAACATCGGCCCGGCGGCCTCCATGCCCGTCATGGAGGGAAAGTCCCTCCTCTTCAAGGAGTTCGGGGGCGTGGACTCCTGGCCCATCGCCATCGACGTCACAGACCCCGATGACTTTGTGGAGACTGTCAAGCGCATCTCCATCGGCTTTGGTGGCATCAACCTGGAGGACATCTCCGCGCCCCGTTGCTTCTACATCGAGGCGCGCCTCAAGAAGGAGCTGGATATCCCCGTCTTCCACGACGACCAGCACGGGACGGCGGTGGTGGTCCTGGCGGCCCTCATCGGCGCTGCGAAGGTCGTCCACAAGAACCTGGATGAGCTCAAGGTGGTTGTCTCTGGGGTGGGGGCTGCCGGCGTCGCCTGCTCCAAGATGCTCCTCGCCGAAGGTGTCAAGAACATCATCGGCTGCGACCGCACCGGCATCGTCTACCGGGGGCGCACCGAGAACATGAACTTCATGAAGGAGTGGTTTGCCGAGCACACCAACATTGACAACATTCGCGGCACCATCTCCGACGCCATTGAGGGCGCCGATGTGTTCCTGGGGCTCTCGGCGCCGGGCGCGGTCACCGTGGAGGACATCAAGAAGATGAACCCGGACGCCATTGTGTTTGCCATGGCCAACCCGGTCCCCGAGATCATGCCCGACGAGGTGGCTCCCTACGTGCGCATCATGGCCACCGGGCGATCCGACTTTTCCAACCAGATCAACAACGTCCTGGCCTTCCCGGGCATCTTCCGTGGCGCCCTGGACGTCCAGGCCCGGGACATCAACGAAGAGATGAAGACGGCGGCGGCCTACGCCATCGCCGGTTGCATCAGCAAACGAGAGCTTGGTGAGGACTACATCATCCCCAGCGTGTTCAACCGGGCCGTGGCCCCTGCCGTGGCGAAGGCCGTGGCCAAGGCCGCCAGGGCCACCGGCGTCGCCCGCCGCAGTCGCTTTCAACAGTAGCCCGCAACCGTCCTCCCGTCGCATGCTCCTTAGCTCCCCTGCCCCATTCTCGTCACCCGAGAAGAACCCCCTGGGCCGCAAGGTCTAGCCAAGAGAGGGATGTATGGAAAAGCGTTGGTTTTCAGACTCGCAGGCGCCTCCGCGTTGTTAGCCATCCCAGTGCTCCTGCTTGCGGGGCTCTTCTTGGCTTTGTTTTTTGGTGGTCGCGGCGCGCACTACGGCCCACTGAACGACATCTTCTCAGCCTTGTCTTTGCTCCTTCTCATCTTGCCGGCTATCGCTATTTATGTGAGCGCCCAGGCAGCGGCGGGCCCCTGGCTCGCCGTGGTTACCTGGCTGGCTGTGGCAGGCATGATCATAGGGGCGGCAGGCCAGGTCCTTCTGGTGATAGGTGTCATCAACCTGCAGACCTCCTTTGTCACCGGTGGCATTGGCATTCTGCCGGTCCTGGCGTGGGTCGTTTCCATAGCTGTGCTCTCCCTTGGGTTGAAACAGTTTTCCGCACCCCTTGGGTGGTTCACCATCGCGGTGTTGCTGCTGGCTGTCCTTCTCACTGTAGCGTCCAGTTTGCATTGGAAGTCCGCCGACTGGCCGCTGGGGGGTGGGTTGATTATCGCCCTGGTCGCCTGGCTTGGCACGTTAGGGAGGGACTTGCTTCGCCTGTCCTGATCTCTCTGTGATATGTTCAGCAAGTCTACAGGCATCGCCCGCCCCGTCGTTCCCTAGGGCGGACGGCGTTGGTCTGTAAGAGTGGAGAGGGAAAGTGACAACACAGAGATTCACCCTGGGGTTTTTGGGCGGCACAGGCCCAGAGGGGAAGGGGCTTGGCCTGCGACTGGCCCTGGCAGGCCATGAGGTGCTCCTGGGCTCTCGGGACTTCGCTCGCGCTCAGGAGGCGGCCCTAGAGCTTGCCCAGCACGTCCCGCCTCAGAGGGTGCGTGCGGCGCTGAACGCCCAAGTGGCCGTCGACTCCCAGGTGGTCTTCATCACGGTGCCCTACCCTGCCCAGCGCAGCCTTCTGGAGGACCTTCGAGAGCCCCTGGTCGGGAAGGTGGTGGTCAGCACCTCCATCCCTCTCGCATTCAGCCAGGGCAAGGTGCGCTCGCTGCCGGTGGAGGAGGGGTGCGCCGCGCTCCAGGCCCAGGCGCTTCTGCCTCGCTCGCGAGTGGTGGGGGCCTTTCAGAACGTGAGCGCCGTGGACCTGCTCGCGCCTGATCGAGTCATCGATTGCGACATTGTGGTGTGCGCCGACGACGCGGAGGCCAAGCGACTTGTGATGGGCCTGGCGGAGGAGATCAAGGGTATACGGGCCGTGGACGGTGGAGCGCTGGAGAACTCCGGCTACGTGGAGCAGCTCACCGCCCTGCTGCTGAACATCAACCGCATCTACCGGGGCAGCCGCACCATGGTCAAGATTGTGGGCATTCGTGGGCTTGATACGCCCACGGCCTCATAGAGGTTGAGGTTACAACCTGACCGGTTTTCTCCCCACTCTTCGCTTCTCGGCCGTCATGATGGCCTCAATGAGCGCCACCGCCTCTTCCAGCCGCCCCGTCTCGTTCACTACCACGTAGGTAAACAGTGAAAGCTGCTGCATCTCCTCGCGAGCGGTGCGGAGGCGGACGCCCAGGTCCAACGGCGCCTCGCTCCCCCGCTCCCGAAGTCGCTTTGCCAGCTCCTCTAGCGACGGCGGCGCCAGGAAGATGTACACCCCTTCGGGCGCCAGGTCCCTGATGGTGGCTACTCCCTGCACGTCAATCTTCACAATGACGTCCCTCCCCTGGGCCATGGCCTCCGCCACTTGGGCCTTGGGGACGCCATACCAGTTGCCGTACACCTGGGCCCACTCCAGGAAGCCGCCGCTCTCTCGCAGGGCTTGGAACCGTTCCATCGTGAGAAAGACGTAGTCCACACCGTCGCGCTCCGTGGGACGCTTCGGGCGTGTGGTGGCGGTTACCGTGAAGAAGTAGGGGCGGCCCAGTTCCCGCATCCGTGACAGCACGGCGTCCTTGCCCACTCCCGATGGGCCTGAGATGACCATCAGGAGGGGGGGAGGGTGCTGGTAGGTGTCCAGGGGTGAAGTCATTGCGCTCACGATGCGGTGGCCATGGCGGGAGCAAGGGCGGCCATGTGCTCCCAGAAGGTGGGATAGGAGACGTCGGCCACCTGGGCGTCCTGGACCACGGTGGCGCCCTCCGCCAGTAATCCCGCCACCCCCAGGGTCATGGCCAGGCGGTGGTCGCCGTGGCTGCGGCAGGCGGCCCCCAGGAGGCGGCCCGTCCCCCTGATCTCCATGCCGTCGGGCAGCTCCCGAATGTCTGCGCCGAGGCGAGCCAGCTCCTGCACCGTCGTCTGGATGCGGTCGGTCTCCTTCACTCGCAGGGCCTGAGCATCGCGAATAACCGTGGTGCCCGTGGCGAAGCAGGCTGCCAGGGCCAGGACAGGAAGCTCGTCAATCACCAGGGGGATCATGTCCCCGCTGATCTCGACAGCCCTGAGATCGCTAGACTCGGCCACCACGTCGGCCACGGGCTCTCCACCCTCTTCTCGACGGTTTTTGAAGGAGATGCGTGCCCCCATGCGGGCCAGCACCTCCAGGATGCCGCCTCGGGTGGGGTTGACGCCGGCGCCCTGCACCGTGAGGCGAGCGTTGGGATGGCAGACCGTCGCCACCAGCCAGAAGGCGGTGGAGCTCAGGTCGGCGGGCACGGCTATGTCCACGGCCTTCAGCGGGCCAGGGGTGAGGCGCAGGGAGAGGCCGTCCACGGTGAGGGAGGCGCCCATGGCCTGGAGCTGGCGCTCCGTGT
Source organism: Dehalococcoidia bacterium (assembly GCA_009692865.1). Taxonomy (GTDB): domain Bacteria; phylum Chloroflexota; class Dehalococcoidia; order Lucifugimonadales; genus SHYH01. The sequence continues at coordinate 12,053 of SHYH01000047.1, forward strand.
GGTCGCGCGAGAGGGCGGGCTGGTGGAGCCATGTCTCACCCTCAGCGAAGAGGCCCGCCAGGAGGAGGGTGGACTTGAGCTGAGCGCTGGCCTCTGGCATGTGGTATTCAAGCCCGTGGAGGCGCCCACCCTGAATCGCCAGGGGAGCTCGCGTACCCCCCTGGCGCCCCCAGATGTGGGCTCCCATGAGTCGCAGGGGAATAGCCTCGCGGTCCATGGGGCGAGAGCGAAGGGAGTGGTCCCCCGTGAGGACGCTGAAGAAGGGCTGAGTCGCCAGGAGGCCTGTGAGGAAGCGCATGGTGGTG
>SHYH01000048.1 GCA_009692865.1 Dehalococcoidia bacterium
ACAAGGTTCAAGTGGGTAGAGTCAAGCGATGAATGATTGAAACCGAGGGGTATTCTCAAAGGAGGGAGGTACACACCGCTTCAATTATACAATCCCCGTTTCTTAAGCCACTACACGACGCCTAGCCCGAGCACCTTGTTCTGAAAGACACCATGACCCTCCAACACAAAATCGCGCTGGTCACCGGAGGCTCCCGGGGCATTGGCAAGGCCATCGCCCTGGAGCTGGCACGCCAGGGGGCCGACGTCGCCTTCAACTACCTGCGCAACCACGAGTCGGCCCGGGAGACCGAGGAGGAGCTGAAGGCCCTGGGGGTGCGAGTCTGCCGCGTCCGGGCCAACCTGGAGGGCGCTGAGAGCATCCGCGCGCTCTTCGCCCAGGTCAAGGAGCAGTTTGGACGACTGGACATCCTGGTCAACAACGCCGCCTCGGGAGTCCAGCGGAGCGCACTGGAGTTGGAGGAGAAGCACTGGGACTGGACCCTGGACGTGAACACTCGCGGCCCCTGGCTGTGCGCCAAGGAGGCGGTGCCCCTGATGGATAACGGCGGGGCCATCGTCAACATCACCAGCCTGGGCTCGCAGCGGGTGCTGCCCTACTATACGGCAGTGGGCGTCTCCAAGGCGGCCCTGGAGGCCCTCACCCGCTACCTGGCGGTGGAGCTAGCGCCCAGGGGCATCGTGGTGAACGCCGTGGCCGGGGGCATCGTGGAGACGGAGGCCCTGGAGCACTTCCCCAACCGAGAAGATATGCTAGCGGCGGGAAGACGCGCCCCGGCGGGGAGAATGGTGACACCAGAGGACATGGCCCGGGTGGTGGCCTTCCTGTGCACGCCGGCGGCCTCCATGATCAGGGGGCAGGTCATCGTGGTGGACGGGGGCTACACGCTGATGGGCTGGTAGGGGCAGGGCGTGCCACCGATCCGTGATGCCGAATACGGCACAAGTCGAGTGTCTTCGACCTGCACCCACGCTGGTATTTCGACGGACTTCACCACGAACTGGACATCTATCTGCCCGTTCCCTCGCGTGCGTACTGCTCCAGGCCGATCACCCGAGCCACCCACCGCCTGTCCAGGGAGGCTATCTGGACCTGCTGGCCTGCCTTGTCGTGGGCGGTGCGGAGAAGCGCCAGAGCTACAATCCTGCTCTCCCCAGGCACCTGCGCCGCCGAGGTAAGGGTGCCCACCGTTTTGCCATCCACCAGGAGCTTCTCTCCCAGAGGCGGCACGTCCTCACCCTCCATCTCCAGCCGCACCAGGTGGCGCTGCAGCTTGCGGTAGGTGTCCAGGCGCAGCACCACCTCCTGGCCGATGTAGCACCCCTTGGTGAAGCTGATGGAGGGGCGAAGGCCCGCCTCCAGGGGGTTGACCTGCTCGCTCAGCTCCGCCCCGTAGAGGGGCACCCCCGCCTCGATGCGGAGCGCCTCGAAAACCTCCCTGCCAAGAGGCTGCATGCCCCAGGGCTGTCCCCGCTCCAGAAGCCACTGCCACAGGGCGGGGGCATCGTTGGCAATCGCTACCACCTCATAACCAGGCACACCCAGCCAGTCGTCCCGCGCTATGAGAGCCGCCTTGCCGTCGAGGAAAGCCGAGACCACCCTTCGGTCCTCCAGGGCCTGCCCCGTCAAGGCCTCCAAAAGGGCCCTCGCTTTGGGGCCCACCACCTGGAATACCGCCATCTCGGCGGTGACGTCCGTGACCGTGCTCTCCTCAAGGAAGGTGTAGAGGTCAATCCACTCGGCCACCTTTGGCGCGTTCCCCGGGCTCGTGACGACCAGCAGGTGGTCCTCCAGACGGTACACCTTCAGATGATCCAGCACGCGCCCCTTGTTGTTGGTGAGGACCGTGTAAGCCATCTGCCCAGGCTGTAGGGGGAGCAGGTCGTTGGAGGAGAGCCGATGGAGGAGGTCCAGGGCGTCTTTCCCCTGGAGGCGGAGCCGCCCGTTGGCGGAGGCGTCCCACAGGGCCACGCCCTCTTTGGCGGCCCGGTACTCGTCTACCGAGGAGGAGCGTTCAGAAGATTTTACGGGCGCCATCCAAAGGCCTCCCAACTTAGGGTGTTTTCATTGTACCGCAGATGGAACCCTTCCTGAGATGGGAGAAAAGGAAACCGCCCTTCCGAAGGGAAAGGCGGTGACTCTACCACTCTAAGAACGCTGACCTAGACGGAGAAGGAGGTGCCGCAGCCGCAGGTGGTCTTAGCGTTGGGGTTCTGGAACTCGAACCCTCGACCGTTCAAGCCGTCGGAGTACTGCAGCACGGTGCCGGCCAGGAACACGTAGCTCTTTTTGTCAACAAAGAGCCGAACACCGTGCTCCTCGATGACCTTGTCGTCGGGGCGAGGCGCCTTCTCGATGCCAAGCTGATAGGTCAGTCCCGAACAACCGCCGCCCTTGACCCCTACCCGCAGGCCAAACTCGTTCATGCCCTCCTTCACGGCAAAGGCCTTCACCTTGTCGGCAGCCTTTTCGGCGATCGAAATTGTCAGGGGCATCGCCGCCTCCTTCGTCAACTCTTCGGGGGATAAGATGAGCGCCTCTCTCAACTTCCCATTTTAGAAGTGAGCTGCCTCGACGTCAAGGCCCTGGGCGATGACCCTGTGCAACCTATGGCGAGTGTAAGCGGTGATAGTGCCCCAGCACGTCTGGGGCGCCGGTAGGAGGTGATCGGGTTACCGGGGATGGGCCGCCCCTTGCCACCGGGGGTAGGAGCCGAAGATGCGGAGCATGCCCACCTGCCCCCTGACGCTGTCCAGGGCCTCCCGCACCAGCGGGTCCAGCCGATGGCCGTCCAGATCAATGAGGAAGATGTAGCGGCCCAGGGTCTCCTTCGTGGGGCGGGACTCCACCCTGGCCAGGTTGATCTTGCGGCTAGCGAACTCACTCATAACCCCGTACAGGAGCCCCGGCCGGTCATGGCTGAAGGAAAAGCACAGGGAAGTCTTATCCTTGCCCGCCCCCGTGGGCTCGTGGTCCGTGGTGGAAAGGATGACGAAGCGGGTGACGTTGGCCGCCGAGTCCTGAATCCCGTGGGCCAGAACCTCAGCGCCATAGAGCTGTCCCGCTCGGCGTGTCCCCACCGCCGCGGCCTTACCAGTGCTGCGGAGCATCTCCTCCACCGCTGCGGCAGTGCTCAGGGACGCCATACGCTGGGCCCTGGGAAAGCACCTCTCAAGAAAGCGACGGCACTGAGCGAGAGCCTGGGGGTGGGAATAGACCACCTCAATCTCCTCGGTTTGCGTGCCAGGCTTCACCATCAGGCAGTGCTCCACCGGCAGCACCAACTCCCGCCTGATGAACAGGCCCACCTCCTGGATGAGAAGGTCCATGGTGTCGGTCACGGACCCCTCCAGGCTGTTCTCAATGGGAACCACCCCTTCGTCAGCCATGCCCCGCTGCACCGCCTCGGCCACGGCGGGAATGGACAGGAAGGGGACCAGGTGGGCCTCCCGGTCGTACTGCAGGGCCGCCTCCTCGGTGAATGTCCCTGGCGGACCCAGATAGGCCAGTCGCTTGGGCATCTAATTGACCCCCGTCAATGTCTCCCGCACCGTCTCTTCGCTCTCGGGGCTTGTCACCACCAGGAGTTGGTCCCCCGTGTGGAGCAGGATGTTCTCACTGGGGAAGTGAGCCAGGCCGTCGGCGCCAATGACCAGGGAGACCACGCTTCCCTGAGGCAACCGCATCTCCCTGAGGGGCTTCCCCACAGCCATGGCGTCAGAGGGAATCTTGATGGAGACGAGCTCCCAGTTGGAGCCGCGGAGGCCCTCCATGTGTACGACGCCCGCGCCAGGCAACTCCTCTTCCACGTGCTGCAGCACCATAGAAGTGTGGCTCAACTGCACGTCAACCCCCAAAAGGTGGAACAGCTTCTCGTTCTTGGGGTTGTTCACCAGGGCAATGGTCCTGGAGACGCGAAACAGGTGCTTGGCTACCTGGCAGGCCACCAGATTGTCCTCGTCCTTTCCCGTCAGGGCCACCAGGACATCGGCGCGCTGGGCCCCTGCCTCTCGAAGAACCTGGGGCTCACAACCATCCCCCACCACCACCACCTGGCCCAGTTGCTCGTTGGCCACCTTGGAGCGCTCCAGGTCCCTTTCAGTCACCGTGACCTCATGCCCCTGCTCCAGCAGAGCACGGGCCAGGTTGAACCCCATCCTGCCACAACCGACGATAACGGCATACATCTTTGCTAGGGCTCCCGCAGGCTGCTCATGAGCGCCTCCCCCACCAGCTGGGTGGCGTTGATCACGTGAAGGCCCAACCCCTGGTAGATCCCCTGGCGCTCGCCATCGTTGAGACGGCACACGACGCGGGGGACATGGAAAACGTGTTGCGCAATCTGAGCCGCCATAAGGTTGGGCGTGTCCTGGGGGAGGGTGGCCACAAAGACGTCGGCCCCCTCAATCCCTGCCCGGATCAGATCTTCCTCCTGAGTGCCATCCCCCAGCACCGCAATGCCCTCGCCCCCATCCTCGCCAATGGTGCGCAACTCCACCGGAAGCCGGCGGAAGTTCTCCTCGTCCTCGTCAAGGATACGGACATGGTGACCCTGGCTATGAAGCTCTGCGGCCAGCCAGGCCCCCACCCGAGCACACCCCAAGATGACTACTTTCATGGTTCACACGTCCTGAGCTGCCTTCACCGCACCGGGGCCGACATCGGCTCTCGCAAGACCACAACGCGGCAGGGGGCATGGTTCAGGATGTAGGGAACGGTGCTTCCCAGGCTGAAGACGCCGTAGCGCCGCTTGTAAGACAGGGCCAGAATGACGAGCTCGACCCTCTTGTCAATGGCCTCGCGCACCACCGCAGGGCCCACGTCGCGCGCCTGCAAGAGCTCCGCCTCCACCTGGCGGTTCTGGCTGCGGACCAGCCGCTCCGCTCTCTGGAGCACCTCTTCGCCCCGACTGGTGGCCTCGCGATCCTCCACGTCCACCGGCTTGTCTCTTCCCACCTCGATGACATGGAGCACATACACGGTGCCTTTGGTGGGCTCCGCTACGTCACAAGCCAGCAGAATCGCCGCCTCCTCCGTCAGGTCTCCCTTGACGGCCACCATCACCTTGTCCAGGCGCATACATCTCTTCTCTTCTTTTAGGAGGAGCAAGCCAACGATCCCTGGCCTGTTCCTCCGCACTAAAAGCATCCCCCCGTGCGGCGCCCAAGTATAGCCCCCTTTAGCGGCCTACGGCAAGGGACGCGGAAGGGCCTTGAGGGCCTCGCCTGCAATGGCGCTCATGAGCCTCTCCAGGTCTGCGTCGTTCCCCGCTAACATCAGGTAGTCCCCCTCCTGGAGGCGCTCATCTTCATCGGGGGAGAGGATCACGTTCCTCCCGCGCCTCAGGGCTATGACCGTCGACTTGTACTTATCCCTGCCGCCTCCCAGGCCCAACTCCCGGAGGGTCTTGTCCGCATAGCCCGGTGGGGGCCTCATGAGCCCCACGCCGTAGGTAGCGGTCAAGGAGATGTAGTCAGGCATGCTCGGGAGGAACAGGGTGTGGGCAAGACGAGCACCCATCTCCTGCTCCGGCAACACCACCCGCCAGATGCCCATGCGCCTCAACGTGTCGGCGTGGATCTGGTTCTCCGCCCTGGCTATGATGCGGTCCTCTTTAACACCCAAATTGAGAAGCAGCACCACCGCCATGAGGTTAGCGGTCATGTCGGTGCCGATGGCCACTACGACCATGTCGTAGTTCGGGATGCCAAGCTCCCGCAGCACCGACTCCGAAGTGGCGTCGGCACGAACCGGATAGGTAACGGCGCCCCGATGCTCCTCCACCAGCCTTTGGTCCTTGTCTATGCCAAGGACGTTGTGCCCCATCTGGTGAAGAGCCTTGGCCAGCGTAGATCCAAACCTTCCCAAGCCAATAATGGCAATCTGCGGCATGGTTGACTCGCTCCTGGATCTGTTGGAATGGAGACCTCGGTGAGGCCGGAGGCGCTAACCGAGGGTAACCTCCTCCTGGGGGTAATGATACAACTGTCGGGCCTCCCGCCGCACCAACACCAGGGCAAGGGTCAGGGGACCCAGCCGACCCACGAACATGGTCACCACGAGGACAAGCTGCCCCCAGCGGGACAGCTCGCTGGCGGCGCCCGTGCTCAGGCCCACGGTCCCATAGGCCGACGCGGTGTCAAAGAGAATGTGTAGCAGGGGGATGTGCGCGAGGACACCATCATCTCCTGGCCGACCCCACAGGGTCTGAAGAAGGGTCGAGGCGGCCACAAACCCCAGCGAGAGAAGGGCTACCGTCAAGGCCAGGTGAACGGTCCGCGCCGGGATCTCCCGCCGAAAGGCGATAACCTGCTCGCGGCTAGTGAGGGCGGCCAGGACCACCGCCACCAGGATGCCCACGGTGGTGACTTTGATGCCCCCTGCGGTAGAACCGCTGGCGCCCCCTATGAACATCAGCAGGATGAACCACAGGAGGCTTTGCTCATCCGCCTGGGCAAAGTCCACCACCTGGAAGCCGGCTGTCCTGGCGCTGACGGAGTGGAACACGGCTGAAGTGACCTGATCGCCCAGGGGAAGACCTCCTAGAGTGGCGGGGTTGCGGAACTCCCCTATGAACAGCACCACGGCGCCTAAGAGCCACAGGACTCCCGAGATGGTCAAGATCATCTTGGTGTTGAGGGACCACCGGTTTATCCGGTGGCGGTGGGTGACAATGTCGGCCAGCACAAAGTAGCTGATGGATCCCAGAACGATAAGTACAGCTAAGAAGCCCAGGGTGATCTTGTCGCTCAGGTGCACGAACGGCGTCTGAGCGGTGCCAATAGTGAAGCCGGCGTTGTTGAAGGCAGTGGCCGTGTGAAAGGCCGACTGCCAGGCCGTCTCCCACCAGGCCCTCTCCACCCCCTGGCCCATCTGCCACAAGAAGAGCAAGAGGAATCCCCCAACCTGAACAAGCAGGGCTACCAGGGCGATGTTCCGCGTGAGCTTCACCACATCTCCAAGCTGGAAACTGCTCAGGCTCCGGCTGACCTGGATGGTGTCCGCCAGGGTAATGGGGTGATGGCGCATGAGGAGGGAGTAGAACAGCGTAGCGCCGGCCATAATCCCCAGGCCACCCACCAGGACGAGGACAAGGATGACGGCTTGGCCAAAGAAGGTCCAATAAGAGCCGGTGTCTACTATCGCGTGGCCCGTGACCGTGGCGGCTGAGGCGGCGGTGAAGAAGGCATCGCGGGGGTCCCCAAACCCAGGGGCGACGGTAGCCCAGGGAAGCCAGAGGAGGAAGGCCCCAAGGAGGATGAGGAGGGCGAAGCCCATCACCGGAAACCAGGGGCTGGACAGGGTACCCCGGCTAATCCGGGGTGGGACGAAGGTGACTATAATAGGGCCAAGCTCGGCTCGCCTCCGTCGGCGGACAACGACGTCACCGCGCCTGGGTCTCAGGTTCTCTTGCACCGCTGTGCTCCAGCCTTTCCGGCGTGGGCCCCACGGAGCTCTCTAGCTGACGGACATCTATTCTATGCGGGGCGTGGGGCCCCGTCAAATCCCATTAAGATACGTCGCCCCCCTGGGCATGACGGCATTTGCTGCAAAGACCGCTGAGGCTGAAGTGCTCCATGTGGGGCTCAAACCCCACCTCCTGGACCAGGCGGGCCTTCAGGTCGTCCAGGTAGTGAGGGGGCAGGTCAAAGGCGGCGCTGCACTCCTCGCACACCATATGGTGGTGGCGCTGCTCCGGGTGCACCAGCTCGTACCTGGAGGTGGTCCCAGCCCGTATCTCGGCGACCAAGTGGAGCTTGGTCAGCAGCTGCAGAGACCGATACACGGTGGCCAGGTCAATATAGGCGTACTGGCGGCGAACCTGCTCGTACAGCTCCTCCACGCTCATGTGGCCCTCCCGCTTTCCCAGGGCCGCCAAAACCATGACCCTCTGGGGTGTCAGCCGGTACCCCTTCCCTCGCAGGGCCTCCGCGTGCCATTCGTGCTTGGCCAAGGAGCTTCCTTACTTGCAGTTGTTCGCAGTCGCTGGCCTCATTCTACCCCCACCTCCTTGGGGTGTCCAGGCAAGGGCAGGTCCCAGTGCACGCCCCCATTGTCCTGTCCAAGGCCTACGGTGGTAAGCTTACGCTAATGCGGCTTTGCCTAAAAGGTCCCGAACAGGAGGTGTTCAGAGGGGGCGGAGTCCCCTCTGACGGGGGTATGGGGGTGTCCCCCATATCTAACAATGCCCCCGTCCTTCCAGAAAGGGGGATAGGGGGATGGTCAAACCCCAGAGTTGGCCGAGAACTGCAGCCCTTTACAAGGCTCTTAGGGCAAGGCTCGCTAATGCTTCGGATTGGGGCCACACCATGATCCCGCTACGTTTAGGCGTGAAGAACTTCCTCTGCTATGGAGAGGGACTGGAGCCCTTGGACCTGGAGAGGGTCCACGTGGCCTGCCTGTGCGGGGACAACGGCCACGGCAAAAGCGCCCTCCTGGACGCCATCACCTGGGCCCTCTGGGGCGAGGCCCGAGGGACCGACACACGAGGCTTCTCCCAGGACAACCTCATCCACCAGGGCAGGACGGAGATGCAGGTGGACCTGGAGTTCCTGGCCGGAGGCCAGCGGTATCGAGTCATCCGCAAGCACGCCCGGGCGAGAGGCAGCCGCCCGGGGACCACGGACCTCCAACTGATGGCGGCAAGCGACGGCGGTTATCGTGCCATCACCGAAAACTCGGTCCGCCAAACAGGGGAACGGATCCGTCACCTCCTGCGCATGGACTACACCACCTTTACCCATACGGCCTTTCTCCGCCAGGGGAGGGCCGACCAGTTCACCACAAGCCTTCCCTCCGAGCGGAAGCGGCTGCTGGCCGAGGTTCTTGGCCTGGAGCAGTACGAGCAAGCGTCCCAGCGGGCCCGGGAACAGGCCCGCTCCCTGGAGCAGGCGGAGAGAGGAATAGAGGGTGAGCTGGGGGTGTGGGCCCAAGTGCTTCAGCAGGCCCCAGGCTACCAACGGGAGCTCGCTCAGGCTCAAGAGGAGCTTGATCTGCTGCTGCCGCTTCTGAACGCCGCCCATGCCCGTGTCGGGACCCTGGAAGTCAGCGTTGCGACGCTCCATCGCCAGCAGCAAGAGCTACGCCAGGTCCAAGAGGCTCTCGCCAAGGCCCTCCAGGAACAGCGTCCGTTGGAGGAGCAAGCCTCACGGCAGAACAGCCGTCTCGCTCGCCTGACGGCCCTGGTGGCGCGGCGGGATGAAGTCGTTGAGCGGTATGCCCAGTGGCTACAGGTACGAGACGAAGAGGAGGCCCTAGTGAAGGCCCAGCAGGAGGTGGAGACCATCGCTCAGCAGAGGCGCCTCCTGGAGCAAACGGTGGCACGGGAGCGGGAGCGCCTTGCGAGCCAGGCCGCCACCTGGCGTGATCGGCTGGAGAAGGAGCTCACACCCAAAATCGAACGCATCCCCGTGTTGGAGAGGGAGATGGCGGCAGCCCGGAGCCAAGAGGCCGCCCTGGGATTAGCCGAGACGGAGATGAAACAGACGCGACAGCAGTTGGAAGCCACGGTTACCCGTGCCCAGGAGGTGACCACCCTCCAGCGGCTCCTCCAGAAAGAGATGGACCAGCTTACGGCGCAAGCAGGCCTCCTCTCCCAGGCCGGCGCCCGTTGCCCCATTTGCCAGACCCCTCTGGGTCCTGAGAACCGCCACCACCTGGAGCAGGAGTTTCGTCATCGCCAGGACCAAGCCCACCTGCAACACCTGGCCCACCAGCAGGAGCGTCAAGCCCTGGAGTCCAACGCGCAGCAGCTACGACAGCAGCTAGACCGCCGGGAACGGGATGTGAACCAGCGGCGCCGCAACCACCAGGCCACCCTGGCCCGCACCGAAAACGAGATCGAAGGGGCACGCCTGGCGGCTGAGACGGCAACCAGCCTTCGGCCAGACCTCCTTGCTGTGGAGCAACGCCTGGCCCAGCAGGACTACGCGCCCAGGGAGCAAGAGCAGCTTCAAACACTAGAGGTGCTTCTGGCGAGCCTCGCCTACGACCCCGCCCACCACCAGGCGGTGCGACAGCAGCTGCGGGCCCTGGGGGAGTACCAGGGCCTCTACGTCCAGCTCCAAGAGGCCCTGAGCACCCTGGAGGAGGAGCGCCAGGCCCTGGAGGTGACCCGGCAGATGGCCCAACGTCGCGCCGCCGAGGCGGAGGAGGCCCAGCAGCGGCAGAGGACCCTCCAGGAGGAGCTTCGCGACCCCGACCGCGTCGGGGAGGCGGCCCTGGCCGAGGCCCACCGGGCACGGGAGGCCCTCGAAGGCCGGCGACAGAAGGTAGATGCACAGGTGAAGCGATGCCAATGGGAGTTGGAGCGACTGGAAGGAGTGTCCCGTCAAAGGGAGGAGCGGGAGCGTCACCTGGCTGCGCTTCGGCAACAGCGGGGCCTCTACGAGGAGCTGGCAGCCTCTTTCGGCAAAAACGGCATCCAGGCCTACGTCATCGACGAGGCCTTGCCAGAATTGGAGCAAGAGGCCACCGCCCTCCTGGCACGGCTCACCGGCAATCGCATGCACCTCAAGCTGGAGACCCAGCGCCAGCGCCGCAGCGGCCAGGGCGACCCCATCGAGACCCTCGACATCTTCATCTCCGACGAACTGGGCACCCGCAGCTACGAGCTCTTCAGCGGAGGCGAGGCCTTTCGGGTCAACGTGGCCCTTCGCATAGCCCTCTCCAAGCTCCTGGCGCACCGGGCGGGGGCCCCCTTGCCTACCCTTTTCATGGACGAAGGGTTTGGCACCCAGGACGCCGCGGGACGAGAGCGCCTGGTGGAGGTGATCAACTCCATCCAGGATGACTTCCAGAAAATCATCGTCATCACCCACATCGAGGAGCTCAAGGATCTCTTCCCCGTCCGCATCGAGGTGCTGAAAACGGAGACGGGCTCCATCTACTGGATGAGCTGATAGACCGTGGGGTGCTAACCGGCCCCCAAAAGCCCACCTTCAACCAAACGTTGACAGCGGCGGATTCCTTTGCTATACTTCCCGCTTGGCCCTCTGGGAAGAAATCCAGACGGGTCAGGGGAGAATCATGCCGACCATCAATCAGCTGGTGAGAAAAGGAAGAACCAGGCTCAGGAAGAAGACCAAGACTCCTGCCCTGCGTCTCTCCTTTAACTCCCTCAAGAACACAGTGGTCCAGAGCCAGGGAAACCCCCAGAAGCGGGGGGTTTGCGTTCAGGTGCGGACGGTCACGCCCAAGAAGCCCAACTCGGCCCTGCGGAAGGTGGCACGAGTGCGGCTCACCAACGGGATGGAGGTAACCGCCTACATTCCGGGGGAAGGACACAACCTGCAAGAGCACTCGGTGGTCCTCATCCGGGGCGGCCGTGTGAAGGACCTTCCAGGCCTCCGCTACCACATCGTCCGCGGGACCTTGGACACCGCCGGCGTAACCAACCGGAAACGGGGGCGGAGTAAGTACGGCGCGAAGCTCAGCCGGAACGCTCGCTAGCTTCCGCCAGGATCTTCTCTTGCCCGTATCCATAAAGCTAGAAAGGTAGAGTCATGGCGCGACGTCGGCCCGCGACACCCCAGGTGATCCCTCCCGACCCCAGGTTCGGGAGTGAGGAGGTGAGCCGATTCATCAACAAGCTCATGGAGCGGGGCAAGAAGAGCGTTGCCCAGCGCATCATGTACAACGCCTTGGATCAGGCGCAGCAGACCACGGGTCAGCCGGCCCTTGAGGTGTTCGCGCAGGCGATGCGCAACTCCACTCCTCAGCTTCAGGTGAAGCCGCGGCGGGTGGGCGGGGCCACCTACCAGGTGCCCACGGATGTGCTTCCCGGCCGGGGCAGGACGCTTGCCATGCGCTGGCTCATCCAGGCGGCGCGAGCGCGCACCGGGCGTCCCATGCAGGAGCGCCTCGCTGCGGAGCTCATGGACGCCGCCAAGGGCCAGGGGGCGGCTACCAAGCGACGAGAGGACGTCCACCGAATGGCCGAGGCCAACCGGGCTTTTGTGCACTATCGGTGGTGAGCAGCTAACTAACGATTCCTACCGTCTACAGCGGCAGAACGACGATCTGTGCTGAAGGTGGAGGGCATGGAAGGACACAAGGTTCTAGAGAGGCAGTACCGGTATTATGTCCGACAGGGTTCCAATAGAAAAGATGCGCAACATCGGCTTCATCGCCCACATAGACGCCGGCAAGACCACAGTCACCGAGCAGGTACTGTTCTGTACTGGCCGTATCTACAAGGTTGGGGGAGTGGATGAAGGCACCACCACCATGGACTGG
>SHYH01000004.1 GCA_009692865.1 Dehalococcoidia bacterium
CAGCCTCATGGCTCCCGTGGCTGAAAGGAAGGCTAAGGAACCTGCCATGAGGAGGGCAGCGGCTGCAATGACGGATGGAGGCGACTGATGAGCGATGGCAATGACAGCGAGGGCCTTCAAAGGCTGGACGGGCATAGGGATACGGAAATACCAGCCCGCCAGAATGTAGGTTATGCCCACACCAAAAAGAGTGGTGGTGGGGTTCAGGCCGTTCACGGCTACCAGGGCAGCTTCTAGGGGGATAAGAATCCCCAGGTCTCCCAAGCCGCCGCTGAGCTCCTTCGGTGTTAGGAGATACGGCCCAATGCGGAGCTTCATATGATCATTCTACAACCGAAAGAGGGGAAAGCACTACATGACCAGCACCGTCAGGGTCGCAGGGCTCGCCTTTCATCCACGCTACGGCAGGTGATGGAGGGCGACGGCTCAGGGTAAAGTCAGGGTGGGGTTGACCCCTGCTCCCGCCTTCCACCGGCGCGTGTCTGTCCGGCGGGACAGATGTCCAGCAGGCAGCAACCTTCGCAGAGGGGGGTCTTGCGGCAGGTGGCCTTGCCGTGGGCCACCTGCAGGGCGTGGTACTCGTTGAAGAGAGGTGCCTCGCGGGGCAGGGCCCCGTGGAGCAAGTCCTGCCAGTCCTGGTAGGTAAGGCCTTGGGGGGTGATGCCCAGTCGCTCGAAGATGCGGCGGGTGTAGGCGTCCACCACGAAGAAGGGGTAGCCTGCCGCGTAGAGGAGGATGTCGTCGGCCGTCTCCTTCCCGATGCCGTGGATGGAAAGGAGCTCCTGCCTCAGCAGTTCGGCGGGTTGCCGAAGGAAGGCGTCCAGGTGGTCCTGGTGGCGGCTCCCCAGGTGGCGTCTCCCTCGCTCTGTCGGGGCGTCGGGGAAGAGGGCCACGTCATTCTCGACCAGGGTCACCGACTTGGCCTCGATGAAGCAGCGCCCTCGGTGTTCCGTCAGGAGGAGGTCCAGGCGGCTCTCCCCGAAGGTTACCTCCCGCCGGACCGTCTCATACTTGGCGAAGGGAGGCGCCTGGCCCTGGCGGATCGCCTCGGCCAGGACCGCGGGGGGGAGGTGGGCGTCACAGCTCACTAGACGTCCCTCCGCCTCCACGAGGACCATGTCGAAGGGGGTCTTTCGGGGTCCCGTCTTGGGGGCCAGGAACACCAGGTTGCCGGGCTGCAGGAGCTCACGGAGCCTTCCGGAGTTGGGAAGGTGTGCCGTCACGGACTGCCCGTTCACCTCCGCCAGGACAGCGAACCGGTTCAAACGGTGCGACAGGACGGCCTTCTGGAGGGGAGAAGGGAGGAGCACCATGGCGCGTAGACCTCTCAGCGTGCTGGTATCGTAGCACCACGCCCTTGCCCTAGCAACGCTGTGCATTGTAGAGTAGGGCCTGGAGGTTTCCCATGGCAGGGTTCTTGGAAAAGCTGGAGCGCGCGTGCCGGACCAACCAGAGCCTGTTGTGCGTCGGGCTGGACCCGGTGCCCGAGCGCATGCCGGTCCCCGGCATCTACGAGTTCAACCGCCAGATCATCGATGCGACCCACGACCTGGTGTGCGCCTACAAACCCAACCTGGCTTTCTACGAGGCCCAGGGCCTTGAGGGGCTCCGCGCCTTGGAGAAGACCCTCGCCGCCATTCCCAGCCACATCCCCGTCATAGGGGATGCAAAGCGGGGCGACATCGGCCCCACGGCAGTCGCCTATGCTAAGGCCATGTACGAGGTGTGGGGCTTTGACGCCGCCACGGTGAACCCCTATCTGGGCCGCGACGCCGTGGAGCCCTTCCTGGCCTACCGAGACCGTGGAGTGTTCCTGGTGTGCCGCACCTCCAACCCTGGAGCCCGGGAGTTCCAGGACCTGATAAGCAGTCCGCCCTTCGGCGGGGACCCCCGTCCCCTCTACGAGTGGGTGGCCCTGAAGGCGATGACCTGGAACGAGGCGGGCAACGTGGGCCTGGTGGCGGGGGCTACGTACCCTGATGAGCTGACCGCTCTTCGGGAGCTGTGCCCTGATATGCCCTTCCTGATCCCCGGCCTGGGGGCCCAGGGGGGTGATCTGGAGCGGTCTGTGAGGAACGGCGCGGACGGTCGAGGGCTGGGGGCTGTGTTGAACGTCTCCCGCCAGGTGCTGTACGCGTCCGCGGACCCCGGAAAGTTTGCGGCGGCGGCCCGGGCCGTGGCCCAGGACATCAGGGGCCAGATGGTGCAGGTGTTGAGGGAGATGGAGGCGCCGTGGCTGTCGAGCTGAGGTTGGGGGAGGTTTTGCGCCTGAAGAAACGCCACCCTTGCGGCAGCGAGGAGTGGGAGGTGTATCGGGTCGGTGCCGACGTGGGGATCAAGTGCGTCGGCTGTGGCCGACGGGTGTTGTTGCCCCGGTCTCGCCTGGAGCCTCGCATCCGTGTCGTCAAGCCCCGCACTGCGCCTCGTCTGGTGAAGGGCGAAGGGGCGATGCAGGAAGCGCCTCGCCCGCACCTGTAGTTGACGGAGATTGTGACTGGGGGTACAATTGGCACCGCCCCGATGCCCCATCGGGGTAAGCCCTCCCTAGAAAACGCCCATGCTGCCCTTTGCTCAGTCCATGCCGAGAGACCGCCAGGGGGACAACCTGCAGGTGGAAGTGCCTGAGGTAGTAGTCCTGCGTCTGCCCCTCTACCTGAGGACGCTCACCTTGGTGACCTCTCAAGGCCTCGATGTCATCAGCTCTCAGGAGTTGGGCGAGCAGCTCCACATGACCCCGGCTCAAATCCGCAAGGACTTGAGCTACTTTGGGCGTTTCGGCAAGCAGGGCCGGGGCTACAGCGTCCGCCACCTGGTGAGGGAGCTACGGCGGATCCTCGGCTTGAATCAGGAGTGGGAGGTGGTGTTGGTGGGGGTGGGGCGCTTGGGCCGGGCCGTCCTGTCCTATCCAGGGTTTAAGCCCGAGGGGTTCAGGGTGGTAGCGGCTTTTGATGATAACCCCAGCAATGTGGGAGAGGTGATCAACGAGGTGCAGGTACACCCGGTTGAGGCGTTGCCGCAGACGTTGGCCGAGCGCCATGTCCGGATCGCCATTGTGGCGGTGCCCGTCGCCCAGACCCAGCCGGTGGTGAACCTCCTGGTGCAGAACGGGGTTCAGGCCATCCTCAACTACGCGCCGTACTCGCCTGAGGTGCCGCCGGGGGTGCGCATCAGCAACATCGACCCCGTGCTGGCCCTCCAGTCCATGACCTTCTACCTCGCTGCTGCAGGGGGCCCTGTACCCAATGCGTCGGCTCCCTTGCGGTCCAGGGGGGAGCCCGTTTCTCCGCGCCGCTAGCAGGGCGTGCCCACCCCATCGAGACTTCTTTTTCCGCACTCCTTCAAGGTTCAGGGACTGGTCTGGCCTCGTGGGCGCAACACAAGCTGGTAGATAGCGGCACCTATAGGTCCGCCTACCAATGGTCCGACGATGTAGACCCAGAACCCCGCCGAGGGCCCCGGTATTGCAACGTCGTCCCAGCCTGCCACAAACGCCACCAGCCTCGGCCCAAAGTCTCGGGCTGGATTCCACCCGGCCTGGGTCAGCGGTGCAAAGAGGGCGATGAGGCTCGCTATGGTGAACCCGATCAACAACGGGACCAGGGGGTTGGATGCATGGCGTGGGTTCCGGGAGTCCGTCAGGGCGAAGATCACCAGGACCAGGATGGCGGTTCCAAACGCTTCGATGGTGACGGCGCCAAGGGGTGAGATGAGGGCGTGGGCCTCGGCGCCGGCGCCGAAGATGGCAGGGTTGGGAAAATACTCTCCAAACACCATGGCGGAGAGCTCGCTTCCCGAAGCCCCCCTGGTCAGACCCTGCTCCCTCTCAAAGCGCAGGATGAGAGAGCCGAAGGCCCAGAACACGGTAACCCCTGCAAGCACTGCGCCTGCCAGCTGGGACCCCCAGTAGGCAAACAGTCGTGTGAGGGGAAACTCCTGCCTTCGGAAGAGGGCGAAGGCCAGGCTGACGGCAGGGTTGAGATGGGCTCCGGAAGCGGCCGCGGTGACGTAGATGGCCAGTGTGGCCCCGAAGCCCCACACGACAGCCACCTGCCACAGCCCCACTAGGGCTCCCGTCAGAACGGCGACGGCTACCGCCCCCGTGCCGAACAGGACCAAGAGGTAGGTGCCAACAACCTCTCCCATGCAGGCGTAGCGCAGTCTCATCAGGATCTCCTTTTACCGTAGTAGGTTGGGTAAGTGGACAGTTCGAGCGTCTAAAATGACAGCTTGCCGCCAATGGAGTCCAAAGGCAGAGGAGCTACGATTGCCCTGAGGGTGGTGGTGCGCCGCCTCCAGGCCTCCGGCGACGTTGGGCCACCCGGAGGCGCACCTGGGCGTGCCGCAAGGAGGTCATGGCCCGCTCTAGGCCCACGTCGGCGGTGCGGCGCTGCAGCCGCTCCTGGGCGCGCTGGATGGCCGCCTGGGCACGGGCCTCGTCGATCTCGTCGGCCCGTTCGGCGGCGTCGGCCAGGATCGTCACCTTGTTGGCCAGCACCTCCAGGAAGCCCCCGGTCACTGCGATGCTGGTCTCCTGGCCCTCCTTGATCACCCGCACCTCCCCGGGCTGGAGGTAGGTCAAGAGAGGAGCGTGGTGGGGAAGGATGCCCAACTCCCCTTCGATGCCCGGGGCAACGATGGCGTTCACCTCATCGGTGTAGACCACCCGCTCGGCAGTGACGATCTCAAAGCGCATGGTTGACATGACTACGTGCTCGCCTTCATCTTCTCGGCCGCCTCCACCGCCTGCTCAATGGTCCCCACCATGTAGAAGGCCTGCTCGGGTAGCGCGTCGTGCTTGCCCTCCAGGATCTCCTTGAAGCCCCGCACCGTCTCACGAACGGGCACGTACTGTCCGGGGATGCCTGTGAAGGCCTCGGCCACGAACATGGGCTGGGAGAGGAACCGCTGGATCTTGCGGGCGCGGGTCACTGTCAGCTTGTCCTCCTCCGACAGCTCCTCCATGCCCAGGATGGCGATGATGTCCTGGAGGTCCCGATACCGCTGCAGCACCTGCTGCACCCCCCGGGCCACCCGGTAGTGCTCCTCCCCCACGATGAGGGGGTCCAGGATCCGGGAGTTGGAGGAGAGGGGGTCCACGGCGGGATAGAGGCCCTGCTCGGCGATGGAGCGCTCCAGGGAGATGACGGCGTCCAGGTGCCCGAAGGTGGTGACGATGCCGGGGTCGGTGTAGTCGTCCGCCGGCACGTAGATGGCCTGAACGGAGGTGATGGAGCCCTTCTTGGTGGAGGTGATGCGCTCCTCCAGGGCGCCCATCTCCGTGCCCAGACTGGGCTGGTACCCAACGGCGGAGGGCATCCGCCCCAGGAGGGCCGAGACCTCCATGCCGGCCAGGATGTACCGGTAGATGTTGTCAATGAAGAGGAGAACGTCCTGGCCCTCCACGTCGCGGAAGTACTCGGCCATAGTGAGCCCCGTGAGGCCCACCCGAGATCGGACCCCCGGCACCTCATTCATCTGCCCGAACACCAGGCAGGTGTTCTTGATGACTCCTGAGTCCCGCATCTCGTGCCAAAGGTCGTTCCCCTCGCGGGAGCGCTCACCTACGCCGGCGAAGACGGAGAAGCCGCTGTGCTCCGTGGCGATGTTGCGGATGAGCTCCAGGATGATGACGGTCTTGCCCACCCCGGCGCCGCCGTAGGCGCCAACCTTGCCGCCCTTGGTGAAGGGGGTCACCAGGTCAATGACCTTCAGGCCTGTCTCCAGGACCTGGGTGGTGGTCTCCTGCTCCTCGAAGGTGGGGGGAGTCCGGTGGATGGGCCAATAGGCCTCGGCGGCCACCTCTCCCAGGCCGTCCAGGGGCTCGCCCAAGACGTTGAACAACCGGCCCAGGGTCCCCCGGCCCACGGGCACGGAGATGGGTGCTCCCGTGTCCACCACCTCCTCGCCCCGGGCGAGGCCGTCGGTGGCCCCCAGGCAGATGCAGCGGGCCCACTTGTTCCCGATATGCTGTGCCACCTCCAACACCAGCCGGTGGCCTTCGAAGAACACCTCCACGGCGTTGAGGATGGCCGGCAGCTCCCCAGGGGGGAACTCCACGTCCACCACGGTGCCCAGCACCTGGACCACCTTGCCTTTGCTTCCCTTAGCCATGGATCCTCCCTTGGGCTTCGGTACGGTCTTCCTAACTACTCCAGGGCGGCGACGCCACCCACAATGTCAAGCAGCTCCGAGGTGATGGCCTCCTGGCGGGCCTTGTTCAGGGCCAGGGTGAGGTCATCCAGCACCTGCCGGGCGTTGTCAGTGGCGTTCCGCATGGCCACCATCCGCGCCGCCTGCTCGCTGGCCACGGACTCCAGCAGGGCGTGGTACAGCTCCATCTCCACGAATCGGGGCAGGAGGGCGTCCAGCACGCCGGGGATGTCGGGCTCGTAGATGTACCCTGAGAGTTGGGTAGCTTCCACCTCCGTGGTCGGCTCCACGGGCAGCAGCCGCTCCATAACGGGCCGCTGGACGGTCACGCTGACGAACTGGCTGTACACCACGTATACCTGGTCGGCAAAGCCGCTGGAGTAGTCGTCGATGACCAGCTGGGCAATCGGGAGGATGTCCGCCACTTGCGGGCGGTCACTCAGGTCGGTGAAGACAGCGCGAACGTCCCGCCCGTAGCGGACCATGAAGTCCCTGCCCTTGCGCCCCACGGTGACGACGCTGACGGGGAGCTGCTGCCCCAACATGAACTGGCCGGCGTGGCGATTGAGGTTGCTGTTCAAGCCCCCGGTGAGGCCCCGGTCGGGCGTGATGTGGACTATCTCGATGCGGTGAGGCTCCCGCCGTCGCATCAAGGGGTGAGTGACTTCCTCACTTGCCACTTGGGCAGACAGGTGGCCCAGCAGCTCGTAGATGCGCTGAGCGTAGGGGCGGCTGGCCTGCACCGCCTGCTGGGCCCGGCGCATCTTGGAGGCGGCCACCATCTCCATGGCTCGGGTGACACGCATGGTGTTCTGGATGCTGCGGAGGCGGCGTCGGAGCTGCCGAAGGTTGGGCATGGGCCTTTCTCTCTACAGGGTCTTGCTACCTTTCAAACCCTTAGTACGCTACCCGCTGCTTGAACTGGCCAATGGCCTCCTGGAGGGCCTTCTCCGTCGCGGCGTCCAGGTCGTTGGTCTGAACGATCTTCTGGAGAATCTCCGAGTGGGAGGTGTCCATGAACCGGTGGAAGCTCTCCTCAAAGGCGGCCACCTTCTCCATAGGCACATCGTCCATGTACCCGTTGACGACGGCGTACAGGATGGTGACCTGCTTTGGCAGCGACAAGGGCTGGTACTGGAGCTGCTTGAGCACGTCGGTAGTCCGTTGCCCCCGCTCGATTTGGCGGCGGGTCGCCACGTCAAGGTCGGCGGTGCCGAACTGGGCGAAGGTGACCAGGGCGCGGTACTGGGCCAGGTCCAGGCGCAGGCGGCCTGCCACGCGGCGCATGGCGCGGCGCTGGGCGGCCCCTCCCACGCGGGAGACCGAGAGCCCCACGTTCACCGCAGGGCGAATGCCGGCGTTGAACAGGTCCGGCTCCAGGTAGATCTGTCCGTCGGTGATGGAGATGACGTTGGTGGGGATGTAGGCCGAGACGTCCCCTGCCTGGGTCTCGATGATGGGCAGAGCCGTCAGGGAGCCTCCGCCGTGCTCGGGCGCCATGTGGGCCGCCCGCTCCAGGAGGCGGCTGTGCAGGTAGAAAACGTCGCCGGGGTAGGCCTCCCGCCCTGGTGGCCGCCGCAGCAGCAGGGAGAGCTGGCGGTAGGCCCAGGCGTGTTTGGTAAGGTCGTCGTAGATGATGAGGGCATCCTTCCCCTGGGCCATGAACTCCTCACCCATCGAGCAGCCGGCGTAGGGTGCCAGGTACTGGAGGGGGGCCGGGTCCGAGGAGTTGGCGACCACCACGATGGTGTGCTCCATGGCGCCTTGCTCCTTCAGGGTCGCCACCACGCGGGCCACCTTCCCAACCCGCTGGCCGATGGCCACGTAGATGCAGATGAGGTCGCCCCCCTTCTGGTTGACGATGGCGTCCAGGGCGATGGCCGTCTTGCCGGTGGAGCGGTCGCCGATGATGAGCTCCCGCTGCCCCCGCCCGATAGGGATCATGGCGTCAATGGCCTTGATGCCCGTCTGGACCGGGGTGTCCACCCCCTTGCGGGTGACCACGTTGGGGGCCACCACCTCCACGGGGCGGAACCTGGTGGTCTGAATGGGTCCCTTGCCGTCCAGGGGTTGCCCCAGGGGATTGACGACACGCCCGATGAGGGCCTCTCCCACGGGCACCTGGGCCACCTGGCCGGTGGTGCGAACCTCGTCGCCCTCTTTGACCGAGGACTCCTCGCCCAGGATGGCGGCGCCCACGTTGTCCTCCTCCAGGTTCAGGGCCAGGCCCAGGACCCCGTTCTCGAACCGGAGGAGCTCGGTGTACTTGGCCCCTGCCAGGCCGTGGATGCGAGCGATGCCATCACCCACCTCAATGACGGTCCCCACGTCCGCCGTGGGAAGGCGAGTGCTGAACTCCTCAATCTGCCTGCGGAGGACGGCGGCGATATCCTGTCCACGAGTAGTCATTACGCTCTTCCTCCCATCACCCTGATGGCGTCAGCAATGTAGTGGCCTGTCTTATGAGGTCCGTGGTTCGACTGTAGGGGCGTAGTATGCTATGCCCTTTTGCTATCCGCTCCATCATCCAGTGCCGGCCACCAGGTGACGGCGCAGCTCCTGGAGCTGGGTGCGAAGGCTGCCGTCGATGAGCCGGTCGCCGATACGGGCGATGAAGCCCCCCAGGATGGAGCCGTCCACCTGGGACTGGATACGCACTTCCCTTTCCACCAGCTGGGAGAGCCGGGAGGCGATCCTGGCCCGCTCCTCGGGCTCCAGGGGCACGGCGGTGGTCACCCTGGCCACCTCAATGCCCAAAGCGGCGTTGGCCAGGCGCTGGTACTCCTCCAGGATCGCGGGGGCCAGGCGCAGGTGCCCCCGTGAGGTGAGGAGGCAGACCAGGTTCTGGAGCAAGGGGCTTTGCACCGCCAAAGCCTGGCGGATCAGACCCACCTTCTCCTCCAGGAGGATCTCAGGGGTCTCCAAAACCGTGCGGAGCCCCTCGTTCTGCATAAGGTCACCCAGGGCCTGGAGGCGAGGCACCCAGGCCTCCAACTCGCTCCGCTCCCGAGCCAGTTCGAAGATGACCTCTGCGTACCTTTTGGCCGAGCCTTTCCTGGGCATGGGGTTAGGTACTACCTCTTAAGGTCGCCGCTCTCTTCTAGGACCCGCTCGATGACCTGCCGATGGGCGTCCCGGTCTATGGAGCGCTCCACCACTCGCTCGGCGGCCCGGATGGCCAGGTCGGCGAAGTGGCGGCGCACCTCCTCGACGGCGGCGTCCCGTTCCTGCTGAATCTCCGCCCGAGCCCTGGTCAGCATCTGCGCCACGGCCTCCCCGGCCCGCTCCTGCTCTTCCTGACGGAACCGGTCTGCTGACTCCCGGGCCTGGGCCATCATCTGTTGCCCCTCCTGGCGGGCCGCCTCCAGCTGTCGCTGGAGCTCCTGCTGCTGCTGGGCCGCCTCCTGCCGCACCCGGTCCGCCGTCTCCAGGCTCTCGCGGATGCGGCTCTGGCGCTCATCGAGCATCTTCAGGATGCGCTTGTACCCAACGACGTAGAGGATCCCCACCAGCAGGAGGAAGTTGATCCCGTAGGCGATGAGGCTGGGTAGGTGAAAGCCAAGCCCTTCTTCTGGCAAGATAGCCCTCCCTCAGGTGTCTCTCCGCTCAACCAAAGTCTGTAGCACCACCGGGCCCCTCGGCAAGAGGACCGTTCCGCCAGGGCCTCTGGGGCTCTGGCGGCCTAAGGGCCCCAGTGCTCGATGGCTCTAAGCGACGATGGCCAGGAGGATGGCCACTATGAAGGCGTAGATCCCTACCGCTTCGGCGAAGGCGATGGCTAGGATCATGTTGGTGAGGATGGCGCCGCGTGCCTCCGGGTTGCGGCCCAGGGCGTTCATGGCGCCCGCTCCGATCATCCCGATGCCGATGCCTGGTCCCAGCATTCCTAGGCCGGCTGCCAGGCCTGCTCCCAGTAGCTTCAAGCCCTCTGCGTCAAGCATGCTTTCTCCTTCTTTCTTCCAATGGTTTGTGAGTCAGATGAAAGGGTGGTGCCTAGGTGTTCTTGACCCTTGCTCCTGCCGAGTGTACAGGGCGAAGACGACGCCCAAGGCCGCAGCCGCCAAGCCCTATGGCAACCAGGGAGCACATAAACGATAGTACAGCCATGATGACCTTTCTTGGGGTTCAGTGATGCTCTTCACTCTCTGTGCCGGCTACCGCCACTGTGGCAAAGACAAGAGTCAACCCGGCAAAGATGAGGGCTTGAACGAAGCCCACCAGAAGCTCCAGCCCGTAGAAGGGCAGTGTGGCTACGAAGGCCACCAGAAAGGCCGACACCAACAACAGGATCTCTCCGGCCGTCATGTTGCCAAAGAGACGGAAGCCAAAGCTGATGATGCGGACGAAGTGGCTTAGGAGCTCGAGAATGCCCACGAAAACGTCTATCAGTCCCATGAACAGGTTCCGGGGGAAGTCGCGGAAGAGGACCTTCACTCGGATGAACTCCCCCAGGAAGGCGAAGCCGTGGGCCCGGAACCCCCAGGCCTCGATGAAGACAAAGGAGATGAGGGCCAGGGCGAAGGTCATGTTGATGTCGGTGCCCGCGGGCCGCAGCAGGTGGGCCTTCACGTGCCCGTTTTCGAAGATTGCCAGGCTCTGGTAGATGGGGAGCAGCCCCAGCCAGGCGTTGACCATGACGAAGAAAAAGAGGGTGGCGATGAGGGGGAAGAATCGGCGGGCGTAGTGCTCCCCCGCCACGCTAATGACAAAGTTGTAGAGGGCCTCCACGGCCAACTCCACCACGTTCTGGAGGCCCCGAGGCACCGGGCTCATCCGCCGGGTCGCTAGGAAGAAAAGGACGATCAACAGTACGGTGGTGATCCAGGAGGAGAGGAGGGTGTTGGTGACACGGAAGGCGCCGAGGCTGGCGATCTGTTCAGCAGGCAGGGCGACATGAGGCTCCGAAAGAAAGGCGTCTTCGGGCCCCTTGAAGATGGCTCCCTCCACAAATCCAACGACTACTAAGGCCACCAGGGCCAAGCCGACCAGGAGCAGCAGCCTTTTGTTCCTACTGGACACCAGTGAAGCCTCCAGACGAATGAGGGGTCTGACTCGAGTTTAGACCACCGGTTACTGGGAGTCGCCGTCGTGGTCCCCCAGGAGGGTACGGACCATGCGGTACATGCCGTAGAAGGCCAGCACCACTCCCAGGAGAAGCCCCAGAAGGGTGAACAGAGGCACCGTGCCTACACGGCGGTCTAGCCACAGCCCCCCTGCGACGCCGCCCACGATGCAGAGACCGACGTACCAGCCGATCCCCACCAACTGCGCCACGGTAGCCAGGGTGCGTTTGTTCACTCCTCCCTCTCCAAGCGTTGTGAAGTGTATCACGTACCCTTGGGCAGGTCAATCTTGGCGGTGAGAAGGGCCGCGCTTTCCCAGGCTTGCCAGGCGGGGAGCCCTATGCTAGGATGAGTCCTGCGTTTATTCAGTGGGGTGCAGGAGAGAAGATGAACGCCTTGGTTCATCACATTGAGGTACAGACCAACAAAGCTCCTGAGTTCATTGACATCACCGACCGGGTGGCCTCCATTGTCCGCGACTCTACGGTGCGAGATGGGTGCGTGGTGGTGTTCTCCCGCCACACCACGGCGGCCTTGAAGATCAACGAAAACGAGCCACAGCTCATCAAGGATATGGAGGCTTTTCTGGAGCGCCTGGCCTCCAAGGATGGGCACTACTACCACAACGACTTCTCTTTGCGCGTCGGCGGCCCGACCGAGGACGAGTGCCCCAACGGCCACGCCCACTGTCAGCACCTCCTCCTGGGCGCCAGCGAGACCGTCCCCATCATTGGGGGGATTCTGGCCTTGGGTTCCTGGCAGCGCATCTTCCTGGTGGAGCTGGACCGGGCCCGGCCTCGTGAGGTGGTGGTCCAGGTGCTGGGCGCCTAAGGCGGCCACCCCTTTTCCCCGACCGCCCCAAGAGGGCGCCAATCTCTCTCCGTGACCCTGCTCGAGGCGTTTCCTTTAAGACGGTGGTAGGCTTTCCTCCGCAGACTCGCGAGGCCCTTGAACTATGAGAAAGCACCCCTGGGATGACGCCCGAGAGGCGGTGCTGGCCACCGCTCTGGGGACGGTTCGCCTGGGCCTGGTGGTGGGCACCAGTGGGAATGTCAGCGTTCGCCTGGACCAACGGGGAGGGGACCTGCTGGCCATCACTCCGTCTGGACGGCTTTACTCCACCCTGGATTCGGCGGATATCCTGGTCTGCGGCTTCGATGGGGGCATGGTCCAGGGGGAGTTGCCGCCCTCCACGGAGCTGCCGACCCACGTGGCCATCTACCGCGCCCGGCCCGACGTTCGGGCGGTGGTCCACACCCACTCCCTCTACGCCACTGTGGCTGCCTTGGCTGCCCCGGAGATACCACCTATTGTGGACGAGATGGTGGTGGCCGTAGGAGGCGCGGTGAAGGTGGCTGACTACGGGTTCCCGGGGACGGAGGAGCTAGGGGCCAAGGTGGTGGCGGCTTTGGGGCAGCGTAGCGCCGTGCTCTTGCAGAATCACGGTTTGGTGGCCGTGGGAATAAGCCTTCAGGATGCGTTGGCCGTGGCGGAGCTGGTGGAGCGGATGGCCCACATCTTCATCATAGCGCGTCTGCTCGGGCCGGTGCACCCTTTGGCGGCCGAGGTTGTGGAGCAGGAGGCGCAGATCTACCGGCAGCGCCACTCCCTCTAGCAGGGCGGAGAGCTGCCTTCGCCCATGATGAGCGGCCTCATTATCCCGCTCATAGTGAGCTTGTCGAACTATGAACAGGGCAGAGCTTTCTCCCTCACCCTTCGACAGGTCCGATGATGCTTCGCTCATCGCGACTCCGAAGAAGGCGGAGCTCAGGGTGAGCGGCGGCCAACAAGAAGGCGCCCTCCACCCCAAAGGCGTCAGGTCCTGCTAGCGGCGGCCTGCCTTCTCCTGAAGTATCTGGTCGGTCTTGGCCGCCATAATGAAGTCGTTGCGGTGAAGGTTGCGGATCTTGTGAGTCCACCAAGTGACGCTGACCCTGCCCCACTCGGTCACGATGCGGGGGTGGTGCCCTTCGCTCTCTGCGAGATCTCCCACGCGGCTGGTGAAGGCCAGGGCTTCGGCGAAGTCCGGGAACCGAAACCCCCTATCCAGTTTAGGGATTCCCCCTTCCTCCACCAAGCGCCATTCGGTGATCAGGGGGTGAAGCTCGGCGATCTCCACGTTGGTGACACGGGGAGAATCGGCGTTGCAGGCCACGCACTTTTCACGTAGTAGCTGGGTCCGGGTGACTTGCGCCATGGGTGATCTCCCTTTGGTTTCGAGTATGGGGCCATCCCCCAAGCTACCGATTCTCTAGCAGGCTGCCCTCATGATACCACGCCCTTGTTGGTAGGGAAGTCCATGAACGGTGGGCTGCTCTGACGGCCCATCTGGTGGTGCAGGAGGCTCATGGCTGGTACAATCGGCTTGCCCGTGTTCCTTCGGTCAGGGCACTCCATCGCAAAAGGGGAGGAGTATGACCACTGTCAAGGTTCAAGAACAGTACGTTATCGTTAACAACCTGAAGCTTCGCTATTTGGACTGGGGCGCCTCAGAGAGGCCCGCCATGGTCTGTCTCCACGGCCACGGCCTGGGCGCCCACATCTGGGACGAGTTCGCCGAGGCCATGGCCCCATACTACCACGTGTACGCCCTGGACCAGCGGGGTCACGGCGGCAGCCAATGGGCAGCCGACGGCTATGACCGGGACCGGTTTGTGGAGGATCTAGGCCGTTTTCTGGACGCCTTGGGGATTTTCAAGGCGACCCTGGTGGGCCACTCCATGGGTGGGTGGAACTCCCTCCTGTACGCCTCCAGCTCCCCGGGGCGTGTGGAGCGGGTCATCCTGGTGGACATTGGGCCCGAGCCCAGCGAGGCCTCCCGCCGCCAGGTGGGGACCCGCCCACCGAGGCCCCTGGATTTCGATGGCTTTGAGGAGGCCCTTGCCTGGGCTCGCCAGGGGGACTCCTGGGCCACGGAGCAGCGACTCAGGAGGCACGTGGAGGGAAGTGTCCGGCAGGGGGCCAACGGAAAATGGCTCTGGCAAGCTGATCCCACCCTCTTATCCACCCCTCTGCGGGACATGCAAACCCCTGAGTCCATCGCCCGCTACTGGCGCTGCTTGGAGACCATCACCTGCCCCATTCTGGAGGTGCGGGGCAAGGAGAGCGTGGCCGTGGACGATGCGATCCTGGAGCGGATGGCCAGGGCCAACCCGCGCTTCAGCTACGTGGACGTGGCGGGGGCGGGACACTCGGTGACTGTGGACAAGCCCCGGGAGTTTATCGCCGCCACGCGGGCTTTCCTGGGTGTGCCGGGCTGACAAGTTTTTTGGTGGGTTGAACGAAAGCAAGCGCCCCAGGCTTCTGAAGCCTGGGGCGCTTTGTGTTACTGGACTATGGGTCTTGTCGTTCTTAGAGGGTGTTCTCGGACCCGAGAACTAGAGTGCACATGTCACTCATTTGGCCTCCTCAACCGTTCACCATGCCGAGGTCGTTCCTGGCCACCTGTCGCACGCCACCGCGGCCCATGATCTGTCGGGCCGCCTCAATGACGTGGCGGAACCCGCCAGCGTCCCTCGGCTGGCCGGTGGAGAGCTGTCCGCCGTCGGTATTGATGGGGAAGGCGCCCTTGTAGGTGGTGTCGGTGGACTCGAAGAAGGGCCCGATCTCACCCTTGGGGCAGAAGCCTGCGTCTTCGAGGCACACGGCCTCGAGGATGGTGTATCAATCGTAGAACTGGGCGAACTGCATGTCCTTGGCCCTGTACCCAGCCATCTTCAGGGCATCGGGCGCGGTCATGCTGACGGCGCTGGTGGTGGTCCTTTCAAGCTGCCATGGGTGGCTTCCGTGGCTCACACCCACTGCGGCGCCCAGGACGTATACGGGCCGGTTGGGCATGGCCTTGGCCCGCTCGGCGGTGGTGACGATGACCGCTCCGCCGCCCGCAGCCGGCATAACGCTCTCCAGCATCTTCAGGGGCTCGTTGATGTAGCGGGAGTTCATCACGTCTTCCAGAGTGATGGGCTGACCCTGGAACGCCGAGTTGGGGTTCTGGAGAGCGTTAAACCGCTGGTTGGCCGCTATGCGGGCAAGCTGCCGCTCGGTGGTGCCGAACTCGTGCATGTGGCGGCGGTAAAGAAGCCCGTAGCCGTTGTTCGCCCCTGCGGCGGGGCCCAACCAGGACTCCCACTCGCTGCCGGTGCTGGCCCCGGGGCCGCCGGTCTCCAGAGGCATGTACCCCGCGGCCTCTCGTGCCTGGGTCAAGGTGACCACAATGGTCTGGGCGAGGCCCGCGTTGATGGCCGCCGCCGCGATCTCGATGCAGGCGGCCCCGGTGGCGCCCGCCAGTTGCACTCCCTGGCAAAAGCGGGGTTTTATACCCATGTACTCGGCGGGACCTCCGGGGAACATCTCGCCGACCAGTCCGTCCACGTCCTCCTTACGCAGGTGGGCGTCGTCTAGCGCCATCTTCACAGCCTCGGCCATGAGTCCCAGAGTGCTCCGGCCAGGTATGGTGCGGCGCGTTGGAATCTCGCTAATACCCACGATAGCTGCCACTCCCCGTAAAGTCATGAAACCACCTCCTTTCCGAATCCCGACGAGGTTGCCTTCCTATCGCACAGCAAAGGGAGACACGGGTCCGGCGCCCCGTATCCCAGAGCATACTCGCCCCTCTGGAACGTGTCAACCCGTACGCCGTTGGGTGGTGGGACAGGTCAATGGCGATTGTCGATGGTGGCCTGACCTGCCGAGTGGGGCCCCCGGGCTGATTTCCTCCCTTCCTGGGAGAGCATCCGCCGTCTGGACAGTCGGATCACCTGGCCCAGGAGCCTCTCGGTCTCCACGGCGAAGGGCGTGATCCTGCGCACCGCCTCCTTGCGCCCCCACAGAATCCACTGTCGGGCCCAGAACCACCACAGCGTGGCTCCTGCTATTGTCGCCAACACACCCAGAACGGCGAAGTACCCCCACCGCCACTTTAGCTCCGGCATATGCTCAAAGTTCATACCGTAGATGCCTGTGATGACGGTCATGGGCAAGAAGACAGCGGCCACGATGGCAATGGTCTTCATGGTCTCGTTCTGGCGGTTGGACGCAGCCAGGAGGTAGATGAAAAGAGCGGTGTCCGTTCTGCTGGCCAAGGAGAGGTTCATGTCTTCGATCCACACCAGGTGGTCGGCGATGTCCCGGTAGAAGGCCAGGGCCTCGGGCCGCACCAAGGGGAACTCCCCCCTGCTCAGGCGGGAAACAAGCTCCCTCTGCGGGGCGATGACCCGGTGGATCCGGTGGGTGGAGCGCTTGAGCCGGAGGATGGCTTCCAGATAGGCGGACTGGGGGCTCTGCAGCGCCTGATCTTCGATCTCGTCGGCTACGTCCTCCATCTTTTCAATGGTGGGAAGCACGTTCCGCACCAGGGTGTCGATCAGGTCGTAGGCCAGGAAGTCGGCACTGCGCCGCATGGGGGCGCCGCTCTCCTCGACTAGACTCTGCACGGCGTCTACGCTGTGGAGGTAGAGGTTGTGGTTGCTGATGACGAAGGAGGGGCCCAGGAAGAGGTCCAGCTCTGTGGTTTCAACCACCTCTGAAGA
Source organism: Dehalococcoidia bacterium (assembly GCA_009692865.1). Taxonomy (GTDB): domain Bacteria; phylum Chloroflexota; class Dehalococcoidia; order Lucifugimonadales; genus SHYH01. Next base: position 16,742 of record SHYH01000004.1, read on the forward strand.
TGTGGTGTAGTTGATACCGTGGGTCACGATGAAGAGGTGGTCTCCATACTGCTCCACCTTGGGAGGCACCAGTTGAGGGGTTACGCAGTCCTCCACGGCCAGGGGGTGGAAGTGAAACACCTGCTCCAGGAACTCCCCATCCTTTGGGGTGGTCTCTGAGACGTCCACCCAGAGGAGGCCCACCTTGGATTCAAAGGCGATGCGGACAGCCCCCTCCGTAAGCCCTTGCTGGAGGTGGCCCTCCGGGGTGAGGTAGTAGGCTTTGAACGGCATGAGCAGCCTCCTCGAACGGCTTTGTCCTGCTCTCCATTATGCTCCTTTTTGACCGTTGCCTTGGCCTTCTCTGCCGCACCAGAGTGGGCATGTTCACTCTGTTCGTCTCCGCCCGCTAGGGCCTTTTCTTCCCGGTCGCAAGCTCCCAGGACGCTAGCCTTCACCGGGATGGTGACGTGGGAGAAAAAGACAGGGCCCCTGGAAAAGGGGGCCCTGTCTGGAGTCCACGGTGGCCTCCTTAGCGCGGTGTCGCTTGGGTAGGAGTATAAAGGTTTGCCCCGACGAGGGGCAATTCCCTCGCCGGGGCAAACGGGTCTCTCTAGCCGTCTGTGGTCGTTACTACTTGACCCGCCAGGCGTCGTCAATCCAGGCGGTGATGGTGGCGCGGTTGCCCTCCGACTGCATTGCGTTGTTGGTGGGCTGGAAGTTCCGCACCCAAGGCTGCGTGACGCCAAAAATGTGCCCGTACTGCCACGGTATTTGATACACCTGATCAATCAACCGGCGGCGGATCTGCTTTAGCAGAACCTGGCGCTTGGCATTGTCCTTGTAGGAGACCTTGAACTCCTCGACCAGCGCGGTGACCACTGGATCGTTGAGGTTTCCCATGTTGGTGTTCGCCGGGCCTCCAGGGACCAGGGGCGCCACCAGGCTGTCCAGGTTAGATGGGAAGGGGACGATAAAGCCCCAGCCGGTGAGGTCCGTCCAGGTGCCCTTATCCAGGTTGACCCGCCAGAAGGTGTAGTCCATGACCTTGATCTGACTGGTCACGCCGATGGCCTTCCAGTAGGCCTGCATCAGCTCATGGGCGTTGGTGTGCTCCGGCCCGTAGACGTTGTACTCCACGGTCATGGTGAAGCCGTTCGGATAGCCCGCCTCGGCCAGGAGCGCCTTGGCCCGCTTTACGTCAGGCCCCTGGTACCACTCTCCGTAGTTCGCCGGGGTGTTGGCCTCCCCTGTCCAGTACCCGTTGATCATGGTGGACGGGCTCGCCCCGATCTCATAGACTGTCCGGGACCACTCGTCGTAGTCAATGGCCAGGGAGAGGGCGCGGCGTACCCGCACGTCGCTCCAGGGCTCCTTGTCCAGTCGGAACCCTACTCCTACATTAGACTGAACACCTATGTGTTCCTGGATGATGATGTTGGGGTTGCTCTTAAGGAGGGCCCGCACCTCCATGGGCGTCCCTGCGGAAGTGCCCGAGTCGATCTTCCCGGTGCGAAAGGCGGCGGTCCGCGCCGAGGCATCGGGGATGATGACGTGCCGGTAGCTTTCTATGTAAGGCAGTTGGTTCCCTTGTGCGTCCTTGAGCCAATAGTCTGGGTTTCGGTGGAAGTTGACGCCCACCTTGTACTCGTAGTCACCCTGCATGACGTAAGCCCCTGTCCCTATGGACGTGAGCTTGCGATTAAACTGCTTGGCTTCCTTGGGAAGGATATACCCCCAGGGAATCACGCTCAGCGTGTCTATGAGAGAGAGGTCCACCTGCTTCATGCGGTATACCACTGTGTACCTGTCCGGCGCCGTCACGCTGTTCACCGAGGCGAATCTCCCTTTTATGACGCTCCCAGGCTCCGCCATCAGGTTGTAGGTGAACACCACATCCTCGGAGGTGAACTCCCTGCCGTTCACTGGAGGCGTGTTGTGCCACTTGACTCCCTGGCGCAGATGGAAGGTGTAGGTCAGCATGTCGTCGGAGATCTCCCACGACTCGGCCAGGCCGGCTATAACTGCCGTGCCGTATACGTCAGTCTCAGGCCCCATGGGGTAGTGAATGAGCCTGTCGTAGGGGAGGGCGGTCACTGCATAGCTCATGGAGCCAGTGGTCTGCTGGGGGTCCAGGTTGGGGGGGTCTGACTGGATAGCGCGTGTAAAGCTCCCTCCGTACTTGGGCTCCCGGGGGTCGGGCGGTACGGTGACTCCGCCGGCCACGTACCCTTTGGGTACAAAGAACGTGAGCCCCGCCCGCTCCACGTAGGTTCCCTCTTCGGAGGGCTTAACCTCCGCGGCGGTCGCCAGCTCCTCGACAGGGGCCGCTGTTGGAGTCTCCCGTGGAGCCACCACAGCAGGTTCAGCCGTGGGTTGTGCTGCGGGGGCGCAGGCCAGGGCCACAAGGGCCAACAACGCCAGAATAGGAAGCAGTAGTCTTGACAAGCGGATTCCCATTGGTTCCCTCTCCTCTTTAAGCGACTTTATGGGCTGTTTATCCTTTGGCTGGACCCTAGGTGGTGTTTGCGCTGCGGTTCAGGCGCTCACCACCTCATTAACGAATACTATGTTTACCGAGGCCTGGCGATTTTATCAAGGATGGATTTCGGAGAGTTTGCGAAATTGTAATGTACCACGAATACCGCTGTGCTGTCACCCTCTTCTCTAGGCGTCATGGTCACTCCGCCCTCACCTGGGACGCCGAAAAAGGGCAGGGCGCCGACCCGGGTCGGCGCCCTGCCCTTTTTGCTGTGGTCCGCTGCTCAGCACTCTACTACTGGTTGAAGGCCCAGTCGTTGTCAATCCAGGCGCCCACCGCCAGTCGGTACTCGGCTGTCAAGATGCTGATGATGGGTGTGTAGTTTCGCAGGCGGGGGGCAAAGGCGCTGTAACTATGCCCCGCAGACCAGGGGACTCCGTATACCTGGTCCAAGACGTAGGCGCGGATCTGCTTGAGCACATTCGTCTGCTTGGAGGCGTCCTTGTACAACGTGTCGAAGTCCGCCACCAAGGCTGTGAGCTTGGGGTCGAAGACCCAGCCCATGTTGGAGTTCCCCGCCCGCCCCGGCACCACCTGCGCCACGGCGCCGTACATGGAGGAGGGGTAGGGGAAGATGAAGCTCCATCCGGTGATGTCGGGCCAGGCCCCCTTGTCCAGGTTGGCCCGCCAGATGGAGTAGTCCATGCTCTTGATCTGGACGGTGACCCCGATCTGCCTCCAGTACTCCGCCAGGAGCTCGGCGTTGGAGGTGTGCTGCTGGCTGTAGATAAAGTACTCGTAGGTGGTGGTGAAGCCGTTGGGGTAGCCGGCCTCGGCCAGCAATGCCTTGGCCTGCTTCACGTCAGGCCCCTGGTACCAGGGGCAACTGCACTCTTTTGTCAGGGTCGCGATGGTGTTGTTCGACCCGTACCAAGCGCCGCTGATCATCACAGACCCATCGAAAGGCACCTCGTAGAGCGTCTGGGACAGTGCCTCGTAGTCGACAGCCAAAGACATGGCCCTTCGGACCCGCACGTCGCTCCAGGGCGCCTTGTCCAGGCGGAAGCCGACGTCCGCCGTGCCAAAGGGCGTTGTTCCCTCCCGGATCAACGTGGTGGGGTTGGTCCTCAGCAGGGCCTTCGCCTCGGTAGGGTTGCCCACGCTGGCTCCGACGTCAATCTTGCCGGTGCGGAACGCGGCCGTTCGAGCCGAGGAGTCAGGGATAATTCGGACGAGGAACCTGTCCAGGAAGGGGAGACGGTTGCCGCGCTGATCCGTGGCCCAGTAGTCTGGGTTGCGGCGCTGGTCGATGCCCACCTTGTACTCGTAGTCCGTCGCAGCGATGAAGGGCCCGGTCCCTATGGCCGTGATCTTTCGGTTGATATTCTCCGAACCCCGGGGCAGGATGTAGCCTCTTCCCACCTGGCTGAGGACGGAGAGGAATCCAGGGCTGGGTGTCTTCATGTGGTAGATCACGGTGTACTTATCCGGCGTCTCTACCTTATTCACGTCCAGGAAAAACCCCTTCTGGACGCTTCCGGCGCTGGTGAACAGGTCGTAGGTGAACAGAACATCATCGGAGGTGAACTCTCGCCCGTTGACTGGAGGAAGGTTCTGGAACTTCACCCCCTTGCGCAAATGGAAGGTGAAGTTCATGAAGTTCTCGTCAACCTCCCACGACTCTGCCAAGCCAGGGACGAACGTTTGAACGGTTGCGTCAACCCCGCCTCCAACGGGCAGGTGGACCAGGCGGTCGTAGAGATGTCCTGTCGGGGTGTATGAGAAGGTTGCCGTTGTGCTGTAGGGGTCGATGTTCGGTGGGTCCCCAGCCAGGGCCTGGGTCAATGTCCCGCCGTAGCGTGGTTCCCGAGCGTCGGCGGGGATAATCGGTGCGCCGTACTCGGACCCCTTGGGGACAAACATGTGTAGGCCTGCCCGGTCTATGTACTTGCCGCCCTCGGGTGCCGCTGGCACTACCGCAGCCACGGGAGCCTCGGCGGGGGCGGCAGGGGCGGGCGCGGCCACCTCTGCCGGGGCCGGAACCGCTGGTTCTTGAGCGGCCTGGGGCTCCGCCGCGGGGGCGCAGGCCAGGGCCAGGAGGGCCAGGCCTACAAACACGAGGAACCTCAACGACAACAGCTTTCTCATGGGACTTTCGCTCAAACGGTGGGTCGCCATCTCTTCCTCCTTCTGGTTGGCTTCAGAGTCGGCTCACCACACTACGCACAGCAGGATGTCTAACCTGAACACTTCTCTCGTGAGTCCTGCCCTTACCATTGACATGAATAACATTGGCCCTTTGATTTGTCAAGAGGATAGGTGAATAAAAGCAAATGTTACGAAAAACGCAGGAAACAAGGGGTTGATCTCCTGGTCACCGTCAAGCGTGGTGTGAGGCGGGCGTCAGAGGCTGCGTACCCACTATTCAATGGGGATGGCGGCGAATAAAGAAAGAACGACCGCCCTCAGGAGGGCGGTCGTTCTTTCTAGCCAGCGCTGGTACGCCCGGAGGGATTTGAACCCCCGACCATCAGCTCCGAAGGCTGCTGCTCTATCCGCTGAGCTACGGGCGCGCTGAAGAAGGAGCTAGGAGGCCAGGGAGGCCACGAGTTCCTTGAACTTTTCTGTGCCGTGCCACCGGAACTTCCCCTCGGGGGTGACGCTCACGTCCCCCGTGTCCAGGAGCAGCTCCAGGTGGCTGACTACCTCGGTGACGCCGGCCATGAAGTTGCCGCCTGTCAATTTGCTGCTTGGGAAGGTGGACCGGGTCATCTCCTCCAGGGTCATCTCCTGTTCGGCTAGCTTTCGTGTCATGCGGCGCAGACGCCGCACATGGTGCCCAGAGATGTCGGCGGCGCGCTTCACGGTGAGGAGGTTAAACCTCCCGCGGTTGTACAGCCGGTGGGCGGGCAGCACCAGTACCGAAGGGTCGAGCCGGGCAACGGTGTTGAGGGATTTCAGGTAGACCTGGAGGCCGTACTGGTCTTGGGATGGGTACGCATGCCGCAGATCGCGCGGCATGTCCTTGGGGTAGTCCATCTCCACCGTGGGGTGAGGCGTTATCTCGGGCAGGACGTGGTCGCCGGTGAACACCACGCCATCCATGGTGATGGAGAGCTCATCGGGGGAGTGGCCCGGCGTGTGCAGGAAGGTGAGCCCTGCCCAGGTATCGTGACTCTTCAGCGGGCGGCCAACCTTAAGGTGGCGGCGCATCTCCAGGTAGTCCAGGTGGTGCTGCCACCACTCGGGGGCATCCGTACCGATGCCTGGGGGCCGGTGGCCCTCCTTTTCTTCGGTCCAGGGCATCAACTGCCGAAGCAGGGGGTTGACGCCGGCGTGAGCACGCCAGGACCCCTGGCTGATGAGGTGGGCGTAGAGCTCGTGGGCCCATACCTCGGCGCCGCTGGCAGCCAACAGCGCCCCCAGCCCCCCGTCGTGGTCGTTGTGGCCGTGGGTAATGACGATGCGCTGCGCGTCCTCCAGGCGCTTGCCGACAAGGGGTAGGGCGCTCTGGACAGGCTCCTTGGAGGAGTCACCGCCGGCGTCGATGAGGGTGAGCCCGTCGGCATCGACAACGTAGACCCACGTAGGGCCGGTGGAGGTGGAGCGGGGTTGGGGCACGCCGATGGCCCACACCCGTTTCCCTGAGGCTGCCGTGATCTCCAGGACCATGCCGTTGCCCTTAGGGTCTCCGGCGCGGACCACATCAAGGCCCTTGAGGGTTGGGGGAAGGGAAGGCAACACGTCAACAGAAGTCATCAGAAGGTGCTCTCCGTGTCCTCAGTAGGGTTCTCGTATCGTTTCATAAGGGACGGCGACCATTTTGGGGTCTGGGGTGGGCGAAGGGATTCGAACCCTCGATCTGCTGGGCCACAGCCAGCCGCCCTAACCACTAGGCCACGCCCACCACGCGTCCGCCAAATGTAAAGGCTATCACGCTTCTAGTTGAGGGTCAAGAATGATGGGAGTTGTCCAGGGCAGGCTGCTCACGACGTGGAACTGGTGCTCGTGTCTCTTGACGGGCCGTGGGCTCCTATGCGAACAACCCCTCCACCACGCCGATCTCGTACATCAGGAAGGCCCCAAAGCCGATGCTGGCGGCCCCTGCAACGCCGGCGATGGCCCGGTTCAGGCGCTCGTACCTGCCTGATAGGGCGAAGGGAATGCCCATGAGGAAGGTCAGGAGGCCCATGGAGAGGATGGTTCCCACGCCAAAGAGAAAGATGAGGCCGATGCCGGCCCAAAAGGGAGTGGTGGTGAGGAGGGCCAGGAGGACAATGGCGCTCCCTGCCAGGCCATGGACCAGCCCTACCAGGTAGGACTTGAGCCGGAAGAAGGGCTTGCCTGCCCCACCCAGGTGGAGGAACCCGTGGTGGCTCTCGGGCTCAACTGGGAGCTCATGGGTGTGGCGGTGGGCGTGGGCCTCCTGGACGTGGCCGTGCTCGTGGGCGTGGATGCGGCGGCGCCGGAGGCTCCAGAAGACCTGAAGCCCCAGGAACACCAGCATCACGCCGACAAGGAACTCAAGGGCCGGCGAGAAGCGCTCAGGTTCTAGGAAAGACCCTCGAAGCAGGAGAATGGCGATGCCCACCACGAACAACGGGGTGGTGTGACCCAGGCCCCAGGAGGCGCCCACCCACAGGCCCCGCCAGGCGTTTCGGTACTCGCTGACGATGGTGGAGACGGCCACCACGTGGTCGGCGTCTGTGGCGTGCTTGAGGCCCAGCAAAAATCCCAGGACCAATGCGGCTACGGGGCCCGACAGGTCCAACACGACCTTCTTCCTCTCTTCTCTTCTGTTTCCGATACCAAGGCTCGCATAGGGTGTACATCATTGAGAGCCCCGCGGCCAATGGGCGGGACCACTTTCTGCGAACATTCGCAATTGTATTCTAGTGCAAGTAGCAACGACTGTCAAGAGCTGGGTGGCCTTCGCGGTTGCGCCGGAAGAGTCGGGGCTCGCAATGACAATTGGGGGCTTTTTCTGGCACGCCCTGCTAGGCGTCGGTGGTCTGCTCTGACAGGGCATGGTCCGCTGCGGTCGTCCGACGCCGGAGGCGGAGGGCGCCCCTGGCCGCCGCCGCCGCAGCCATAAGGATGGCCAGGGACACCATCACCACTGCGCCCCCTGCCGGAAGGTCCCAATAGAAAGCAACCACCAGGCCCACGAGGACGGAGAGCACGCCGAAGGCCATGGAGAGGAGGAGTGTGGCTCGAAACCCGCTGGCAAGCTGCAGGCTCGCCAACACCGGGATGACCGTCAGGGCCCCCACCAGAAGGACTCCCACCACTCGCATGGACATGGTGACCGTGGCGCCGGTGAGGAGGGCCAGGATGATGTTGACCCGGTCCACCGGCACACCGCTGACCCGGGCCAGGTCGGGGTCGAAGGTGGTCTGGACCAGCTCGGCGTAGTAGTACAGCACCACCCCCAGGACAACGACGGCCAGGACGCCCATGAGGAGCAGGTCGCCCCTGCCTACCGTGGTGATGCTGCCGAACAGGTAGGTGAAGAGGTCAACGTTGAACCCCCCAGCCAAGCCGATGAGGATGACGGCCACGCCTAAGGAGCTGTAGAGGAAGAGGGCCAGGGCGATGTCTCCCGAGAGGCGGCCCGTGGCCCGCAGACGCTCGATGGCCACCGCGGCGGCGGTGGTGGTGACCAGGGCAACGAGGGAGGGAAGGGTTTTCAGCAGGAAGCCCAGGGCCACTCCCATGAGGGCCACGTGGGAGAGGGAGTCGGCCACCAGGGAGAGGCGGCGCAGGACCAGGAAGGTCCCCAGCGCGGGCGCCAGGAGGCCCACCAGCAGGCCGGCCAGGAAGGCCCGTTGCATGAAGGCGTAGGTCAGGATCTCAGGCATTCGTGCAACGCTCCGTGTTCAAAGGCTACGGTTCTCTACTAGGTTGGTGAAAAAACCCTTTCGACCATCCCCCTTATCCCCCTTCCTGGAAGGAAGGGGGAGGGATTTGTATCTGGGGGATACCCCTAGACCCCCACCAGAGGGACGGAGCCCCTCTGGACTCCCCTTTTTTATCACCCTACTACGGGATGCCCTAGTGGTGGTAGTGCTCAACGAGGCCGATGGGCACCCCGTAAAGCTGGGACAGGTGAACGTCAGAGAGGTCCGAGGGAGGCCCGTGGAAGACCAGCCGCTGGTTCACGCAGGCCACCCGGGTGGCCTCCTTGAGAATCACGCCGACGTCGTGGGTGACCAGGAAGATGGTGATGCCCTGGTCGCGGTTGAGTCGGCGCAGGAGGGCGTAAAACCCCTCCTGGAGGGCGGGGTCCACGCCCTCGGTGGGCTCGTCCAAGACCAGGAGCTGGGGATGGCGCACCAGGGCTCGGGCAATGAGCACGCGCTGCTGCTGCCCCCCCGACAGGGCGCCAATGCGGCGGTGGCGGTAGGGCCACATGCCCACCGTCTCCAGGGCCTCCCGGACCGGTGGGGTGTTCCAGGGCTGGAAGAAGCTGGACACCGAAGGCCCGCGGTACAGGCCCTGGGAGACGATCTCCCCTACCGTGCCGGGGAACTGGACGTCAAAGGCTGCCGCCCGTTGGGGCACGTAGCCCATGGCCTTCCACTCCAGGGCTCTCTGGACGCGCCCCAGCTGGGGCTGGAGAAGCCCCAAGGCCAGCTTTAGGAGCGTGGACTTGCCGCCCCCGTTAGGGCCCACCACCGCCAGGAACTCCCCCTTCCCCAGGGTGAAGGTGACGTCCTGGACCACCGGCTCCCCAGTGTAGCCGTAGGTGACGTGCTCGCAGGTGATAACGGGTTCTCCCATGGCTAGCTGCAACGCAATCCCTTCCGCAGGGTAGCAAGGTTGTCCCGCATCAGGCCGACGTAGTCCTTGCCTTGGGCCTCCTCCGTAGGGGTCAGCCCTTCGATGGGGTTCAGGACCAGCACCTGGGCGCCGATCTCCAGGGCAAGGGTTTCCGCCACGGCTGGGTTCACCAGGGTCTCCGTGTAGACGGCGGTGACCCTCTGGGCCTTGAGATCTCTCGCCAATTGGGCGAGGCGGCCCGGGCTTGGCTCGGCCTCGGGGGTGAGGCCCGAGATGGCTATAGGGGTGAGGCCGTATCGAGACGCCAGGTAGCCGAAGGAGGCGTGGGTGGTGACCAGTGTTCGGCTTTCGCAGTTCCGTAGCCCCGCCAGGTACTCCTGGTCGAGCTGGCCCAGAAGGGTAAGGTAGGCGTTGGTATTCATGTCGTAGCTCTGGGCGTGGTCTGGGTCAAGCTTCTGAAGGGCGGTGGAGATGGCTTGGACCTGCTGCTGAGCCCGCACGGGGTCCAGCCACACGTGGGGGTCCAAGGGGCTGTCCTTCAATCCCTCTTCGGCCCTTCGCAAGGCCATCCCCTCCGTAGCGTTGACCACCCTGGGGCCCGTGGCCCCTAGCTCCTTGATGAGCCTGTCCGCCCAAGGCTCCAGGCCCGCGCTGTTGTACACGAACAGGTCTGCCTGGGAGACCTCGACCACCTCTCGTGGCGAGGGCTCCCAGGCATGGGGCTCCACTCCCGTGGGCGCCAGTGAGGACACCTTCACCAGATCGTCTCCCACCTGCCGTGCAAACTCATAGAGGGGGTAAAAGCTGGCCACCACGCTGAGCTGATTGGCCGAGGAAGGAGGGGTCTGAGTCTGGCAGGCTAGCAGAGCGGCGGCCAGGGCCAGACCCAGACCGAGGGCTGCCCACCTCGATGGAGGCGTTGAGGCGGCGCTTTTGAGACTCTGTATCACTGTCTTCCACTGTCCACTCACTCTTATGAAAGGTTCCGGGCATGCTAGGTGGGAGAGCCGCTGGAGGTGGTCTCCTCCTGCTCCAGGCACCGGGGGCAGAGGACGTACACCTCCATGCGGTGGCCCAGGATGACCCCCGCTGTCTCAGCGCGGAGGGTCTGCAGGATGAGGTCCACGGTGCATCGCTGGAAGTCGGCTGCGGCGCCGCACCGGACGCATAGGGTGTGGTGATGGTGGCCTGCGACCGACAGAGTGTAGCGAGGGGCGCCGTCCGGCCCGGTCATCTTGCACACGAGCCCCAAGTCGAGGAGCAGCTTCACTGTCCGATAAACGGTGGCCCGGCCCACCTGGGGGAGCTGGGCGCACACCTCCTCGGCGGTGAAGCCGTCAGGGTGCTGGGCGACGAGGTCCAGGATGGCCTGTCGAGGGTAGGTGAGGCGATGCCCCGCCTGCTCGATGCCCTCTTGAAGTGTGTGCGGCTCCGACGTGACCACCGTGGTTGATACTCCGTCTCAATAATGCTCTTCAAAGGGGCCTGGAGTGCTGTCCCCAAGCCTGGCTTTACCTTACCCCTCGCTCCCGTCGGTGTCAAGGGCAGGGCCAGGGCGGGCCCTGGACCCACGCTTCGGCATGTGCTTGACGGCAACGGTTTTTTCTCGACTCAGGGGACTAGAATCCAAACCTGTCCTTGAGGCCCCACGCCGTTTGTGGTAGCCTTCGGCGAGGAGGACTGCTATGAGCCGTGGACGCGTTGTCGTCGCCATGAGCGGAGGTGTGGACTCTGCCGTTGCCGCTCTCCTCTTGGCCCGGGAGGGGTATGAGGTGATCGGTGTCACCATGCGCCTCTATTCGGTGGAGAACCCGGACGCCGCGCCCCTGAACCGGGGGTGTTGCACCCCTGAGGATGTGGAGGATGCCCGCCGCGTCTGCCAGGTCATCGGCGCGCGCCACTACGTTCTCAACTTCGAGCGCGAGTTCCAGCGCCACGTCATAGACTACTTTGTCGCCGAGTACCAGCGTGGGCGCACGCCCCACCCGTGCCTGGCCTGTAACGATAAGATTAAGTTCGACTTCCTGCTGCGCCGCGCCCTCTTCCTGGAGGCCGACTACATCGCCACGGGCCACTACGCCCGTCTGGTGGAGCAGGAGGGCGCTTTTCACCTTCTGGAGGCGTCGGACCCCCGCAAGGACCAGTCCTACGTCCTCTTCACCCTCACTCAGGCGGAGATGCAGCGCCTGCTTCTGCCCGTGGGGTGGTACTCCAAGGACGCCATCCGCGCTCTGGCCAGGGAGGCTGGGCTGCCGGTGGCCGACAAGCCCGATAGCCAGGAGATCTGCTTCATCCCCTCCAACGACTATCGCTCCTTCCTGCAGGAGCGTGTTACTCCTACGCCGGGGGAGATCGTGGATACCTCCGGGAGGGTCGTGGGCCACCATCGAGGGATTGAGTTCTTCACCGTGGGCCAGCGCCGAGGCCTTGGTGTCGCCTCCTCTGAGCCTCGATATGTCGTCTCCCTGGACGCAGAGCGGCGCAGGGTGGTGGTGGGCTCCCTGGAGGAGTTGGGCCAGCAGGTGGTGTGGGCATCACGAGCGAGCTACCTGGCGGGCGTCGCTCCCGCCAGACCGGTGGAGGTGGCCGCCAAGATCCGCTACAAGTCTACCCAAGCACCCGCGACCCTGGTCCCCCACGGCGACTGGGCGGAGCTACGCTTTCACCTGCCCCAGCGGGCGGTGACCCCGGGCCAGGCGGTGGTCTTCTATGCAGGGGAGGAGGTCCTGGGCGGGGGGATCATTGAGGGGGTGGGTGACCGGAACGCTTGCCCAAATGGGGAGATCTGTTCTACCTGTCGTGCGGTCGCCACAAGTCCTGGTTTGTAGAGGCGTCCCGATAGCATCGGGATGCCTCTACGGCAAAGGCCGATGCAAGCAACACCCCTAGCCATCGAGACCCAGGGCCTCACCAAATGGTATGGACAGGTGCTGGCTGTGGACCACCTGTCCCTTCAGGTGCATGGGGGGCAGGTTTTCGGGCTGCTGGGGCCCAATGGCTCCGGCAAGACCACCACCATGGGTATGCTCCTGGGCCTGGTGCGGCCCACCTCGGGAGCCATGCGTCTGCTGGGCCAGGGCTCCGGCGCCCTGTACCGGGAGGCCCTTCAGCGGGTGGGCGCCATTGTGGAGGGGCCGACCTTCTTTCCCTACCTTTCAGGCCGTGCCAACCTCCTGTACTTTCAGGGCATCAGCCGTCGGAGAGTGCCTGGTGAGGTGGACCGTCTGCTGGAGGTGGTGGGCCTATCTGGCCGTGCCAACAGCAAGTTCTCCACCTATTCCTTGGGCATGAAGCAGCGCCTGGGCATCGCCTACGCCTTGCTGGGAGAGCCCGACCTGGTGTTCCTTGATGAGCCCACCAACGGCCTGGACCCCGCTGGGATGGCTGAAGTGCGCCAGCTCATTCGAGACCTGGGAAGGGGCGGACGCACGGTGCTCCTCTCCAGCCACCTCCTCTACGAGGTGGAGCAGGTGTGCGATAGTGTGGCCATCCTCTCCAAGGGCCGCCTCATCACCCAGGGGCGTGTCCAGGACCTCCTCCGGCAGCAAGGCGCCGTTCGGCTCAAGACCACGGACGATGGGAAGGCGTTGCCTCTGCTTGCCGCTCTTCCCTGGGTGACAGGAGTGAGGAGCGAGGATGGGTGCCTGGTTGCTAATGCACCGCTGGAGCGGTCGTGGGAGATGACGGCTCTTCTTGCAAAAGAGGGCGTCTACGTCAGCGAAATGGCGCCCCTTCAACTCTCGCTGGAGCGCTACTTCCTGGAGGTGACGGGGGAAGACAGCTCTGTGATTGCTGAGGGGACACGGTGACGGCCCAGGCGCCAACCCTTGTTCGTTGGGAGTGGTTCAAGCTCCGCCGACGATGGATGCCCTGGGTCCTGCTGGGCATTCTTCTCCTCTTCTCTCAGCTCTTTTTGTGGGCGAACTTCTTCTCCTATCGCAACCTGGAAAGCACGGGAGGCCGGGTCTTCCTGGGCGGTGCGCCCATAGGCGGCCGTTTAACAGGCGATGCGCCTGTTGCGGTGAACTGCAACGATCTTCTGGCGGGCCGGACCGAGGGGCTTCCCGCGGGGATAGACCCTCGTCTCATAGAGGGGCTGCAGCAGCAATGCCAGCAGGCAATGACGAGGCAGCAAGAGCGGCTTGAAGGAAGGCGCAACAGCTTTACCCTCCCCGAGAGCCTCTCGGGCGCTCTGACTGCAGCCCAGGGCATAGGTGTGATTCTGATGGCGATTCTCACCGCCTCTGTCATAGGAACAGACTTCGGCTGGGGCACGGTGCGGCTGGTCCTGGTGAGGGGCATAGGGCGCTGGCAGTACCTGGCCGGCAAGCTGGCGGTGCTGGCCCTGGTCTCAGTAGGTGCCCTTGTTGTGGTAACGGCGGCCACCGTGGTGAGCAGCCTCATTGCGGGGGCTCTGGTGGGCGGCGGGGCAAGCGACTGGGCGGTGCTCAGTGCCTTCACGGACTGGGCCAGGGGTCTGGGCCGTGTCTGGTTCTCCTTCTTGCCCTACGTAGTTCTGGCGGCCTTGTTCACCGTGCTGACACGCTCGTCGGCGGGGGGTATGGCCATCGCCCTGGCCTACTCCTTCGGCGAGCAGATCGTCGTACTGATCCTGATCAACCTCTTTGATTGGTTCCAGAATGTGGCAGACTTCCTTCTGGGGCGGAACATTGCGGGGTGGATGCTTGGCGAACAGCGGGAGGGATTGAGGGGCATGATTCTGGGTGGGGGTGTCGGCCTTGGCGAGTTCCCCGATGGGCTGCATGCCTTCCTGGTGCTGGGGGCCTACATTCTGGTTCTGGGTGGGCTGGCCTTCTGGCTGTTCCAGAAACGGGACGTGCAGGGCGCCAGCGGTGGCTAGGCAGGACGTGCCCTGCACCCACGCTACGATGCGTGATCCAGGGCAAGCGTTCAGGTGGTAGGCCAGGGTTCTCCCTTCCCCCTTTATGGGGGAAGGCCAGGATGGGGGTGAGGGCTCGGTGGGCCATCCCCACTCTGGCCCTCCCCCATAAGGGGGGAGAGAATTCATTGCCCTCTCCCTCTGGGAGAGGGCAGGGGTGAGGGCTCCCTCCCACCTGTTGTCGAGGTAGAGGCTGCGAGGCTGTAATGCCCATATCCCCGTCTTACCAGTGGGAGACGAGACTGCGCCGCCAGGGCTACAGGGCCATCGCTGGGGTGGACGAGGTGGGGCGGGGACCCCTGGCTGGCCCCCTGGTGGCCGGCGCCGTGATCCTTCTGCCCCAGGTGGACGCTCTGGGGCCCGAGGTGGTGCGCGACAGCAAGCTCCTGACGCCTCGCCAGCGGGAGCAGGCCTACGCCCTCATTACGCGCCAGGCCGTGGCCTGGGCCATCGGCGCAGTGACGCCTCACGAGATCGACACCCTGGGAATCACCGCCGCCAACCGGCTGGCCATGGTGCGAGCCCTTCAGGGCCTTTCTATCCGCCCCGACTTCCTCCTCATCGACGCCCTTAAGCTTCCAGAGGTGGACCTGCCCCAGGAAGGCATCATCCACGGCGACCGCCTGTGCCTCTCCATCGCTGCGGCTTCGGTGGTCGCCAAGGTCACCCGGGACCGATGGCTCGTGGAGGAGGACGACCGCTACCCTGGCTATGGCCTTGCCCAGCACAAGGGGTACCCCACACCGGAGCACCTGCGCCGCTTAGCAACCCTGGGGCCTTCGCCTATTCACCGGCGCTCCTTCGCCCCCGTAAGGGAGCTTCTGTAGAGGAAGGCCGGCGCCCGGGGGCCCCTTCAAGAGGGGTCTTTCCCGGCCTCGCGTGCTTCTACCCCTGCCGTCGGTTCCCCTCGCGCCCAGGTGGGCGCCAGGGGTGAAGAAACTGCCGTCGCCTACCTTCGGCAGCAGGGGTATGGCATCGTCCAGAGGAACTATAGGTGCCCCGAGGGTGAGATGGACATCGTCGCCAGAGAGGGCGACGCCCTGGTGTTCGTCGAGGTGCGCACCCTGCAGAGCGGCGGGCTGGGGACGCCCGAGGCGTCGGTGACCCCCGCCAAGGGGAGACGTCTCATCGCCGTGGCCCAGCGGTTCCTCCAGGAGCATCCCGAGAGCCCCCAGGAGTGGCGCATTGATCTCATCGCCCTACGGCCATCAGGAGGGAGCGGATTTCACATCGAGCACCTGCGCAATGCCGTGGAGGCCGGTTGAGGGTGCCCCAGGCTCGTGCTACAATTCGTTTAGAGACCCCTTTGCATTGAGGTCTGCATGCCCATCTACGAGTACCGTTGCCAACGCTGCGGCCAGAAGAGCGACGTCTTCTTCCGCACCTTTTCCGCCGTGACCGATGCTCACTGCCCCCACTGTGACAGCGAGCAGGTGGATCGGCTGGTCTCCCGGGTGGCCTTCCTGAAGTCCTGGGGCAGCAGCCTGGACTGGATGCCCTCGGGCGAGTCCATGTTCGACGTTGACCAGGACGACCCCCAGGCCATGGAGGGGTGGCTGCAGAGGATGCGCCGGGAGCAGGGCACGGAGATGGGGGACAGCTTTGCCGATACCATGACCAGGATGGACGCTGGGATTGAACCACCCTGGTTTAACGATGCCAGCGCCGCTGGTGACGACTCTGGCGAAGAGTAGCTTGGGGTGAAAACCTACTCTCTGGAAGCCGTCTCCTCAAGCCTGCATCCATGACCGCCTCCTCCGGGCTTCTGGGCTCTGTGGTCTTCAACCCGGGCCTCCTGGAGCAGGCCGTCCGAGCCCACCTCTCTCGCTCCGACCTGGTTGAAGCCCTTCAACGCCTTCGTGCGGGACTTTCTTTACCCATCGTGGAGAGCGAAGGTGTAGCGGTTCCTTTGGCGGCGGCGACCTCTCTGGCGCGGCATCTCCGGGAGATGGTGACCCATCTCCCCCCTGGTTCCCTTGGCCCTGATGCTGCAAAGACCCTTCAATCGGTGGAGGAGGCCCTGGGCCAGGCCCTTCGCCAGCCTTTGAGGGAGCGCCTACGGGGCCTTTACGTCATCGTGGACCCCCAGGCCTCCAGGGGGCGACCGGTGGTTCAGGTGGCGGAGGCGGCGCTTCGGGGCGGAGCTCGGGTGCTTCAGCTACGTGATAAGGCCTCGGACAAGGGAGACCTGCTGCCCACGGCCCTGGGCCTGCGGGAGCTATGCGAGCGGTTCAACGCCCTCCTCATCATCAACGACCACGCCGATCTGGCCGTCGCCTGCGACGCCCACGGCTTTCACGGGGGCCAGCACGATCTCCCCGTGGCGGCGGCCCGGGCGGTTCTGAGGCCCCACCAGCTGGTGGGGCGCTCCAACGCCCTCCTGGAAGAGGCCCTGGAGGCCCATGCCCAAGGCGTGGACTATGTGGCGGTGGGGGACATCTTCGGCAGCCTCAGCAAGGAGAACACGCGCCCCGCTGGACTGGAGACGCTGCGCACAGTGCGACAGCGGGTGTCCCTTCCCCTGGCGGCCATCGGTGGCATTAACGAGGCGAATGTGCAGCAGGTGGTGGAGGCGGGGGCCGACATGGTGTGCGTCATCAGCGCCGTGGTGGGGGCCGACGACCCCGAGGGCGCGGCGCGGCGATTGATGGAGCGGATCGCGGGGGCCACAAGGGGCCCAGGCCTAGCGAGGTGAACTGTATGGAGGCGTACTCGTGATGAACTACACCGACACCATGTCGGTCCTGGCCGAAGAGGCCCAGCAGGTGTTTCAGGCCAAGCACAAGGCCCGGGAGCAGGCACTGGCCCTCTCCCGCGAGTGCATACGGCTCTCGGCCAACACCATTCGGGCGGCCCACCGCCGGGAGTTTGACCAGGCCCAAGCGTTGCTGCGGCAGGCGGCCCAGCGGGTGCGTGAGATGAGGGAGGCCCTTCCAAACCACCAGGACCTCTACTACGCCGGCTTTGTCCAGGACGCCCAGAAGGAGTACGCCGAGGCCAGCTTGACCTTAGCCTTCGTGGCCGAAAGGCCCATGCCCCTTCCCCAAGGGCTTCAGGTGGAGATGGCCGCTTACCTGAACGGCCTTGGGGATGCTGTGGGGGAGTTGCGGCGCTTCATCCTCGATGCTCTGAGGAGGGATGAGGTGGGCCGATGTGAGGCGGCCCTCGCCACCATGGACGAGGTGTACACTCTCATGGTGACGATGGACTACCCGGAGGGGGTCACTGGAGGTTTGCGCCGGACGACGGACATGGTGCGCGGCACCTTGGAGCGGACCCGCGGAGACCTGACCCTGGCAGTGCGCCAGCAGGCCCTGGAGCGTCGCCTGGCGGAGCTTCAGGGGCGTATGACCGACCGGGAAGGTCCAGCATGGTGATGAAAAACCTTTTCGACCATCCCTCTGCCCCCTTCCTGGCCAGGAAGGGGGTGAAATTGTATCTGAGGGACACCCCAAGCCCCCTGCCAAAGGGGCTTTGCTCCTCTGGACACCCCTTTTCCCGCAGCCGGACTACGGTTGGAGGGCTCGACGCCTCCGCCCAGCGCTCCACGCCACGTAGAGTCCACCCAGGACAAGCACCAGCACTACTATGGCAAAGCCTATTGTGCCCACCCACGGGTTTCGAGGCATCTCCCGCGCCTCCAGGTCGAGGGTAGTCGTTGCTTCGCCCAGGGGGCTGGTGATCTGAAAGGCGAGGAGCCAGGTCCCCGGCTGGTCTAGGTTGATGCCTGCCACGTAGGTCCCGGGCGCCGAGGGGGAGTGCACTACCAGGGCACGTCCTTCCGGGGTGTCTATGGACCGTTGGGCCAGGATGCTCACCTGGGCATCGGTGACGGGCTGGGCCGTGGCGGCGTCCGCCAGGCTGACCCACAGGTACAGTTCCCCCACGTAGGGCTTGGCGGAGCTGGCGGCAACGGCAATACTGTATGCGCCCACCTGCTGGCGCAGGATCTCCTCGGCGCGTCCCAGGGCCTGGGCGTGGGCAGACGTGGCGTTCCCTGCCAGGGCCACGGCGAGCAGCGCGAGGGCCCACACAGCGAGAAGAGACAGCTTCACCTCAGCCTGAGGTAGCGGAAGGCTTCGGCGTACTGCATGCCTCGCTCTCCCGCCGTCCGGCGAGCCCCCTCCTTCACACGCTCCTCCAAGCCGTCGGTGTTGGTGAACTGGCTCTTATGCTGCCGCACCGCTTCGATCTTCTGGTCAATGCTCTCGCTGATGTCGATCCAGAGGTTGGCCTCGTCGCCACCGCCCATGCCGACCAGCACCTGAAGGGCCTTGTGAGGCATGAACCCCTCGGCGATAAGCTCGGGGAAGGCGTGGTAGTCGCGGGCCGATGGGAAGACGGCGTCCAGGGTGGCGTCACCCGCGTTGCGATGATCAGGGTGGTTCAGGAAGCGACCCGTCAAGTGACGCACGGGGTCCTGGCAGATGACCACGTCGGGGCGGAAGCGACGGATCTGCCGGGCGATGTCGCGCCGCAGCTCCAGGGTGTTCTGCAGGTACTGGTCGGGGTATTCCAGGAACACCACGTCGGAGACCCCCAGGGCGGCGCAGGCAGCTCGCTGCTCGGCCTCCCGGATCGTGGCCAGGCGGGCAGGAACCATCTCGGGGTCTGAGCTCCCCTTGTCACCGTTGGTGCACACCACGTACACCACCTGCTTTCCCTGCCGGGTCCACGTGGCCACGGTGCCCGCGGCCATGAACTCGGCATCGTCAGGGTGGGCTATCACTACCATGGCCCGCTCGAAAGGTTGCAGCTCGTTCACCGGTTCCTGCATCATTGTTGGCTTGCACCTCGCGGGAGTTTACAGGGTAGTGTACCGCCTTGCGGGCCTTTGCGCCAGTCGGGTGCAGGGCGTGCCACCGACACGTCGAGTGTCTTCGACCCCGATGCGGGGATATGGGGCCTACGGTCTGCACCCACGCTCAGTAATGTCCTTCGCCGCTGTCAGGTGCTGGCGATGGTCAACGTGGGTGTCCCGATGAATTGGGACTGCACCCTCCTGATGCCTCTACCTGGGCGTTTGCCCTAAATCAGCTCCCGTAATGTGGGTGCAGGGCGAACCCTGCACCCACATTACGGGAGCTGCGCCTCCAGCAGCGGGCACGGCACGATGAGGTAGACGCCCCAGGCCTGCGGCAGGAGATGGTTGGCGGTGTTGCTGAGGGTGGTGCTCAGCCTGAAGAGGCGGTTCCCCGTCAAGAAGTCGCCCTGGCTATAGCTTTCCAGGGCCTCGTTCCACCAGGCGACGCTGTTCGCATAGGTGGCGCGAATCTCCTCCACCAAGGTGTCAGCGGGCAGGCCATCGAGGTCGGCGGCGAGGAGTTGCAGCCACGTTTGGAACCCCAGGTAGACGGGCGTTGGGCTGTCCACCATCTTGTCCCACGCATCTGTCGCCTGATCCTTCAGGGCCAGAAAGCGGTTTAACCCGCACAACACCAGGGCGGCTTGCTCCTCGGGGAGTGGGGTGTTCAGCCAAGGCTGGAGGGTCTGTCGCAGCAGGGCGTCCACGGGCGTCTCGGCTCCTCGGCTGGCCACCAGGCGCCTGACGCCGTCCTCTTGCTGCTGCCCGGCCACTGCCTGGACGATGAGGGCGCTCACGTCGTAAAGGAGGTGCAGGTCGGCCTCTCCCTGGGCGTCTGTGGCCCAGTTTGGGGAGGCGAGTTGGGCCGCGGTGGGGAGCAGGCCGGCGATCATGGCCGCCCTCAACTTGTACCTTCGCTGCAGGAGGAGCCTGGCTGCGGACTCCGGAGGGGCCATCTTGGCCTCCACGTACTGCGCCAGCCCCTCGTCCAGCCAACGGGGCAGCCGGTGCTCCCGGAGGGCCAGGTGGGTGAGTTCGTGGGCCGTGATCATCTGGGTGATCTCCTTGATGTGCAGGCCCAGCCAGCCCTGGCGCTCCTCCTCGGGGACCGATTCGTCCCAGATGAGGCTGGGCGCTCTATTGATGTACGCCTCCCCCTCGCGGAAATAGCCCTGGGTCCACTCGGGATGGTTCCCGCCTATGATCTGGGTGTAGGCCTCCTGGTCCAGGAGGTAGACGGTGGCCTCGGTCAGCGGGACGGCAAGAGTGGTGGGGAGGAGTTCTTTGGCCCTTGCGTAGGTGTCCACCACCCATTGGACCTGGATGGGGGCCGTGGTGGGGGCATAGTGTAAGGTCAGCCCCTGGGTCGTTGCCGACGTCAGGTCCAATCGCTGAGCCAGGGTTGGGGTGGGGGTTGCAGAAGGGGATGGTGGCGCCACGGTGGGACTGGGGCTAGAGGCTGGAGCCCCCGTCGGCTGGGGAGCGCTGCAGGAGGCCAGGATGGACAGCAAAACGACGGTTCCAGCAAGCCGTCGCAGAAGAGAGTTGAACAGGCTTTGCACGAAAACCCCCGAAGTGGAGGAGCTCAGAGGGGACGGAGTCCCCTCTGACGGGGGTATGGGGGTGTCCCCCATAGCTAACCCCCCCCCTTCCTGGAAAGAAGGGGGCCAGGGAGATGGTGAAACCGCAGAGTTAGCCGTGGACTACAGAGCTGTACAGGACTTTTTGTGCAAAGCCGATTGGACATGCGTGTGATTGTAGAGAGCAGGTCGTGGAGAAGGCAATGCCTCGGTTCGATTGACAGGCCCCAGGGCGCCACCTACCATGGAACCTGGAGGCTGTGCTAGATGGGGAGCTAGCGGTGCCCTGAACCCGCAATCCGCTTTAGCGGGGTTGAATTCCCCTTTGAGGTTGCAGTTTGGAGCCTCTACCTGGATGCGGTGGGCGTTGAGGGTTGGGCCCTGCGCGGCGGTAGCCCGTGAACCCCGTGAGGTCCGGAAGGAAGCAGCGGTAAGCGGAAGCTTCCGGGTGCCGCAGGTCTACCTGGCCCGAGCCCGCCCCTTCAGGCACGCCACAGGTTGTCATCGAGGAGGGGTGCACAGTCTCCTCTCTATTTTCTACGAGCATCTCTCCTGCTGCCCAGCGGAGCATGGAGAGCAAGCGAACTTCGAGGTGACGGGTCCAGTACTCGATTGCGTAAGTTCGCGTGCATAAGGTCCGCCCCCTCCCCGCTCACTCTGAGCCTGTCGAAGGGCGAGTCCCGACAAGTCGGGATTCGACAAGCTCACCATGAGCGGCTGTTCCTATCGCGCTTTTTTCCAGAGAGGGTCCAGTGGTAGAGCTCCGAAGCAGAACAAGAGGCCATAAGGCCCTGGGGCAGCACTTTCTCCAGGACCGTCGCTATCTGGGTCCCATGCTCCGAGCGGCATCCCTGACCGCCGAGGACACGGTGGTCGAGGTGGGGCCAGGCACCGGCGTGCTGACGGAGGCGCTGATCGGTCAGGCTCGCAGGATTGTAGCGGTGGAGCTGGACCCCAACCTTGCCGAGGCGTTGCGCCAGCGGTTCCAGGGGGTTAGGAACCTGGAGGTGGTAGTGGGTGACGCTCGGGAGGCTACTCCAGAGGATCTGTTGGGGGGCCGCGAGCCCTACAAGGTGGTGGCCAACCTGCCCTACTACGCCGCCACGCCCATCCTCCGGAGGTTTCTGGAGGCCTCCCACAAGCCACAGCTCCTGGTGGTCATGCTCCAGAGGGAGGTGGTCCAGCAGATGGTGGCGCCTCCTGGCAAGCGATCCCTTCTGTCGGTGGCTATCCAGTTCTACGGCCAGCCTCGCGTGGTGGGCCTGGTGCCTCCTCGGGCCTTTCGCCCTCCTCCCAAAGTCACCTCGGCCATCGTGAGCATTCGAGTGCTGCCTCAACCTGCGGTCGAGGTCGACAGTGTCGAGGGGTTCTTCGGCGTGGTCCGAGGGGGGTTCAGCGCGCCCCGCAAACAGCTGCGGAACGCCTTGCACTACGGGCTGGGGCTCTCGCCCTTGCAAAGCGAGGCCCTTCTGCTCAAAGCTGGAGTGACCCCCACTCGCCGGGCCGAGACCCTGACCCTGGAGGAGTGGGCAGGCCTCTATCGGGCGTCCCGATCGGGATCGGGATGATAATCTTTCAGGCCTACGCCAAGGTCAACCTGACCCTGGAGGTCCTGGGGGAGCGCACCGACGGCTATCACGACGTCGCCACGGTGCTCCAGCCCGTTGACCTGAGCGATACCCTCACCTTCGAGCCCGCATTGAGCCTCAGCCTGGAGTGCTCCCTGCCGGAGTTGCCGATGGAGGCCAACCTGGTCTATCGGGCGGCACGACTCCTCCAAGAGGAGACGGGTCAGAAGGCGGGCGCCCGAATCCGTCTGGAGAAGGGCATCCCCGTGGCGGCGGGCCTGGGTGGGGGCAGCAGCGACGCCGCAGCGACCCTGCGAGGGCTGAACCAGCTTTGGGGCCTGGGCCTGGAGGCTTCCCAGTTGCACGAGTTGGCGGCTCGGCTGGGTTCGGACGTGCCCTTTTTCCTGTATGGGGGCACGGCGCTGGTGGAGGGAAGGGGAGAGCGGCTGACCCCTTTGCCAACCCCTCAGGGTGACCTCGGTGTGGTGTTGCTGCACCCTCCCATCACGCTCGCAAACAAGACGGCGGCCCTGTACAGGGCTTTGCCCCACAACGCGTATACTCGTGGGGAGGCCACGGGCGCCCTGGCCCACTGCCTGAGGGACGGTAAGCCTCTGAAAGCAGAGGCCTTGTTCAACGCTTTTGCCGCCGTCGCCTTCACCTCCTTTCCCTGTCTGGAGCACTACTGGAGCGTCTTTGAGGAGGCGGGGGCCCAGGGCGTCCACCTGGCGGGTACGGGGCCTACGCTGTACATCCTGGCCCCTTGGGCGGAAGGCCAGGACATCGAGCGCAGGCTCCTGGGACAGGGGTTTGAGGTCTACCTGGTGAAGATGGTGGAGCTCCAAGCATCTTTGTCCGTCAGCAGGGGCTTGCTTCATTAGGGGAGTGCCGAAATATGGGGAGTGCAGAGGGGCGAAGCCCCTTTGCCAGGGGTATGGGGGTGTCCCCCATATCTAAAAACTCCCCCTTCCTGGCAGGAAGGGGGTCAGGGGGATGGTCGAACGGGTTTTTCATCACCCTGCTAAGGCTACTGGACTAGATCCTCAACGCACGAGCGGTAGAAAGGTCACCGTGTTGCAACAGATCCCTGGCGGACACATGTCCCCCTGGGGCCAGCCCTTTGTGGCTCTGGACCTGGAGACCACGGGCCTGAGCTCCTCCGTTGATGAGATCATCGAGGTGGGGGCCGTGAAGTTCCAGGGCGACCGAGTGCTGGGCACCTATCAGACCCTGGTCAACCCCTACCGCCCTCTCTCCTCGGTGGTGCGCCGCCTCACGGGCATCACGCAGGAGGACCTCCAGGGAGCGCCTCCCTTTGCCGCCATCGCTGGAGAGATCGAGGCCTTCGTGGGTGACGCTCCCCTGGTGGGCCACAACGTCCCCTTCGACGTGGGGTTTCTCACCCAGAAGGGGGTCCGACTGTCTGGTCTGGCCTACGACACCTGGGACCTCGCCACCATCCTCTTCCCCAAGCGCAGGAGCTACTCCCTTGCCCCGCTGGCTGCCTCGGTCGGCGTTGCTCACCCGCGACCCCATCGCGCCCTTCCCGATGCTCAGGTGACGCACCTCCTCTTCATGGCGCTCCTGGGCCTGGCGCAGGAGCAGGAGCCGGAGACCCTGGCGGAGTTCGGGCGTCTCGCGTCCCATGCGCAGTGGCCCCTGGGGGGCCTGCTGGCAGGTCTGAGCGCGTCGGGCAGCGCCGGTAGGGTGACCCCTGCCCTGTGGAAGGGCGGCGGCATAGACCTCGAGGCCCTCCAGCGGCGGTTGGGCGGGTCCAGACCCTTGCGCCAGGGCACGGTGGCTACGCCGGTGGAGGAGGAGGCGCTGGAGGCTCTGGTTGGCGCTGAGGGACCTCTGAGCCAGGCCCTTCCAGGCTACGAGCGCCGCGAGGAGCAAGTCCGCATGATGAAGCAGGTGGCCACCGCCCTGAACGAAGGGCACCATCTGATGGTGGAGGGCGGAACGGGCATCGGCAAGTCCCTGGCCTACCTGATTCCAGCGGCCCTCTTTGCCCTGCGGAACAGGGTGCGAGTGCTTGTCTCCACCAACACCATCAACCTCCAGGAGCAGCTCGTCACCAAAGACATCCCCGCAGCCCTTCAGGCCCTGGGTCTCCAGGACGGCGACTCGCCCATCCGCGTGGCCCACCTGAAGGGTCGGACCAACTATCTCTGCATGCGTCGCTGGTCCCAGGCGCGGGCCGCCGAGACCCTCAGCCCAGAGGAGGCTCGCTTCTTTGCCAGGACCCTCCTGTGGCTCCAGTCCACTGCCACGGGAGACAGGTCTGAGATGAGCCTGCTGGCCGTGGAGGAGCGGTTGTGGGACGGCCTTTCGTCCCGGGGGGCCAAGGAGTGCATTGGCGCAGAGCCCGCCTGCTTTCTGCGGGCCGCTCGAGAGCGGGCCGAAGCCGCCCACATCCTCATTGTGAACCACGCCCTCCTCTTGGCCAATGCCGCCGCGGGCGGCGCCCTGTTGCCGGAGTACGAGCACCTCATTGTGGACGAGGCCCATCACCTGGAGGAGGAGGCCACTGAGCAGTTTGGCTTTCGCGTCCCCCAAAACGCCCAACTGGAGGCCCTGGAGGGTTTGCGGGGCCTGCTGCAACGGGTACGGGTCTTCTTGGGCCGCCGAGGCGTGCCGCCCCTGCGACGCGAGCGTTTGGAGCAGGAGCTGGTTCAGCGGGAGCAGGAGATCGGCGCGGTGCGGGGTCACTTGGAGCGGTTGTATCAGGTCCTTGGGGTGCTGGTGAGCGGCTGGGCAAAGGACGGCGACGGCCCGAATCGCCAGCTTTGGGTGACCGCCGGCACCCGGGCCCAGCCCGACTGGTCGCAGATGGAGGTCCTCTGGGAGGAGGCCCATCGGGCCTTGGGTGTGCTCGCCCAGGAGATGGAGGAGCTTGAGGCGGTGGTGAGAGAGTTCGCGGTGGTGGACCCTCCCTTGTCAGACGCGCTGCAGACGGACATGGCCACCCGAGTCCAAGACCTCCGGGAGGTCCGAGGCCACCTCCGTGAGGCCCTGGCCGAGCCTCAGCAGGGGATGGTGTACTGGATGAGCCAGCAGGGCCGTGAGTCCGCCCTGCTCCTGCAAGGTGCGCCTTTGGAGGTGGGCCCCCTTCTGCAGGAGCGGCTCTACAAGGACAAGAGGAGCGTGATTCTCACGGGCGCCACCCTGACCACGGAGGGCAGCTTCGACCACCTCCGCCGTCGGGTGGGCCTGGAGGAGGCCGTCGAGCACCGCGAGGGGTCTCCCTTCGACTATCGGCGCGCTGCCCTCCTCCTGGCGCCCAATGACATGCCCGAGCCCAGCGCCCCAGGCTACGCTCAAGCCCTGGCGTCGGCGGTGGCGGAGTTGGCCCGGGCGGCTCAGGGGCGAACCATGGTGCTCTTCACCTCCTACGCCTCTCTTCGAGCTACCCACCGGTCCCTTCTGGGCCTGCTGGAGGCAGAGGGGATCCGTGTCCTGGCCCAGGGCGTGGACGGCCCGCCCAATCGGCTCATGGAGGCCTTCCAGGCGGAGCCCCGCAGCGTGCTTCTGGGCACCAGCAGCTTTTGGGAAGGTGTGGACATGAGCGAGGGTGCGCTGAAGGTGCTGGTTCTGGCGCGCTTGCCCTTCGCGGTGCCCACCGAGCCGGTGTTCGCGGCCCGGTCTCAGCTTTTCGACGATCCCTTCACCCAATACACCGTGCCCCAGGCGGTGCTTCGCTTCCGTCAGGGGTTTGGCCGGCTCATCCGACGCCGCGACGACCGGGGCGTCGTCGTGGTCTTGGATCGGCGCCTCGTCTCTCGGGGCTATGGGGCCAGCTTCCGCAACTCGCTCCCTCCGTGCGACTTCAAGACGCCCTCTCTCGCGAAGCTGGCAGAAGAAGTCAGGCGTTGGATCGGGGGATAGGGTGTTGCTGCGGACAAGCCAGCCGCTGGACATGGCCCTCACCCTCGAGGGGGGCCAGGCCTTTCGATGGCGGAGGGAAGGCAACGGGTACCAGGGCATCTTGGGGCGGCATCAGCTTCAGGTCAGGAAGTCCCCCAGCGGTGTCCGTTTCCACGCCCTGACCTCGGAAGACGCCGGCGGGAAGCCCGGTCGGCCCTATCGTGCCTTGCGGGAGGCGCTTTGGCGGTACCTCCGCCTGGACGACGACCTGGAGGCCATCCATTGGGAGCTTGGCAAGGATCCCGTGATGGCCCAGGCGCTTCAGGCCTGCCGGGGGCTTCGCCTGCTGCGCCAGGAGCCCTGGGAGTGCCTGGCCTGTTTCATCTGCTCGGTGGACTCCAACATCCCTCGCATCATCGGGACCGTGGAGCGCCTGGCCCAAACTTTTGGTGCGCCCATTGCCACGGGCCAGGGGGCCGTCCATGCCTTTCCCACGCCCCAGGCGGTTGCCGAGGTGGGCGAAGGGGCGTTACGCCGATTGGGGCTGGGCTTTCGCGCCCCGTATCTCTGGCGCTCCGCCCGCATGATCGCCGACGGCGAGGTGAACCTGGAGGGCCTGCGGTCGCTCCCCTATGCGGAGGCGAAGCGGGCTCTCGTGACGCTTCCAGGGGTGGGCGAGAAGGTGGCCGACTGCGTGCTGGCCTTCTCCCTGGACAAGCTGGAGGCCTTCCCCATCGACCGGTGGGTGCGCCGGGCCCTCATCGAGGAGTACCTGGGCGGCCAACGCTGGACGGACCGGGCGCTGCGAGAGTGGGCCCAGGAGCGCTTCGGCTCCCTGGGCGCCTACGCCCAGCAGTACCTCTTCCAGTGGAAGCGGGGAAGGGCCTAAGAAGCGTTCGAGCCACCACTTCAGCTTTGGAGCAGGTTCTTTCGGAGAGGCATGGGGAACCTTTCTTGCAAGAAAGGTTCCCCATGCCTCTCCGAAAGAACACTCACCCTTTAGTTTCCTACCCCACCAACCGCCGCACCAGCGCCACCTCCTCCTCCCTTGAGGTGGTCTCCCCGTTCAGCCGGGCGCGATGAAGGGCGTCCAGGATCCTCCCCAGGAAGGGGCCAGCGGGCACGCCCTGGGCCAGCAGGTCGTCCCCCGTAAGCAGAGCCCGGACGTACCGCAGGCGAGTCAGGTACTCCTGAAGCCACCGTTGGGCGTGGGCGCGGTGCTCCAGCGCCAGGGCCGCCTCCAGGGCAGGCGGGGCGTACTCCTTCAGGACCGCCTCCACCTCACTGGGCCGCAGTCCTGGGTCATCCAGGAAGGAGAGGGCCCCGCGCAGACGACCCACGTCCTCCACCACACGCCGCCAGTCTACTGGCGCGTTAAGGCGGGCCACCAGACCCTTCGCCTCCTCGTCGGTGAGGGAGTGGGCCAGGAGGGACAGGTAGGCCAGGGGGTGGGCTTCCCTGCGCTGCCGTAGCCTCAGGGTGGCTTCCTGCAGGCCTGGCTCCCAGCGGAGAGGCCGGTGGATGGCCGAGAGGACGCCCAGCTCCTGGGCCCGGCGGAAGACCCGCTCCGGGGCGGGTTCGTCGAGGATGCGCTCCACCTCATGGCGCAGGCGGTCGGGGCTGATGGCGGCCAGGAACGAAACGTCTCGGCGGAGCAGGCGTTCGGTGCCCTCCTCCAGGCGGAGGCCTAGGCGCTGCTCGTAGCGGAGCCCGCGCAGGATGCGAGTGGCGTCGTCTTGGAAGTTGCGGTCGTGGAGCGCCCGCACCAGCCCCCGGGCCAGGTCCTCCTGCCCTCCAAGGGGGTCCAGCAACTCGCCCCATCGCTGAGGCGACAGGGCAACGGCCATGGCGTTGATGGTGAAGTCTCGTCGCCCCAGGTCCTCGGCGATGGGGGCTGTCTCCACCTGAGGCAAGGCCCCTGGAGAGGCGTATCGCTCTCGGCGGGCCGTGGCCAGGTCAACCTCGATCCCTGCGATCCGCAGCTTGAAGGTCAGGAACTGAGACCGCATCAGCACCTCGGTCTCCCCGGCGGCTGCCAGCCGTGACGCCAGTGCAGAGGCATCGCCCTCCACCGCCAGGTCGAGCTCCCTGGGGGGCTTGCCCAGCAGGAGGTCTCGGACGGGCCCGCCGACCAGGTAGGTTTGGATGCCAAGTTCGAAGGCCGTCCTCCCTAGCCGCTGCGCCAGGGCAAGGGCGGCGGGCGCCAGGTGGGCTTCCAAGAGGGGGGCTACGTTAGGGGCCATGACAAGAGGCCTCTCCTACGCGGGGCCAGGGCGTGCCACCGACAAGTCGAGTGTCTTCGACCTGCACCCACGTCCAGTAAGGTCTTTCACCGCTGGGCCGGTGCTGGCGATGGTCGGCGTGGGTTCCCTTCTCAAGAGAGGTCTAACCTGAAGATAGCGTCTGCAAGGAGTTCGCTGCGACGGCGGTAGTATAGCACAGGCGTCCTGGGGGTGTTTTGCTTTGACACGCCTCTCGGTCCCTCTTACAATGGGTTCGCTGTTGCTAGACTGAGGGGTGGTGGGCATCATGGACCTGGCGGCTTTGGAAGCGTCTCTGGGTGTCTCCTTCAAGGACCGGGGGCTCCTGCGCTTGGCGTTGCTGCATGCCTCCTACGCTAATGAGCATCCCGACCAGGTTGAGGGGTCCAACGAGCGCCTGGAGTTTTTGGGCGACGCCGTGCTAGAGTGCGTCGTTACGGAGGAGCTCTACCGACGACAGCCGGGGCTGTCGGAAGGCGACATGACCGTTCTCCGGTCCGCCCTGGTCAGCGGCCAACGTCTGGCCCAGGTGGCCCGGGACCTGGGGCTGGGCGCCTACCTTGTCCTGGGGATTGGTGAGGAGCGAAGCGGGGGCCGGGAGCGGGAGTCGAACCTAGCGGCCGTCTTTGAGGCGGTCCTAGGCGCTCTCTTCCTGGACCAGGGGTACCGCAAGTGCTGTCAGGTGGTGCGTCGTCCCCTTGGCGTGGAGCTGCGGCGGCTGGGCCGCCAGGGTGCGCCCGCCGACGCCAAGACCCAGCTCCAGCAGCTCCTGCAGACTCGCGGAGGCTCTCCCCCTCGCTACCGGACCGCGGAAGAGACGGGCCCTGATCACGACCGCCGTTTCACGGTGGAGGTGTGCGCCGGAGACCAGGTGCTGGGGACCGGCTGGGGGCGGCGCAGGGCTCTCGCCGAGCAGCAGGCAGCCCGCCAGGCCCTCGTGGGGCTACAAGAGCGGGCGTCCGTGCTTTCCACCTCGTAGTAGCCTTGGTAGGGCAGCGGAAAGGAGCTCATGCCCCTCTTCTCGTGGTTGCGTCGAGGCCCTGAGGACCAGCGGCGGCTCACCGATGCCGTGGCCAAGACCCGTGAGGGGTGGTTGGGCCGGGTGGCGAGCCTCTTCCGCCAGGGCGAGGTGGGCCAGCCCTTCTGGGATGAGCTGGAGGAGCGCCTTCTCGCCGCCGACGTTGGCGTCCCCACGACCCAGCGCCTTCTGGAGGCCCTGAGGCAGCGCGCGCGACAGGAGGGGTGGGCCCAGGCTGGCCAGCTCTTGGAGACGTTGAAGGCGGAGATGGTCTCCGTGCTCTCGGTGCGCAGCGGCAGCGCCCTCCTCAACGCTGACGATGGAGACCTTCCGAAGCCCCTGGTCCTGCTGGTGGTGGGCGTGAACGGGGTGGGGAAGACCACCAGCATCGCCAAGCTGGCCGCTCGCCTCAAGGCCCAGGGCCGCTCGGTGCTCCTGGGCGCGGGCGACACCTTTCGGGCCGCTGGGATCGAGCAGCTTCAGGTGTGGGCCCAACGGGTGGGGGTGGAGGTCATTGCCCACCAGGCGGGCAGCGATCCCGCTGGGGTCGCCTTCGACGCCGTGAGCGCGGCGCGCTCACGCGGCAGCGATGTGGTGATCCTGGACACCGCGGGGCGCCTGCACACCAAGCATAACCTGATGGAGGAGATGCGGAAGGTGTCGCGGGTGATCGGGAGGCTGGTGGAGGGGGCGCCCCATGAGGTGCTGCTGGTGCTGGACGGCACCACGGGGCAGAACGGCCTGACCCAGGCGAGGAGCTTCACCGAGGCCATCGGCTGCACGGGGGTGTTTCTGGCCAAGATGGACGGCACCGCAAGAGGAGGCATCGTCCTGGCCATCGGCCATGAGCTGGGCCTGCCGGTGCTCTTTGTCGGCACGGGCGAGGGCCTTCAGGATATGGCCCCCTTCGCGCCGGAGGAGTTTGTGGAGGCCCTTTTTGCTGCTCCTTTCCCTGCATCACGGTAGCCTGTGACCTCCATCGCCGATCTGCCTATAGTTACCCTGGCCGCAACCAGGGCGTGGTCACTGCATCATGGCTGACGTTCTGCTCTGGCTCATTGCCGTGGAGGTTGTGGGCCTGGCTGCGTGGCCGGTGGCCTACACCCTCCTCCCGTTCCTCAAGGATCGAGGCTACGCCCTCAGCAAGCCCCTGGGTCTGCTCCTGCTGACCTATCCGGTCTGGCTCCTGGGAAGCTTGCAGCTTCTCCCCGCCACTCGTGTCACCGTGTTTGGCGTGTTGGGCCTTCTGGTTGTGGGGGGTGGGGTTCTCTTTTGGCGACGCCGGCAGGAGTTCCTGGCCTACGTCCGTCGAGAAAAAGGCACCCTCCTCGTCACCGAGGCCGTTTTCATCGCCCTGTACCTGGCGTGGGTGGGGTACCGCCTGTTCGACCCCGCCATTAACATCACCGAAAAGCCCATGGACTTCGCCTTCCTCAACGCCTCCCTCCGGGCTCACTACTTTCCACCGGAGGACCCGTGGCTGGCAGGACAGCCCCTCAGCTACTACTACCTGGGCCACCTGATGATGGCCACCCTGGCGAAGCTCACGCGGATCCTTCCCGCTGTTGCATACAACCTGGCCCTGGCCCTCCTGACGGCCTTGGCGGGGGCGGCTGCCTTTAGCCTCGTGGTCACCCTGGTGACGGGCGTCTCCCGCGAGGTGGCTGCCAGGAGGGCGTGGGTCTACGGCCTCTTGGGCGTCGTGCTGCTGGTGGTCGTGTCCAACTTGTTGGGGGTCTTCGAGGGGTTGCGGCTATCGGGTGTGGGGTCGTCGGGCTTCTGGGGGTGGCTCCAGGTCAAGGGGCTGGAAGGCCCCAACCCCACCGAAAGCTGGGTCCCCCAGGAGCACTGGTGGTGGTGGCGCTCCACCCGCATCATCGATACCCTGAAAGACGGCCAGAGCCTGGACTACACCATCAACGAGTTCCCCTTCTTCAGCTTTCTCCTGGGCGACTTGCACGCCCACGTCATGTCCCTCCCCTTCGTGCTCCTGGTGCTGGGCTACTGCCTGAACTTCCTGCGAGACCCCACGGCGGAGGACCGGCCCTACTCGTGGCGGCGATTGCCCTTCCTGGGCACGTTGGCCCTGGCTTTGGGGGCTTTGGGTTTCATAAACCTCTGGGACCTGCCCATCTTCGCCCTGGTGGTGGCGGGGGCTCTCTTCCTTCGATTCCTGATGGCTAACCCTCAAGGCGCCCTCCTCCGCACCGGCCTGCGGGCCCTCCCGCTTATGGGGCTGGTGCTGCCCTTGGCCTGGCTCCTCTACGCCCCTTTTTACACCTCTTTCAGCAGCCAGGTTTCCGGCCTGTGGCCTGTTCAAGGCCCGACGACTCGTTACGTCCACTTTCTCATCATCTGGGGCCTGTTTCTGGCCCCCGTGGCGGCCATGACCCTCGGCCACCTGGCGTCTCTCCTGCGACAGGACCGGCGGCTGACCTTCAACGCCGTGGTTGTCTTGGGGGTGGTGGCGGCGCCATTTCTCGTGTGGGCGCTGGCCAACGTGCTTGTGGGGGAGTCGCCGGCCTGGGTCGCCTCACGGCTAGCGCATCTTCTCCCGTTCCTGGCTCTGGGGTGGGCCTCCCTCTACGGGGTGCTGGAAGGGGCGCGGCGCCAGGCCCCGGTCTCGTTGCTCGTCACCCTGGGGCTGGTGTTCACGGCGACCATCCTGCTGATGTTCCCCGAGCTTTTCTACGTCGGGGACCTTTTCAACAATCGTATGAACACGGTGTTCAAGCTCTCCTACCAGGCGTGGGTGCTCCTTGCTCTGGCTAGCGCCAGCGCCCTATACTACTGGCAAGGACAACTCCAGCAGGCGCCGTGGGGATGGAAGCTGGCCCATAGTGGTGCGTGGGCCCTGTTCTTTCTCTTGCTGGCGGGCTCTCTCTACTATCCGGCGGCGGCGGCCTACTCCAAGGCAGGCGGGTTTCAAGGCTCGCCGACCCTGGATGGCCTCGCCTACGTGAAGGAGGAGATTCCGGGGGAGTACGAGGCCATCCAGGAGCTCCAGGCCAAGGCGCCGTTAGGTGCTCGCATGATAGAAGCGGTGGGCGACGACTACTCCTCGTACGGCCGGGTGTCGGCGAGCACGGGGATCCCTACGCTCCTGGGCTGGGAGGGGCATGAGCTCCAGTGGCGCGGATCCAGCAAGCCCCTGGAGGGACGAAAGGAGATCGTGGACCGCATCTACCGCACCCTGGATGCCGCCCATGCCGAGGCTCTACTGGCCCAGGAGGGCATTGAGTACGTTGTCGTCGGGCCGCGAGAGGTCTCCCGGTACGGCCTGATGGGCATGGAGAAGTTCGACGCCTTTATGGACCGTTTCTTCAGCCAGGACGGGTTCATCGTGTATCAGAGGCGGCCTGCTGGAGGTGGCAAGTGAGGGAGGCGGGCATGGGCGACCCTCTCCTAGCGGGCGCTTCCCAGGAGACCATCGGGGAGGAACCCAAGTCCGAGGAGCCTAAGGCTGTCCAGGCCGCGCCCTGCGCCTTCGTGCTGCCGTCGCGGGTGGAGTTGGCCCTCTACGCGGGCCTTGTCCTCATTGCGTTGGTGATGCACCTGTGGGGCCTGGGCTCCCGGGCCATGCACCACGACGAGAGCCTTCACGCCGTGTACGGGTGGTACCTCTACGAGGGCCGTGGGTACGTCCATGACCCCATGATGCACGGCCCCTTTCAGTTCCACGGCATCGCCTTCATGTATTTCCTCTTCGGCGACAGTGAGTATACTGCCCGCCTGCTCCCCGCCCTCTTTGGGACCGTCTTGGTGGCCCTGCCCTACTTCCTGAGGAGCAGGCTTGGGACTCTGGGGGCGCTCTTCACGGCAGGCTTGTTGGCTTTCTCTCCTGCCATCCTCTACTTCAGCCGCTTCGCCCGCGAAGACATCTATATGGCTGTGTGGGCTCTTGGGCTGGTCATCGCCGTGTGGAAATACCTGGATACCCAGCAGCACCGCTATCTGTATCTCACTGCCGCCCTTTTGGCCCTGGCCTTCGCCACCAAGGAGACCGCCTATCTTACCACCTTTGTCGTGGGAAGCTACCTGTTCATCCTGGCTACTCCTGACCTGGTGGCCTGGGCCCGGGGCCGACTGAAGCCCGCTCAGGCCGATCCTGCTGCCCGTCTCTTCATCCTGATGCTTGCCCTGACCATTCCTCTTGCGGCTTCAGCCGTGGCTCTGGTGAACTCCTCCCTGGCCAACCCCGATTTCACCCAGGGACGTGTGGGTCTGCCATCGGGGCTGGCGGCGGGTGTGGTGGCGGCGACGACGGTGCTCGCCCTGTTTTGGGCGGCGTTCCTGCTGGGGCACTCCTGGTGGCGAGGGGCATGGTGGCGCAGCGCGGCCCTCTTCTGGGGCATCTGGCTGGTCCTCTTCACCGCCCTTTTCACCAACTGGGGAGGCGTCGTCACGGGCCTGTGGCAGTCCCTGGGCTACTGGATCGCCCAACAGGACGTGGCCCGAGGGGGCCAGCCCTGGTACTACTACTTCGTCATCGGCTTCGTCTATGAGTTCCTGCCCCTGCTCTTCGCTGCCATCGGGGGGGTGTATTACGCTGTTAAGGGCGATCGCTTTACGCGCTTCCTCGCGTACTGGGTATTGCTGACGCTGCTCCTCTTCTCCGTGGCCGGGGAGAAGATGCCCTGGCTACTGGTGCAGGTGATGCTGCCCATGATTGTCCTGGCGGGGAAGTTCCTGGGCGATGCGGCCCAGGCCGTCCCCTGGCGCATGGTGATGGCCCGAGGCGGTTGGATGGCGGCGCCTCTGGTGCCCCTTTTCATTCTTTTCGCCGTGCGGCTGGCGCTGTTCCCCCGGTCCGTTGGGGGAGCTAACGCCCTCCTCGCGCTGGGCCTGCTTTCGGTGGCGGTGGCGGGGATTCTCACGGCGTTCGGCCTTCTCGCCAGTCGCGTCGGCGTGGGCCCCGTGCTACGGGTGGCGGCCCTCTCGTTGGCGGGGGTCCTCTTTCTTTTCACTGTACGGGCTGGATGGATTGCTACCTACCGGCACGGTGACACCCCTGTGGATATGATGGTGTACACGCAGACCTCTCCCTCCATTCCGCGCATCGCCAAGGAGTTGGACGAGTTGCGTCGGCGCAACGGGGGCAGCCTGAGCATCACGGTAGACTCCACCGATGGCTACTCATGGCCGTGGGCATGGTACCTGCGGAACACTGAGGGCGTCTCCTACCCCTGCCTCAGCGCCGACCCGGGGTGTACCAGTATGAAGACGCCCCCCGACGGTGACGTGGTGTTGCTGGCGTCGCGGAACGAGCCCCTGGCTGTGGGGAAGATGGACGGCTACACCAGGGTGGAGCAGTACCCCCACCGGTGGTGGTTCCCCGAGTTCTCCACCATGAACTATCGGGGAGTCACCCCCGCCAGCTTCCTCGGCGGCCTCACCAGCCGCGACTCGTGGCGCACGCTGTGGGACTACTGGCTGTACCGCAAGATCAAGGGCGAGCTCGGCTCCTCGGACGCGGTGGTGTACTACGGCACCGAGGCGATCCGGCTGGTGCGGCCGTAGTTGCAAGCGTTGCTCCAGACCGGTGGGCAAGAGGTATGTTGTGGCAAAAGCGGGGCGTCTGTGGTTTGGCGTCGTCGTCACCCTTCTGTTCCTGGCCCTCTTCCTGTACAAGGTGGACTGGCGGGAGGCAGCGGTCCACCTGCGGCAGGCTAACTACCTTTACGTCGTTCCGGCCATCGTCGTTTACTTCCTGTCGGTGTACTTCCGCACCCTCCGGTGGCAGTTCCTCCTGGGGCCTATGAAGGCCCTGAGCATTGCCCGGCTCTACCCTGTGGTGGTGGTGGGCTACATGGCCAACAACCTGCTCCCC
>SHYH01000049.1 GCA_009692865.1 Dehalococcoidia bacterium
GGTCCCGAGCGTCCAAGGTCGCGATGCGCTGTTCCAGGTTGCGCTTGACCCGCTCCTCCTGGCCCGAGTAGGTGTGGATAAAGTACCAGCGTACCTCTTCTTCCACCATCTTTTCTGCGTCTGTCGTGCTCATCGCTCCTCTATGCTATGACTTGTGCCAGCATGCCATCGGTCTCTCTCGAGGACTCCCCTAGCCCCCGCCAATCACGAGAAGGCGAGTGGCGCCGGAGAAGGCCCAGTCCACCCCGGCGAGAAAGATGCCCATGGCCGCCGAAAGGGCGAGGACGAGGACGGTGAGCCGGGTGACCGTCCCTCTACTGGGCCAGGTCACGCGTTTCAGCTCCCCCAGGGTGTCGCCCAGGAAGCGAAGACCCATGGCCTGTTGACCAGCCCGCGTCACTACATCGCGGGGCGCGTTCCCTCGGGACGGTGCGCCGGGGTGGCTCTGAGCCATTGCCTACCGCACCTCTCGATGAACTCGATGCACTCGGCAAGACGGGCAGAACTTCCGTAGCTCCAGCCGCCCAGGGTCCTTCTGCCTGTTCTTGGCGGAGGTGTAGTTCCTGGAGCGGCAGTCGGTGCACGCCATGGTGATGATCGGCCGGTTCCCCTTCTTCGCCATAGTGCCCTACACGCGCTCCCTTCTCTCGAGCTAACCCTTGGTGGGCAAGATGAAACGGCTACCCTTCTAGTCTCCAACTCGGGTGAAAACCCCGGCCCCTACGGTGCGCCCGCCCTCGCGGATGGCGAAGCGGAGGCCCTCCTCCAGGGCTACAGGGGACATCAGTTCAACGGCCATTTTCACGTTGTCTCCAGGCATGACCATCTCCACCCCCTGAGGCAGTTGGATGGTGCCCGTCACGTCGGTGGTGCGAATGTAGAGCTGAGGCCTGTAGCCGTTGAAGAAGGGCGTGTGACGTCCGCCCTCCTCGCGGGACAGGATGTACACCTCCGCGTCGGCCTTCGTATGAGCCTTGATGCTGTTGGGCTTGGCCAACACCTGGCCCCGCTCTATGTCCTCACGGTCAATGCCCCGGAGCAGAAGCCCAACTGCGTCCCCAGGCTCGGCATCGTCCAGGGTCTTGTGAAACATCTCCACGCCAGTGACCACGGTGCGTCGCGTGTCGGTAAACCCAAGGATGTCTAACTCGTCACCCACCTTCACGACGCCCCGCTCCACCCTGCCGGTCACCACAGTGCCGCGCCCCTTGATCCCGAAGACGTCCTCGATGGGCATCAGGAAGGGAAGCGCCCGGGGGCGCTCAGGAATGGGGATAAAGTCGTCCACGGCCTTCATGAGTTTGAGGATGGCCTGGTACTCAGGTGCGTTGATGTCCTTGGAGGTGGACTCCAGGGCCTTGAGGCCGCTGACCCTCACGATGGGCGTCTCATCACCCGGGAAGCCGTACTTGGTCAGGAGCTCCCGCACCTCCATCTCCACCAACTCCAGCAGCTCCGGGTCATCCATAGCGTCCACCTTGTTCAGGGCCACCACGATGCTGGGCACCTGCACCTGGCGGGCCAGGAGGATGTGCTCTCGGGTTTGGGGCATGGGCCCATCAGGCGCGCTCACCACCAGGATGGCGCCGTCCATCTGGGCTGCCCCCGTGATCATGTTCTTGATGTAGTCGGCGTGACCGGGGCAGTCCACGTGGGCATAGTGCCGCCCGTCGGTCTCGTACTCCACGTGCTGGATGTTGATGGTCACGCCCCTCGCCTTCTCTTCGGGGGCGTTGTCAATCGTGTCGAAGGCGCGGAACTTGTTCCGCGCGCTCTGGATCGACAGTACCTTGGTGATGGCTGCCGTTAACGTCGTCTTGCCGTGGTCCACGTGGCCGATGGTGCCTACGTTGACATGGGGTTTCGTGCGCTCGTACCGCTGTTTTGCCATGACCCTCTTCCTCCTGAGTTACAAAAACTAAACCGGATCCGATATGGAGCCCACTACCAGAATTGAACTGGTGACCCCGTTCTTACCAAGAACGTGCTCTACCTGTCTGAGCTAAGTGGGCTCGCCCTCGACCGTCTGTGTGGTGGAGGGGGTAGGATTCGAACCTACGAAGCCCTTCCGGGCGCCAGATTTACAGTCTGGTGGTTTTAACCACTCGCCCACCCCTCCAGGAAGATCTACCGCCGTAGCATTCCCACGACGGCGCGTGTCTCTCTGCACGCCTGGAACGGCGCTCCCTCGCTAGGGTGAACCACCGCAATGACTAGGACTCCCTTGAGTTCCTCTCACGGCAACACTCATCTTAGAGCATAGCACGCGGCGCCACGGCTGCCAATGGGTCTGTGTCTCGCGGGCGATGCCTTTTGCTATGGTGGGAGAGAGCCCGAGAGGGGAGTCGAACCCACCAACCTGCCGATTACAAATCGGCTGCGCTACCATTGCGCTACTCGGGCGGGGCCCCCTCCTTGCGTGCGAGGGCGAGAGCGAAGGTGGTCTAATGGTCCGCTGCCTATGACGGTAGTATAAGGCAATCCAAGAAGGAGGTCAACGTAGGCCTTTGGGACAGGTTTTCTGACCATTCTCGTAAATTGTGGCCCTAGCCTCTCTGCCCGAACTTGCCCTCCACAAGAAATCTCACTGGCGCCTTGTCACCCTGAGCGGTCGTGAGGTTTTGTCCTCTCGTCCCCCTAGGGGGAGAGAGTTAGAGTGAGGGGGGAGGCTGGAATGTCTCCCTGGCCCCGATGAAATTGGGCCTTACACCCTCACCCTAGCCCTCTCCCTCTCCCTCACAGAGGGAGAGGGCATTTCCTCCCAGGCTCTGAGCAAAGCGAAGGGTCTAACTTCTTCCCGTGCCGGGATTCTTCGCGGAGTCTACCTTGAACCGGATTTTTCAGTCGTCCCGATGCCATCGGGACTCCTTCAGAATGACAGTGAAGGGCTCAGAGTGACCTTGTGTGCAGAGCTGCCACACCTTTGAAAAAACGAGAGCCGCGCCCTCCGACCGAAGGCGGTCGGAGGAGCCCGGCTCTCATCTCGCTCGGAAGAAACGAACCGCCGGGTCGCGTTGGCAGCGCTCCACCGGGGGTCTACCTTGCCGTGCTCGCTGAACCCTCTGGGACCTGTGAGGGTGGCGGCCGCGTCTCTCCGCCCTGACCTCAGAAAAGGGCTACATGCGTCGGTTGGTCCCGACTGGACGACGCTACGAAGGATAGCCTCAGTGGGGTGCCCTCACAGAGGACGATTCCCCCACTACGAGCGAACGGTTTGCCACACCGACGCCCTACCCTCCGGAGCCCTCCCTGAGACCAGATAACGGTGCTGATTTACACACTATGCACCCCCTTTCCCCCGGGCCAGATTTGCGGACACCGCGGACCCGAGCCTGTTAAGTATAGCAGGCGCTCCTCATCTGTGGTAGGGGCTGCGGGCCTGCCCTTGCCCTGTTGTGTGCCGTCTCAGTATTCTGTTGTGGGGACGTCCCTACATTACAACCCAAGAAACCCTGTTGCCGTCAAGCACATGCCGTAGTGTGGGTCCAGGGCTCGCCCTGGTGGGTGGAGGGAATCCTTCCGCACTCCAAAATCACCTTATGCCAGAATCTACGCATCGTAGCGTGGGTCCAGGGCACGCCCTGGCAGAAGGGCCGCTCTGGCCGCCTCCAGCACCCGCTGGTACACCTCCTGCAGGGGCAACCCCTGGGCCAGGGCGATGCGGCGGCACTCCTCGTACTCGGGGGAAACACCCACCACCCTTCCCTCCAGGCGTTTCACCTTCACCGCCACAGTCCCCAGGCTGGTGGCCACCTGCGCCACCTCACGCTCCGCCTCGTACCGCTGGGTCAGGCGGAAGCGAACGCCTAGGGTGGAGGTCTCCCGCAGGAGCACCTCCGCCATCTGCCGTTGCAGGTGGGCGGGGGCAAGGACGCTCACCTGGACGGCGGGGCGGTTTTTCTTCATCTGGATAGGCGTGAACCAGACGTCGCGAGCACCGGCCTCCAGTAACCGCTCCTGGGTGTACCCCAAAAGCTCAGGGGTGCTGTCGTCAACGTTGGTCTCCAGCAGCACCATCTCCCCCACTGGGAGAGCTACCTCAATGGACCCCAGCCAGACGGCCAGGGCGTTGGGGTGCTCAGGCGTCTCTCGGGTCCCCAGGCCGTAGCCCACCCGCTCCACTGAGATGGCTGGCACGGTGAAGGAGGCCAGGGTGGTCACAATGGCCGCCCCCGTAGGGGTGACCATCTCTCCGGGTGGCTTGGCGGAAGAGGGTGGTGGGACGACAGGCGCCCCCGCCATGGCCATCAGCTCCAGGGTGGCGGGAGCGGGAACGGGCAGCACGCCGTGCTCGGAGCGCACCCACCCAGCGCCCGTGGGCAAGGGGGAGGCGTACACTTGCTCGACCCCCAGGAGGTGGAGGCCAATGGCGAAGCCCACTACGTCAACGAGGGTGTCCAGGGTGCCCAGCTCGTGGAGGTGCACCTGCTGGATCGGCTGGCGGTGGGCGCGCGCCTCGGCCTCGGCCAGGCGCTGCAGGACGGCGAGGGCCTGCGCCTTGACCCGTTCGGGGAGGGCGCTGGATTGCACGATCCGGGCAAGGTCGCGGGGCTGGAGGGGGCCTTGGGCCTTCTCGTCCAGGGAGACCTGGAGGTGAGTGCCTCGGATAGCGCCCCGCTGAGCCGGCTGGGCCTCCAAGGCATACCCCTGGACGTGCAGCTTCGCCAGCTCGGCGCGGAGCTGGTCCAGGGAGAGGCCGGCGTCCAGCAGGGCGGCCAGGAGCATGTCGCCGCTGGCGCCTCCAAGGCAGTGCAGGTAGATTGCTTTCAGGGCTACAACCTCCGTGGGAACGCTTGCGGGCAACGGCGACGGCCCCTACCCTCGCCGCCTCAACCCCTCGTTCAGGCTCCCGGTCCGGTACCCCCGTGGGTCCACTTTGACCTGAGCGTACCCCAAACGGTGAAGGTGTTCCTCCACCTGCTGGGCCACCTCCTCTTCGGCGAGGCGCGGCAACTCGTCGAGGTCCACCTCGATGCGAGCCTCCTCACCGAAATGGCGCACTCGCACCTGGCGGAAGCCCAAGGACCGCAGGAAGTTCTCTGCCCTGCCAACCCTTCCGAGCACCTCCACCGTCACCGAAGTCCCGTAGGGAACGCGGGACGAGAGGCAGGCCTGCGACGGCTTGTCCCAGTTGGGTAGCCCCCACCGGCGGGCCAGTTCTCGGATCTCGGCTTTGCTCAAGCTGGCCTCCTGGAGGGGGCTCCTGACGCCGTGCTGCCTGGCCGACTTGAGCCCCGGCCTGAAGTCCCCCA
This sequence comes from Dehalococcoidia bacterium, assembly GCA_009692865.1. Classification (GTDB taxonomy): domain Bacteria; phylum Chloroflexota; class Dehalococcoidia; order Lucifugimonadales; genus SHYH01. The sequence goes on from SHYH01000049.1 coordinate 5,253, forward strand.
GGTCGTCGGTGTTCGTCCCGCTGGCCACCCAGGCCAGGCCCTCGGCCTGCGCCAAGGGGATCAGATGGCCGTACAGCTCCTCCTTGCAGAAGTAGCAGCGGAGGGGCGTGTTGGCCAGGTAGCGTGGGTCGGCGACCTCTTGGGTGTGGATGATGCGGTGTCGAAACCCCAGGCGTCGGGCTAGCTCCACCGCGTCGGCCAGATCCTCGTCGGCCAGGCTGGGCGAGACGGCGGTGACGGCCAGGGCCTTCGACCCCAGGACCCGGCGGGCCGCCTCTGCCAGGAACGTGCTGTCCACTCCCCCGGAGTAGGCCACCAGCGCTGAGCCCATCTCTCGAAGTAGGACTAGGAGCCGCTCTTCTTTCTGGCTAAGCTCTTCGGCAATGACGCCCTCTGGGGGTTCCACGACTACGCCTCCTGGCTCTCCCAAAGGTCCTGGTGGGCTGCTGCGCCTGCCTTCTTCCGTGTAGCGAGAGGGAAGGCGGCGGCCATGGCCTGACGCACATAGCGGACCGGCGCCACCTCGCACCCGGCGTCAACGCGAAGGCCCTCCAGTCCGTTGGCGGGGACCAGGCAGCGCATCTTCCCCAACCGCGAGAGCTCGCTAAGTCGGCTTTCCAGGCCCAGGACCCGCCGCACCTCGCCACTTAACCCGATCTCGCCCACCGCCGCCACGTCCGGCGGTACTGGGGTGTTGCGAAGGCTGGAGACGATGGCCAGGGCGATGCCCAGGTCCGCCGCCGGCTCCGAGACCCGCAGCCCGCCTGCAACGCTGACGATGATGTCCTGGGAGCCGAGAGGCAGACGCAGCCGCTGGCTTAGGACGGAGGCGATGATAAGAAGACGGTTGAAGTCCACCCCATTGGCGATGCGCCGAGGCACGGGAGCCGACGATGGGCTGGTCAGGGCCTGGATCTCGACCAGAAGGGGTCTGGTCCCCTCCAGGGCGGGAACCAGGGACGACCCCACGGCGTCGGGCTGGCGCTCCTGGAGGAAGATGTGGGAGGGGTCCGGCACCTCCATCAAGCCTCGCTGCTCCATCTGGAATACCCCCACCTCGTTGGTGGATCCGAACCGGTTCTTCACGGCCCGCAACAGCCGCAGCGATGTTACCCGCTCCCCCTCCAGGGAGAGCACCACGTCCACCATGTGCTCCAGCACCCTGGGGCCTGCGATGTCCCCCTCCTTGGTGACGTGGCCCGCCAGGAGGAGGGGCATCTGGTGGGCCTTGGCCACCTGCATCAGCAGGCGGGTGCACTCGCGGATTTGGGCGACGCTGCCGGGGTGGGCCTCCAGCTCGTGCCACTGCATTGTCTGGATGGAGTCTACCACCGCCAGGGCAGGCCTGGTCTGCTCCAGGTGGGAGATCACCGTCTCTACGTCGGTTTCGCACAGCACCAGGATTCCCTGGCCCGAGAGGCCTAATCGTCGCGAGCGAAGGTGAAGCTGCTGGGCCGACTCCTCACCAGACACGTAGAGGACCGGGCCATAGGCCTGGGCCACCGCCTGGGCAAGCTGCAGCAGGAGTGTGGACTTGCCGATGCCCGGCTCGCCCGCTACCAGGGCCACGGAGCCTGGCACAAGGCCTCCTCCCAACACGCGGTTCACCTCTGCATCGGGCAGTGAAAGGCGAGGAGCGTCCTGGGAGGCGATGGAAATCAGCTCTTGGAGTGGGGCACCCTGAGTGGCGACCCAGACCTTTCGAGGGGCGCGGGCCCGGAGGGCTGGCGCTTCCTCAACGGTCCCCCACTGGCCGCAGGAGGGGCACCGTCCCTCCCATCTTGAGGCCTGGTGGCCACATTCTCGGCAGACGAAGACGGTCCCCTGCCCTTCACGGCGAGTCATCGGCGCCCCTTCTTCCCGTCACGAACCCCTCTGGCTTTGTTAGTGCACAAGGCTGGGGAGCAGAACGTCTCCCCAGCCTTGTGCCTTCTTCACCGTCCCCGAATAAGCTCAGCTGGGTACAGCCGCTACCTCAGCTGAACGAATCACGAACTTGTCCCCGTCCCAGTCGACCTGGGCGGTGTCGCCGCTCCTCAGACGGACCGCCAGGATCTCGTCCGATAGGGGGTCCTCCACCTTGTTCTGGATCACGCGGCGCAGAGGGCGAGCCCCAAAGTTGGGGTCGTACCCTTGCTCCGCCAGGTGGTCTTTGGCTATAGGTGTGACCTCCAGGTTGACGCCCTTCTCCTTCAGCTCCTTCCGCACCTCGTTGAGCATCAGGTCTACGATCTCAAGGATGTGCTCCTTGCTCAGCCCGTGGAAGACGATGGTGGCGTCCACGCGGTTGAGGAACTCAGGCCGGAAGAACTTCTTTACCTCCTCCAGCACCTTGTCCTTCATGCGCTCGTACCGTTGATGCTCCGACTTGGCCTCGTCGGACTTGACGGCGAACCCCAGGTTGCTCTCCCGCCGGATCAGGTCGGACCCGATGTTGCTGGTCATCACTATGATGGAGTTCCGGAAGTTCACCTTCCTGCCCTTGGCATCGGTGAGGTGTCCGTCGTCGAAGATTTGGAGAAGGATGTTGAACACATCGGGGTGGGCCTTCTCGATCTCATCCAGAAGGATGGCGGAGTAGGACTTGCGCCGCACCGCCTCCGTAAGTTGGCCCCCCTCTTCGTACCCGATATAGCCCGGAGGGGCGCCTACCAGGCGGGCCACCGTGTGGCGTTCCATGAACTCGGACATATCCAGGCGCACCATGGCCTCGTCGCTGCCGAACATAAACTCGGCCAGGGCCCGCACCAGCTCGGTCTTGCCCACGCCCGTGGGGCCCAGGAACAGGAACACGCCTATGGGGCGGCGACGGTCCTTGAGGCCCGCCCGAGCGCGGCGGACCGCTTTGGAGACCGCCACAACGGCCTCCTCCTGCCCCACGATGCGCTTGTGGAGGGCTCCCTCCATCTGCAGAAGGCGCTGGCTCTCCTCCACCGCGAGACGGGTCACTGGGATGCCCGTCCACATGTTGACCACCTCGGCGATCTCCTCCTCCGTCACCACGGAGTCGCGACGCTGGGTCTGGGCCTGCCACTCTTTCTGGATGGTCTCCAGCTTCTCAGCCAGCTGGATCTCCCGCTCGCGTAGCTCAGCCGCGTACTCGTACTGCTGGGAGGCGATGGCCTCCTCCTTCTCCTTACGTACGCTCTCCAGCATCTTGGTGGACTCTTGAAGGGAGAGGGGCATGGTGCCTGCCCGGATGCGGACGCGGGATGCGGCCTCGTCCATGAGGTCAATGGCCTTGTCCGGCAGGAACCGGTCCGGAATGAATCGAGCGGCGAGGGTGGCCGCTGCCTGGAGCGCCTCGTCGGTTATGATGAGGTTGTGGTGCTCCTCATACCGGTGCTTGACGCCCCTCAGGATCGCCAGGGACTCCTCAACGGTGGGCTCCTCCACCGTCACAGGCTGGAAGCGCCGCTCCAGGGCAGGGTCCCGCTCCACGTACTTGCGGTAGTCGTCCAGGGTCGTAGCGCCGATGGTCTGGAGCTCGCCACGGGCAAGAGAGGGCTTCAGGATGTTGGCGGCGTCCACCGCCCCCTCGGCTGCCCCCGCTCCGATCATGGTGTGCATCTCATCAATGAAGAGGATGCAGTTGCCCGCGCTCTTGATCTCGTCGATGACCTTCTTCAGGCGCTCCTCGAACTCGCCCCGGTACTTGGTCCCCGCCACCAGGGAGCCCATGTCCAGGGTGACCAGCCGTTTCTTCTGAAGGGACTCTGGGACGGAGCCTCCGGCGATGCGTTGGGCCAGGGCCTCCACGATGGCGGTCTTGCCCACCCCAGGCTCGCCGATGAGGACCGGGTTGTTCTTGGTGCGGCGGCTCAGAATCTGGACCACACGCTGGATCTCCCGCTCTCGACCGACGACGGGGTCCAGCTTGCCCGCTCGGGCGGCCGCTGTCAGGTCCACCCCTAACTGGTCCAGGGTGGGGGTGCGGCTGCCGGTGCGGGTGCCCTGCTGGCCGGAGGTGGCCCCTTGGCTCAGGAGCCGCGCCGTCTCTGCCCGCACTTTGTCCAGGGTCACCCCCAGGCTCTCCAGGACACCAGCGGCCACGCCCTCCCCTTCGCGCATGACGCCAATCAGGAGGTGCTCGGTGCCGATGTAGTGGTGGTTGAGGCGCCGGGCCTCGTCCACGGCGAGCTCAATGACCTTCTTGGCACGGGGAGTGAGGCCGATGTTCTCGCTGGAGACCGGGCGGTCCCCCTTGCCGATGATGAACTCCACGGCTGCCCGGACCTTGGCCAGTTCAACCCCCAGGTTGCCGAGAACCCGAGCCGCCACTCCGTCGCTCTCGCGCACCAGCCCCAGGAGGACATGCTCGGTTCCTATGTAGCTGTGGTTGAACCGCTGGGCCTCCTCTTGGGCCAAAGAGAGGACGCGTCGGGCTCGTTCCGAAAATCGCTCGAATCTACTTGCCATGGTTGTCTCCTAGCAGGGGTCTCTGGAGGTGGTAGCCAAGCCCTAAGGCCTGAGCTCCTCCTCAGCCTCCTTCAGGCTCAGTCCCAAACGCCGGCGTTCCGGATCAATGCTCAGGATCTTCAGGGTCAACACATCCCCCTCCTGAACCGCCTCCCTGGGATGGTGAATCAGGCTCCTACCCAACTCCGAGATGTGTATTAGCCCTTCCACTCCGTCCTCCACCTTGGCAAAGGCGCCGAACTGCGCCAGCTTCGTGATTGTTCCAGTGACCAACTGCCCTACGTAGTACCGCTGTGTAACGGTAGCCCACGGCTCCGGCAGAAGCCTCCGCAGGCTCAAGGCGATGCGCCGTTGCTCCCGGTCCACCTTGAGGACCTGCACCTGCACCTCATCGCCCAAGTGAACCACCTCTTCCGGCGACGCCACCGAGCCCCATGACAACTCCGAGATGTGAATAAGTCCGTCGGCGCCCCCCAGGTCTACAAAGGCGCCAAAGGGCGCGATGCCTGAGATTCGCCCTGCCCTGACCTCCCCCTCCCGGAGCTCCTCTAAGAGGTGTTCCTTGTTCTGTTGCCTCCGCTCTTGAAGGGCCACACGCTCCGAAAGAATCACCCGCTTCCGCCTTCGGTCCACCTCCAGCACCTTGAGCTTCACCGTCTCCCCGACGCGTCGGGCCGCCGGACTATCCCCCTCAGGGCTGCCCTGAGCTGGGAGCACCAAATGGGAGAGCGGCACGAACCCTTGAGTCCCCTCGACCTGGACGAGGGCACCCCCCCGGTTCGCCCCTATGATTTTGGCCTCCAGCAGCTCCCCGGTCTGGAGGTGGCGCTCCAGCGTACGCCATCCCACCTCTTCGCGGCCTAGGTCCAAGGAGAGAATGGCCGGGCTGTCCTCCGTCTCGGGGCGGAGCACCGTGCACACCACCGTGTTGCCTACCCGGATGGCCAGCAGCTCTTCGGGGCTCATATTGCGCATCTCGCGGCCGGGAATCACCCCCTCCGCCTTGTGGCCGATGCTCACCAGGATGGAGTCGTGCTCAATGTGCATGACCACGCCTTCCACAACGTCCCCCCGCTGAAGGGCCGGAGCGTTCGTGGTCTCTTCCAGGAGCTGCTCCATGCTCTGGCCGATTGAGGTTGACTGCTGATCGGACACGTACAAACCGAACCTTCTTTCTTGCCCTACGCATCTTCCATTATAGGTAACTATAGGGAGGAGTGCAAAGGCCGGCAACGGCATTGGAGCCATCGAAGAGGCCTGACCGCTACAGCCAGGGTGTGGGCGACTCGGCTGTCTGCCCTGAACTCACCACCTTGAAGCCGATGGTACCAGAACGGCGATCCTAAGGAAAGGGGTCTCCGGGTTTTTTTGATGGGCTCCCTAGTGTCCCTCCGGGTGCTTCCTTGCGGAAACGAGCGGTATGAAAAGCTGCTCATGGTGACCTTTCGACAGGCCCCATGATGCTTCGCTCATCGTCACTCCGAAGAAGTCGGAGCTCAGAGCGAGCGGCCCAGCGGCGAATAACCTTACTGAGCGTGGGTGCAGGGGACACGCTGCCTACGCTGGGCTGGCCGAGGACATCCTCTGCGAAGCATGTCATTCCGAGGCCCCTGGCAAGGGGGCCGAGGAATCTAGGGCGGTGCACTCCAGATAGCTCTCTCGCCCCTCTTACCGCCACATGTCCTAGATTCCTCGCTAAGCTCGGAATGACAGGATGAGGGCCGAGCATAGCAGGTAAGCTGCCAGATGCCTGCCGTAGGGTGGGTCCAGGGCTGTGCCCTGGTCGGTGGCGCGCCCTGCCCTTAAAACAGAAAGACAACGGCACTAAGCTGTTGTCTTTCTAGTGGCCCCCTGGCAACGACCTATTTTCCCAGAGAGTTGCCCCTTCAGTATCGTCGGCGCTGAAGTGTTTCACTTCCGTGTTCGGGATGGGAACGGGTGGGTCCGCCTCGCTTCAGTCACCAAAGAGCCAAGATCATTGTAGCCTCTTCTTCGCCAGGATGCAAGGGGGCTAGGCACGGCTCCCCC
>SHYH01000050.1 GCA_009692865.1 Dehalococcoidia bacterium
AAGTTTTTGCAGGCGCCGTCACCTCTTCGGTGCTTGGGGGCTCTAGGGGCGTGATGAAAAAGGGGGGTCCAAAGGGGCTTCGCCCCTCTGGTGGGGGTCTGGGGGGATACCCCCAGATACAATCCCCACCCCCTGCCTGGCCAGGCAGGGGGTGGGGGGATGGTCGAAGAGGGTTTTTCCACAGCCTGCTAGGAGCCGGCAAGGCTAGGCGAAAAGAATGACACAAGGACTGTTCCTGGTGCTGGCCCTCCTGGGCGCCTACCTCTTAGGCTCTGTGCCCACGGCGTATGTAGCAGTTCGGATCGTCAAAGGGATAGACCTGCGCCGGTACGGGAGCGGCAATGTGGGGGCCTCCAACGCCGCCGTGCACATGGGGAAGGCAGCTCTCTTTGGGGTGGGCCTGGTGGACGTGATGAAGGGTGTGTTGCCTGTGGCAGCCCTCCGCTGGCTGGGAATGGGGGTGGAGGCCCAGTTGTTGGTGGGGCTGGCGGCGGTGATAGGTCACAACTGGTCCCTTTATCTGGGGTTTACGGGAGGCAGAGGGGTCGCCACTGCTGGGGGTGTGCTCCTGGGGCTGGGCGCTCCTGCTTCCGTGGTAGGGTTCTTCTTCATCTTCATCCTGCTGGGCCTGCTCTTCCGAGATTCAGGTTTGTGGTTGGGCATAGGGGCCGCCCTGGTCCCTTTGGCCAGCCTGGTCTTGGGACAGCCGCCTCATGTGGTGCTCGAAGGCACTGGTCTGCTGGCCCTCCTCATGGTGAAGCGGTTGATGGGGAACTGGGAGCCTCTCTCCCCTGGACTGTCTTGCAGGAAGGTCCTTCTGAACCGTTTGGTGTACGACCGTGATATCAGCGACCGGAGGCAATGGGTGACTCGTCAACCCATGGCCAAGGGGCCCAAGGGGTGACGTGTGCAGTGTGCACGTCACCCCCGGAACGAGACCTTTGCCACCTGTGTTCGGTGTGGAACCCCTATCTGCTACCGTTGCCAGGTGCGGTCTGATGTAGGGCTCTTCTGCCCCACTCACGGACGTTCTGTTGCTCTGCCTCAATACGACGTGACTCCTTTCCTCTACCTTCAGGCCTTGGGCGCCTCGCTCCTGGTCGGTGCCCTGGGGGGGGTTGCCCTTTGGTTCCTGGCTCGGGTGGCGCCCATCCTGATTTTCAGTCTCCTGGGTATGATCGCACTAGGGTTTGCCCTGGGCTATGCGGTAGGGGAGGGGGTTGGGTGGGCAGCGCGGGGAAAACGAGGGAGGGGGCTGCAGGGCGTCGCTGCTCTCGGTGTGGCCCTGGCCATGCTGGTGGGAATGGGAGGGCTGGCCTTGACCCCTGTCAATGGCGTGGTGGGGTTGTTGGTGGGTGTGGTGGTAGCTGCGGGGCGTCTTCGGTGATGCAGGAGAGGCTTCCCAGCGGGGGCAACGAATTGCGAAAGTTTTCACAAAGATTAACGAAATCTTTCACAATTGATTTCGTCGTAGCTAAAGGCCTGGTGGCGGATATTGACAACTCTTTCCGTGCACTGCTACAGTCGGGAATGGTATCCGTTTCTGAAGGTTGGGAGAGGGCGAGTGCCCCGTTAGGGGGAGCCGGTTAGGGGGGCCGAGTGGGATTCAGGTAGGGAAACAGAAAAGAGGCAGACAGTCTCTTTTGTAGGCACTTCTCGTCGGAGGAGGCGCTCGTTGGAAAAGAAGAAGGACTTTGTGGTTCGGTTTGCAGGCGAAGGCGGCCAGGGTATGGTGACCGCTGGGGAGGGTCTGGCGCAGGCAGCGGCCCAGGTGGGGTACCACTCCCAGACCTTTTCGACCTTTCCCTCTCAAATCGAAGGGGGGCCCACTTGGTGTCAAACGCGGATCGCCATCACCCCTGCGCTGAGCGCCGGGGACGAACTGGACGTTTTGGTGGCCTTTAACCATGCGGCGTATGAGGGCCATAAGGGGGAGGTGCGGGAGGGGGGTGTCATCGTCTATAATTCTGAGGAGTTCCAGCTAGAGCCGGATGGGCACAGCTTCGGGATGCCCTTTGAAGAGCTGGGGAAGTCCACCGGCAACCCTCGGGCCTCCAACATGGTGGTCCTGGGCGCCATTGCGCACCTGGTGAACTGGCCTCAGAGCTATCTGCAGGACTTCGTGGTAGCGCGCTTCAGGAGGGGCCGGGCCAACGATCAGGAGATCATCGACTCCAACATCAAGGCCCTGTCTCTAGGCGAAGAGGCTGCCCGTGCCAGCGGCTTTAACTTGGGGGAGCTGGCTTCTCCGGTGAAGCCCAAGTACACCCAGGTCATGATCAAGGGGAACGACCTCCTCGCCTTGGGGGCTGTGGCGGCGGGGGTGGAGGTGTTCGTTGGCTACCCCATCTCCCCGGCCACTACCATCCTGGTGTTCATGGAGCGGAACCTAACGGGGCCTGGCAGGTTCGTCTACCAGGCCAGCTCGGAGATTGAGTCCATCAACGCCATCGTGGGGGCTGGCTTTGCTGGGAAAAAGGCCATGACCTCCACCTCAGGGCCGGGTATGTCCCTCATGAGCGAGGGCATTGGCATGGCCTGGATGGCGGAGATACCCGTCGTTATCGTGAATGTGCAACGAGGAGGACCGGCCACGGGGCTTCCCACCAAGACGGAACAGTCGGACTTCCTTGCCGCCCTCCACCCCGCCCACGGGGACCAGGCTCTGCCTATCATCGCCCCCGGGACGGTGGAGGAGTGCTTTTACGCGGCCATCGCGGCCGTCAACTGGGCCGAGCGGTACCAGGGCCCTGTCATCCTGCTCAGCGACCAAATGCTCTCGGAGCGGGCCCAGAACGTACCTCGCCCGGACCTGGGCAAGGTGGTGGTGGAGAAGAGGTTGGTCTACAGCGGGAACAACGGGTACCTTCGGTACGAGGCGTCTACCGTGAGCCCCATGCCGGTCCCTGGTGGCTCCGGGTCCTATGTGGCCAACGCCAGTGAGCACGATCCCATGGGGGACACTACCCACCGGCCTGACCGCCACGTTCAGATGACCGAGCGGCGCTTCAACAAGTTGAAGCTCCTCCAGGACAGCACCTACGAGGCAAAGCACCGTGAGGCGCCGATAGCGGTCATGCCCTGGGGCGGGTCCAAAGGGTCCATGCAGGAGGCCTATGACATCTTGATGGCCCAGGGGCAGAAGGTGGGGTGGTACTACACCATGTACCTCCATCCCCTCCCCGCTAAGCTATTGGAGGAGCTGCGGCAAAAGGAGCTGGTCCTGGTGCCGGAGTTGAACTACCTGGGGCAGTTTGGATCCTACCTTAGGTCCCTGGGGGTGAGGGCCGAGAGCATTACCCAGTACACAGGCCTGCCCTTCAAGGTGCAGGACCTGGTGGATCAAGTAACGGAACGGGTGCGTGCTGCGCAAGGAGGAATGGTAAGGGTATGACGAGCAAGAACGAAGAGTACGATTTCAAGTGGTGCCCCGGTTGCGGCGATTTTGGTGTGCGCCGGTCGTTGGAGTACGCCGTGGCCGACTGGATCACCCAGACAGGTCAGTCCATTGAGAATACCGTGGTGGTGGCCGGAATTGGGTGTTCCGGCAATATGGTCCACTTGCTGGAGGGGCCGCAGCCCTTCGGGATCCACGGGATCCACGGCCGGACCCTTCCCATCTCCTTCGGCATCAAGATGGGCCGACCGGATCTGAACGTGGTCATCGTGGCAGGGGACGGCGACTTCCTCAGCATCGGCATGGAGCACATCGCCCCCCAGGCCCAGAGGAACCTGAACGTCACGGCAATCATCATGGACAACGCCGTGTACGGTTTGACCAAAGGGCAGAGCTCTCCCACCACGGATATGGGCGTCGTTACTCCCACCACGCCCTACGGCAAGGTGGAGGGCGCCCTCAATCCCCTCGACCTGTACCTGACTTTGGGGGCATCCTTCATCGCCTCGGGTATCTCCACCAAGATTAGGCCGCTGGGCAACCTGATGAGCCAGGCCATGCACCACCCCGGCTTTGCCATTGTCCACGTCCAGTCGCCCTGCACCACCTACAACGATAACTACGAGATACTGAAAGGGAACCCTAAGAAGGGTATGGCGCCGGTGGCCTGGGACATTCCTGCGGAACACGATCCCACGGACAGGGCCGCTGCCCACCGGGTGATTCATTCGGGTGGCATTCCCCTGGGGGTGATCTACAAGCAAGAGAACTCCAAGCCCTTGGACAAGCGCATGGGGGAGGCCTGGGCCAAGGCGAGGACCCAGTCCGTGGAGCAGCTCCTCGACTCCTTCCTTTTCAAGGTGAGCTAGACATCTGCCTGAACCAACACAAGAAGGCCACCCCCTTTGGGGTGGCCTTCTTGTGTCATGGCAAAAGGTTGCGGATGGTGGGACTCGGCTTGCCCTCAGCTCTCCTGGACGGCGACGTACTTGGAGGGGCACTTGACCAGAATGGCGGAGGCCAGGAAGGTCCCGTTGCCCTGGTTGGCTCCCTCGGCCACGATGTCCGATTGGGGGTTGAAGAACAGGTCGGGGATCACGCCGTCATACTGCACCTTGAGCGCCTGGCTGCCATCCGTGAGGGAGAAGAGGGCCAGGGTCTCCCCCGGGGTCCGTTGGAAGGAGTCGGGGGCCAGCTTGCCGCTCACTCGGACCATCTGGCCTTGGGGGGATTGAGCGAGCACGTCGCCGACGGTGACGTAGTACACCTTGGCGCTCTGGAAGGCGGTGAAGGCGAAGTACCCGAAGGCGACGGCCAGCACCGTGGCCGCGATGGCCAGCTTGAGCCGCTGCCCTCCCGCCGAGGCGGGCGGCAGGGCGATGCCTTCTTTTGGCGTAGTCCCGGTAGCCATGCCTTGGTTAGCTCTAGACGACTCGAAACAGGCTGCTCAACTGCTATCTTATCGGCCTTTCCTCCCGGTGGCAAGAGAGGCAAGCCCTGGGGCGTGGTCTCATTGGCTCGATTGCTGCCTGCGACGTGCTACCTCCTCTTGCAGGGCCTGAATCTCTTGCCGAAGCTCGGCTTGGCGACGGGAGAGGTAGAAGGCGTACCCAAAGAAGGCGATCCAGGTGATGGTGTAGACCGCAAAGAGGAAGGGCAAATTGGCCTGGGCCTTAGTGTCCTCCCCTTCCGCCTGGTCCGTCGGTAGCGCGAGATGGTGGTCTGGCCAGGACTGGAGGGAGACGGTCCCTTCTGGGGTCGAGGTGGTGAAGGGATGGGGTGCCCACATTGCCACCCAGGGAAGCGCCAGCAGCGCCAGCACCCCCAGCCAGAGCGCCTTTTTCTTTCTCACATCATCTCCTCTCGTTTCGTTGAGTGTTGCAGGTTCTTTGGGAAGGGCTTCTGGGGAACCGTTTCTTGCAAGAAACGGTTCCCCAGACCTCTCCGAAAGAACTCTCACCCTTTGCTCGTCCTTGATGGCTGTTTTGGGTCATTTCGAGACCGCAGCCTAAAGGCTGCGGCATCATGCCGCATAGTGAACGATGCGGCGTCGGCTCTCCTATGAGCAACGAAGTGCTACCGCGCCTCCTCCAGCTGTGCCCGCAAAACCTCTACCTGAGCCTCGTCACGCCGTAAGGAGAGGCGCTCCAGCAGCACGTAGGCAAAGAGGAGGGCGAAGGTGGCAAAGGCCACCAGGAGCGCCACGCCCATGCGAGCGTCTAGGCTTCCTGCCTCGGCGGCGGGTCCCACCACCTTCTCCGGGTGCTGGGTGTTCCACCACACCGTCGCCATGTAGACGATAACCGAGTTCACCGAGCCCACGATTCCAAGGACGGCCGAGTAGCGGGCGCCCTGGTCTGGAGAAGGCGCGTAGGCCCGCAGCAGCAGGTAGCCCAGGTACATGAGCCACAGGATGAAGAAGGTCGTGAGCATGGGGTCCCACCGCCACCACACTCCCCAGGTGGGCCTGGCCCAGATGGAGCCGGTGGCCAGCGTCAGGGTGGTGAAGAGCACGCCTACCTCCACTGCGGAGAGGCTGAGGGCGTCCCACCCTTCGTTCCGCCGCCACAGATACCCGATGCTGGACAGGGAGACCAGGAAGGGGGGTAGGAGGCTCATGATGGCCAGGGGCACGTGAAAGTAGAAGATGCGCTGGGACACCCCCAGGTTGGCGTCGGTGGGCACCCAGAGAAAGACCATCGAGAGGGTCAGCAGCATCATGACGCCGGTGATGGGGAGCAGAACCTGCTTGGCGAGCTGCATGAACTCCTCGTACCGCTGTGGCCTCCTCCGTCCCCACGCGACAAGAAGGGCACCTGGACTGGCCAACAAAGCAACCACTAACAATTCTGCGAACCACATGACGCCCAAGCCGGTTTTAGAGAGCGCATATATTGCACTTAAAGCGTTGAGCGCCACCCAAACCCACCCTAGAGTCACTGCCGCTGCGGCCCGCATGATTAATGACCTCTCTTCCTACTGATCTCAATGTCTAACAAATCAACGTAGCGTCGCCCTGGCCGGCCGGCATTGGCGATGGCCAGTGTAGGCGGGGGCGAGCCCACGGGGGACACCCCCAGACCCCCGTCGAAGGGACTTCGCCCCTCTGCGCCCCTCTTATCCCGCATCCTGCTAGAACCTTCCAAGAACAATGTTAGCCTTGCAAGGTGCTGACGAGAAGGTGGGCCTCGCGTCCGTCGTCGTGGACAGGATAGGGCCACTGTTCTGTCTTGAAGCCCGCGTCCCCCAGTAGCCTCAGCCAGGTCTCCAGTGGGAAGAGGCCTGAGACGTGCCGGTCCTGCTCAACCCTGAGCCGGCCCTGTTCTTTTATGAGGTAGAGAAACATGGATTCGGTGGTGGTGTCCATTGGATCGGGGTCCGTCTCGTATTCGATGAAGGTAACCTCCAGCCCATCTCTGCGGAAGGTCCGGTGCCACACCTGGGTCCCTGGGAAGTTCTCGGGGTAACAGTCGGGCGCCGTGATGAAAACACCCCCCTCCTTCAGGTGGGCCCGTGCGGTCTGAAAGGCGGCCCGTAGGTCTGCCTCGGTGAGCATATAGTCAATGGCATCGTGGACAATGACGGCCTTGAAGGTGCGCCCCAAGCGGACGCTCCGCATATCTCCAACGATGTGCTCCACGCCGGGGTTGAGCTTCATCGAGAGGGAAAGCATCTCCTTGGAGATGTCCACAGCGGTAGCCTGGAACTCCCAGGTCAGGTGGGACAGATTGTGGCCTCCGCCTACGCCCAGCTCAAGGATTGGGTGCCGCCCTGGGCCCAGCTTGGCCCGCAGGGCGTTGCGCCAGTAGCCGGCCTCCTTGGCATACTCCTCAGGCGGGCTGATCAACGGCCAAAGGTAGGCAAGTTCTTTGTAAAGCCGGTTTTCGTTCAAGTCCTTACTCCTCTAGAGTGTACCCAAACAGGAGGGCTGAGAGGGTGACGAAGATGGCGGCGAAGGCCCCGGAAAAGGCGAGCCACTGCCCCAGGCGCTCCTGGCTGGCGCCGTCCAGCACGATGGCCGTCGCCGCCACCGCCGCTATGAGCACAGGCACCACCATAGGAAAGAACAGGATGGGCAGCATGATCTCCCGGGAGCGGGTGTTGACGGAGATGGCGGAGAACAGGGTGCCTACGGACGCGAACCCCAGGGTCGTCAGCACCAGCACGCCGAAGAGGGCAGGATTTAGAAGGGGGGCGTCGAAGAGGACGCTAAAGACGGGCAGGATGGCCGCCTCCACCACCAGCATGAACAGGAACCCACTGATGAGTTTGCCAAAGTAGAGGACGTCCCGGCTGACGGGGCAGAGCATCAGGCCCTCCAGGCTTCCCTGCTCCTTCTCCAGGACGAAGGTGCGCATCATGACCAGGGACCCGGCGAAGGTGAAGGCGACCCAGAGGACTCCAGGGGCAACGAAGCCGATGGTCTGGGGCGTGGGACGAAGGGCAAAGTAGAACACCACCACGGCCACCAGGGCGAAGACCAGGACCGAGGTGACGATTTCCTTGGTGCGAAGCTCCAGCAGCAGGTCCTTCCAGGCGATGGTGGCTACGGGGACCCAGAACTCTCTCACGGCGTTGCTCCTACCAGGTGGGCATAGCGGGCCCGAAGCCCTCCCGCGTCCAAGAGGTCCCGTTGCTCCTGGTAGACGATGCGGCCCCGGTCCAGAAGGGCCACCCGGCTGCCCACTGCGAGGCCCTGCTCCAGGCTGTGGGTGGTCAGCACCACCGTGCGACCTGGGGGTCGGTCTTTGAGCAGTCTCTCCAGAATCTGCTGGGCCTCCTGGTCGAGCCCCGTCTCCGGCTCGTCCAGAAGCAGGATGGGCGGGTCGTGGAGCAGGGCCCGGGCCAGGGAGAGGCGCTGCTGGGTGCCGTGGGAGAGGGTCCGCACCTTTCGGTGCAGGTGCGCCTCCACCCTCAGGAGCCCGCTGATCTGTTGGATCCGGTCCTCTTGGTCGCTTATCCCGTACATCCGGCCGTAAAAGAGGAGGTTTTCATAGGCCGTCAGGTCCTGGTAGAGGAAGGGCTGGTGGGTCACCACTCCCAGGAGCCTCCGGAGGCCTGGCGCGCCTTTGAAGGGGTCTCTGCCGGCAATGCGCACTTCACCCTCCGTGGGCCTCACCAGGGCGGCAAGCGCTCTAATCAGCGTGGTCTTGCCCGACCCGTTGGCGCCCAAGAGGGCGAGGCATTCGCCCCAGGGCACCGCCAGGTCCACGCCCCTCAGGGCAGAGGTGCGTCCGTACCGCTTGACCAGTCCCTTGGTCTCAATGGCGTAGGGGGAAGGGCTTGCATCGTGTTGGGGGGCCAGCGCCATGGGCGGCATTCGCACCTACCGGGTTGATTGCACGGCCATTATAGGGCTGTCAGATACAGGGTGCAAGGAGAACAAAGCTAGAGCGACCTGGGGATGTGTGCGCACCCCTGTGTGCGGTATACTAGGGGCAATTGACGCAAAGCGCCCTGGAGCCCTAGCGATGACCGGCGTACTCGAATTGACCAGCGTTCAGCAGCTCCTGGAGGCGGTGCGAAGCTGCCTACCTTCAGAGCGGGTGGCTTTCGTGGAGGAGGCCTACCGGTTCGCCGAGGAGGCCCATCGGGGGCAGCGGCGCGTGTCGGGGGAGCCCTACATTGAGCACCCGGTAAGCACCGCCCTCTATTTGGTGAACCTTCGCCTAGACGCCACTGCGCTCGCCGCCGCCCTCCTTCACGACGTGGTGGAGGACTGCGGGGTGCCGCGGGAGGTTCTGAAGCAGCGGTTTGGCGCCGAGGTAGATAAGCTGGTGGACGGGGTGACCAAGCTGGCCCAGGTGGAGCGGCGTGACGGTAGCCGGAGCACCCAGGACCCAGCCCGCCAGGCCGAGAACCTACGTAAGATGCTCGTGGCCATGGCCGAGGACATTCGAGTGGTCCTCATCAAGCTGGCAGACCGCCTCCACAACATGCAGACCCTGGGGCCTCTCCCCGAGGAGCGGCGGCTGGCCATCGCTCAGGAGACCCTGGACATCTACGCTCCCCTGGCCCACCGGTTGGGCATCTGGGACGTCAAGTGGCAGTTGGAGGACTTGGCCTTCCGGCACCTGGACCCTGAGCAGCACCAGCGCATCGCGGGCCTGCTGGCCACCAATCGGGTCGAGCGGGAGCGGTACATTCAACAGGTGGTGGAAATCCTGCAGCGGGAGATGGCCAAGGCAGGCGTCCATGCCGAGGTGACGGGACGTCCCAAGCAGATCTACAGCATCCACCAGAAGATTCAGAAGTACGCTGCCCAGGGGAAAGAGTTCGGGCAGATTTACGACCTGTATGCGGTTCGTGTCCTGGTGGAGAGCGTCCAGGAGTGCTACGGCGCCTTGGGGGTGGTGCATCAGCTATGGCGCCCTCTGCCCGGGCAGATTGACGACTACATAGCCGTTCCCAAGGAGAACCTGTACCAGTCCCTCCACACCGCTGTGATGTGCCTGGGCAACACCCCTTTGGAGCTACAGATTCGCACCCACGAAATGCATCGGCTGGCCGAGTATGGGGTGGCGGCTCACTGGCGCTACAAGGAGGGCGGGGCCGGCGACCCGGGCTACGAGCAGAAGATGGCGTGGCTTCGTCAGCTCCTGGAGTGGCAGCGGGAGGTGAGCGGGGCCGAGGAGTTCCTGGAGACCGTGAAGATGGACCTTTTCAGGGACCAGGTGTTTGTCTACACACCGAAGGGGGATGTGAAAGAGCTGCCCGCGGGGTCCACGTCCCTGGACTTCGCCTACCGGGTCCATACGGACCTGGGGCATCGCTGCATTGGCGCCAAGGTTAACGGCAAGATGGTCTCCCTGACCTATCAGGTGCAGAACGGCGACACCATTGAGATCATGGTCTTCAAGGGGGAGCGGGGGCCCAGTTTGGACTGGCTCAATCCTCACCTGGGCTTCACGAAGACGGCCGGCGCTCGGCAGGCTATCCGGGCCTGGTTCCACCGACAGGCCCGGGAGGCCAATGTGCAACGGGGGAAGGACCTGCTGCACCGGGAGCTGAAGCGTCTGCGTCTGGGCCTCAAGGAGGAGGAGGTCGCCCATCTGTTGCGGGTGGACACGGTGGAGGAGCTGTTCCTGGCCCTGGGGAGCGGGGCCATGTCCACAGCTCAGGTGACGGCTCGCCTCACGGAGCATCAGAAGCCAGCCGATGAGACGAAGACCTCCCTGCCCTTGACAGGGCCGGCTTCTGGGGTGGAAGTGATGGGCGTGGGGTCTCTGTTGAGTAGGATGGCCCCCTGCTGCAGCCCTTTGCCTGGCGACGAGATCGTGGGCTACGTGACGCGGGCCCGCGGCGTGACCATCCACAGGAGGGACTGCACGAACATCCTCAACGAGGACGAGCCTGAGCGCATCATCGCGGTGAACTGGAGTGATAGCAAGGAGCTGTACCCGGCTCGAGTGCGGCTTGAGGCGTGGGACAGGGTGGGGCTCCTGAGGGATATCACAACGGTTGTCTCCGGCGAGAGGGTCAACATTGCCGCTATCGTCACACGGAAACGTGACGATAGCACCTTTGTCGTGGATCTGACCCTCCACACCACCGGACTGGCGCAGCTCAGCAGGCTCTTCTCCAAGTTAGATGGGGTGGAGGGGTTTATCAGCGTCACGCGGACAGGGAGGTCACCGATGCCCCTTCGAGGGAAAGGGCATCAGTAGCTCCCGAGATCTTCGCACTGGTGTTCATGGCGCAGCATAGCTTATGTTAGGGAGGTTTAAGGCGTGCCTAGTCAGAAGTCGGGTCGGTCGTCCGAGCGGAAGCGGGTGCAGAATCGTCCCTTGCGCACCGCTGCCAAGACAGAGGTTGCAAAGGCGAGGCGGCTTGTTGGGGCGGGGAACTTGGAGGAGGCCGCTAAGGCGGTCCAGGTGTCCCAAGCGCTCCTGGATAAGGTGGCTCAGAAGGGGGTGGTCCACGCCAACAACGCCGCCCGTCGCAAGTCCCGTCTTGCCAAGCTCCTCAACAAGGCGCGGCAACAAACCGAGGCAAACTCGTAGCGAAAGCAGCCCTCTCCCTGTTGACGCAGGAGAGCCCCTGTGGTAGCCTGGTTCAGAACTTGTGTTCCACTCCGGGAGCTTGCTCTTGAGGGAGGTTTATAGGGATGAGGCAGCTTTCCCCTAAGCAACGACGCATTCTGGAGTTCCTCCGGCAGTTTCTTCAGGAGCACAGCTATCCCCCCTCTGTGCGTGACATCCAGGGGGGATGTGATATTAGCTCCACCTCCGTGGTGGACTACAACCTCAGGGCTCTCCAGCGGGAGGGCTATCTGAGGCGTTCTCCGGAGGTCTCT
>SHYH01000051.1 GCA_009692865.1 Dehalococcoidia bacterium
GGCGCCGCGGGCTCGTCTGCACTTGGAATCGTCGCCTCCAGATAGGCGGACGCCAGAGGGAGGAGGCCATGGTTAGCGCTGCTCCTCCGTCTTGGCGATGGGCCGGGGACGAAAGTACAGTCCCCACCGCTGCATCAACCCGTACACCCTGGGGTCGTCCAGGGAGACCAGCTCCTGGAAGAATCCCGCCAGGGCGTGGGCGTGGAGGAGGTCTTGTGTGCATACCCAACTGGCCTCGGCGGGGACGGCGTAGAGGACGCCGTTCTGGTGGGCGCACTGGACCTCCACCCAGATGCCGTTCTGGCCCTGGTGGACCTTCATGCCGAAGGGAACCTCCTGCTCTTTTGCCATAGACCTCTCGTGTTCACAGAAAAGGGCAGGTTGTCCTGCCCAGCGGTGCTTTCTACGGACGACTCAGATCCCCAGGGCCCAGTCGCCTCATCCCTTGCCCCAGACCTCGTTGCCCGTCTTGCCGGTGTGCTCCAGGAAGCGGTAGCTGCCCATGGTTCATCCCGTGGACAAAGGCCTCCACGCTATTATAGCAGAGGCCTCCAGCTAGTAGGCTGTTGGAGTATCACCCTGCTTCCAGGCAGGGGTCTCAGGTCGGCACAACGCCCGTAGCATGGGCATGGTTTTTGTGCTGACGTAGGGGCGCAGCAT
Source organism: Dehalococcoidia bacterium (assembly GCA_009692865.1). Classification (GTDB taxonomy): domain Bacteria; phylum Chloroflexota; class Dehalococcoidia; order Lucifugimonadales; genus SHYH01. Next base: position 661 of record SHYH01000051.1, read on the forward strand.
GCTGCGCCCCTACAATGATGGCAGAGATGGTAGGCCACAATATGCGCTCCATAGCGTGGGTGCAGGGGACACCCTGCCCCTGCCTACACCGCGATGTCGCGCCGCTGAAAGGCCAGGAGGTCCAGGGCCAACGCCCCCAGGGCCAGGCCAAGAAGCGACGCCACATGGAGGAGGTTGAGTCCTTGCACAAGGGGGTCGCTGCCGATGTACCAGTGGAATGGGGAGAGGGTGTGATAGGGCTGCAGGGCTTCTACCACGGGCGCCAGGGCGTTTAAGAGGTAGGCCCCCAGGGCCAGGGCGATGCTTCCGAAGGCCAGGGCCAGGAGGACGACGCTGAAGGTGGCCTGGGCCAGCCGCCACGGGCTGACCTCCATGACCACGGCCACGGAGACGGCAGCCATCGCTATCCAGAAGATGCCCCCCAGGGCAAGTGTGGCCAGGGCCATGGCTCCGAACTTTTGGAGCACCACCTGCCAGCGAGCGATGGGGTGGGTCATGAGCAGGTCCAGGGTGCCCCGGGCCTTCTTTCCGGAGATGGCGGCGCCCCCAAAGGCGGCGGTGAAGGCGATGAACAGAAGGGGGACGAAAAGGAAGAAGAGCTGGTCGTGAAGGAATCCCTTGGGTGAGAAGAAGCTGGCCACGTCACCGGCGAATAGGGCCATGATCTCTTTGGGGAGTTGCCGGACCATCTCCTCTAGGCCGGGGAAGTCCCGAAAGCTGGGGTAGAAGAGCAACTCGATGGTCGTGTAGGCCGCCAGGCCTATCCCCCACCACAGGAGGGAACGGCGGTAGTCGCGCAGGGTCTTCAAGAGCACGTTACGCAACATGGCCCGCGTCTCCACTGTAATATGCCAGGAACACCTCTTCAAGATTGGGCTCGTGGCTTACGATGTCCACTACTTCAAAGCGAGCGGCGGCTTTGATGACCGCGTCCACGCTGCCGGTGACGGCACAGCGCACCACGGCGTCCTGCATCTGTACGTCGCGCACTCCTGGCAGGTTGGTGAAGGCCTCAGAGGGTACAGGAGAGGCAAAATGAATCTCAAGGTGGCGGAGGGCCCGGGCCTTCAGGGCCTCCACGCGCTCCACGGCCACCAGCCTGCCCTCTCGAATGATCCCCATCCGGTCGCAGATGCGCTCTACCTCGGCCAGGTTGTGGGAGGAGAGGAACACCGTCCGCCCGTCGGCCTTCGCCTCGTCCACCAGTTGGTGGAACACCTGCTGCATCAGGGGGTCCGGGCCCACGGTGGGCTCGTCCAGGATGAGAAGTTCTGGCCGGTGCATGAAGGCCTGGATCAGGCCTACCTTGTGCTTGTTGCCGGTGGAGAGGGTGGCGATGCGCTGGGTAAAGCTGCAGCCCAGCCGCTCAGCCAGATTTTCAACGTAGGGCCACGCCACGCCGCCTCGCAGGTTGGCCAGGTACCGAAGGAGCTCCCCGCCGGTGAGGGTGTCGTAGAGGGCGAGCTCGCCGGGCAGGTAGCCGACCCGGCGGTGGATCTGGACTGCATCGCGGCGGGCGTCCAGGCCCAGGACCTGGATGGCGCCTCGTGTGGGGCGAATGAGGTTCAGGGCGAGGCGGATGGTGGTGGTCTTTCCAGCGCCGTTGGGGCCCAGGAAGCCGAACACCTCTCCTGAGCGCACCTGGAGGTCCATGGCCTCGATACCCCGGGCCTTGCCATAGTGCTTGGTGAGGCCCCGAGCCTCCAGGGCGAGGGTCATCGCCGGTGCTCCATGATGGGCCAACTTCATGAGGCCGGGGACGTTGCGAATAGCGCGCCACCAGCCGGGCTTGGCCGTGGAGTACAGTTCGAGTAGGGTGTGAAGCCGCTAGGGCCCCTCCTGCAGACAGGGCGGGCCGTGCCCCTGCAGCACTGCCTGGAACTCCAAAGCAGCCAGGCGATGGAGGGACTGCCGGTAGTCTTGAGCATTGGAGCCGGGAAAGAAGAGGGAACGGCTCAGGCGCTTGCCGTTGCTCAGCAGCATGTCTCCGACAAAGAGGGCCTGGTGGCGTTCCAGCAGGAGGCACATGCTCCCTGGCGTGTGGCCGGGGGTATGAATGACCCGCAGGCCGCCCAAGACTGGCAGCACATCGCCGTCTTCCAGCAGGCGGCCGGCAGGCGCCTTGGGGAAGAGCCACCCTCTCAGTAGTCGAGGGGTGCTCCACTGGGTCAGCACGGGGTTGCCCTGGTGTTTCTCATCGGTCTCACCGGTATGGGCCTAAACCTGAGCCCCTGTGCGCCGGCGAAGCGCGGAGGCGCTGCCCATGTGGTCGGGATGGCTGCGAGTGATGATGACGGCCCGGAGCTCCTCGGGGCGCCGCCCCATGGAGCCAATGAAGCGGAGAATCTTTCCATGGCTGCCCGGTAGGCCGGCGTCCACCAGGGTCAGCCCCTGGGGTGCCTCCAGCAGAAAGACGTTGCCCCCTCGAACACCTCTGATCCAGTGGACGCCTGGGAGAACCTCCATGAGCTCTTATTCCAGGACGATGGCGCCGCTCTTACCGCCTCGCTTGCTCACGAGCCGCACGTTCTGGATGCGCATCTCTCGGTCCACGGCCTTGGCCATGTCGTAGAGGGTCAGGGCGGCGGTGGTCACGGCCACCAGGGCCTCCATCTCCACGCCGGTGCGGGCGGTGGCCCTGGCGGTGGCGGTGATGTGGATGGTGCTGGTCTTCTCGTCGGGCTCCAGCTCCACCGTCACCTGATCCAGGGGGATGGGGTGGCAGAGGGGGATGAGCTGAGGGGTCAGCTTGGCGCCCATGACCCCCGCCAGTCGGGCCACGCCCAGGGCGTCCCCTTTTTCAAGCTCTCCCTGGAGCATCAGGCGCAGGGTCTCGGATTTCATGGTCACGGAGCCCTTGGCCACCGACTCGCGCTGCGTCACCTCTTTCCCTCCGACGTCCACCTGGCGGGCGCGCCCTTGGGCGTCCAGGTGGGTGAGTTGGTCTGGGGGCATCTGGCCTCCTTTGTTCTTTGGGAGGAACTCTTCGGGGCGAGGCCGATTTTTCCTGGCCCCTGTTTCGTATTCGGCGAGGGCGTTCACAAACTCGTTACCGGGGACTCCTGCATGGCCTGGGACCCAACTCCACTGGATTTGCCGGTCCTTGGCCAGGGCGTCCAGCCTCCCCCATAAGTCCAGATTGGCCCCCCGTTTCCAACCCTTGGTCATGGTGTTGATAAGGTATGCACTATCGCTGAAGAGGGCGACTGGGGCGCCTTTGGGAAGGGACTCCAGGGCCCTCAGAGCCGCCATGAGCTCCATGCGATTGTTAGTGGTGTTGGGCTCCTTGCCCGAGAGGGGGGTTGTCGGGCCATTGGGGGCTATCACCACGGCCGCCCATCCCCCTGGGCCGGGATTGCCCTTGCAGGCGCCGTCGGTGTACACCTCGTAGTGGGGCTGTCGTTGGTTCATAGAGCGCGCTCCTGTCGTCTCTCAGCCTTACTCTCGCCGGCTCCCTCGAACAGTGGCGGCCAGACAAGCCCCCATGACCAAGAGAGCGGCGGGCATGTAGTAGATACCCCCTATGACGAAGCCTATCACGGCGCCGAACAGCAGTCCACCCGCGCTGATCCAGATGAGGAGCAGGGCCCACCGGGAGCCCAACCAGGCGTGAAGGGCGAAGCCGACGAGGGCGGCAAGGGAAAAGGCCCCCAAGAGGCCCCTTCCAAAGGTCTGGGGCGGCGACGCGATGAGGTCGCCGGTGAGCAGGAGGGTTGCCGTGAGCACCCCCAAGGCGCCTCCGGCGACACCCACGCCTATCTCTAGCCAGGCGGTCAGGCGAGCCGAGCGGGCGCGAACCGTGGCCAGGAGAGAGGCGATGGCCAGCAGGAGGACGGTGGGTGTGTAGAGCACTCCCCAGACCGAAAAGGTGAATGCGGCTACGATAAGGGCAAGCAGGGTGCTCAGCCAAAGCAGGAGGGTCCACCCAACCGTAGGCCGGCTGGCTCCGCGGAGGGTCCCGGCCAGGCCTCCCAGGGAGAGGAGGACCAGGAGCACAGGGATTACCGGTGTTCCCAACTGGCCTGCGGCGAAGAGGAGCAGCAGTGAGACGCTCACGCCCCACAGCCCTCCCATGATGCCGGCAGCCATCTGGGTGGTTTTGAGCACGTCACCTCCAAGGGAGCGTCGAACCCCTGTTGGTCAGTATATCGTATGTCTTCTCTCACAAGCAGGTGGGTGAAGGGTTTCTTGGCTTCAAAGGGGGGCGTTGACAGGCGAGACAGGAGGTGTGATAGTATCCACGGCACGGAAGAGCCTGCAAGGTGGCCATTCAGGGGGGGAAGACGATGATTGGAAGAATGATCCGGGCAGCCCTGCTCAAGGTGGACCTCTACGAAGAGGTGGAGGCGGACAAGTCGGCCACCGTCCAGGCCTTGCTGGTGGTGGTCCTGGTGGCCCTTGCCACTGGCATCGGCGGGTTGCAGAGTGGAGACCCTGGGGCTTTGGTGGCCGGCGTGCTGGTGGCCCTGGGCGGCTGGGCGCTGTGGGCCCTCATTACCTACCTGTTTGGCACCACGCTGTTCAAGACGCCCGAGACCCATGCTGACTGGGGCGAGTTGGCGCGCACGATGGGATTTGCTCAGTCTGTGGGGGTCCTGAAGGTGTTTGGCATCATCCCCGTGGTTGGGAATGCCGTGTTCGTTATCGTATCCCTTTGGCAGTTGGTGGCCGTGGTGCTCGCCATACGCCAGGCCCTGGACTACCGCGCTATGTGGCGGGCCGTCGCCGTGGCCTTGGTGGGGTTCATCGTTTACGTGGTGCTCCTCGTCATCTTCCTGGCGATATTTGTGGGGCCGGCCTAGAGGGAGAAGAGCGCTCTCATCGGTGGGCAGACTCTAGCCGCCGATGTGGTACATCTCCACCTTCGGTCTCGGGAGGTCTGGGGTCATGGAGGACCGCTCCTCGGAGTACCGGTCGGTGCGGCGGCCCCACAGGCTTGCGACTATCCCCTCCAGCTCCTCGTCGGTGGCGCCGGCGCGCATGGGGGCCTTGAGGTCAAGGCCGTCGTTGGCGAAGAGGCAGGTGAACAGCTTGCCCTCCGGCGAAAGGCGCATCCTTGTGCAGTCACCGCAGAAGGGCTTGGTCACCGAGGCGATGATGCCGAACTCACCGCTGCCATCCCGATAACGGTAGCGGAGGGCCACCTCGCCGCGATAGTTGGCCTCGATGGGCTCCACAGGGTTCACGGCGTTGATGAGCGCCACAATCTCGTCGGCGGACACCACCTGCTCCATGCGCCAGCCGTTGATGGTCCCCACGTCCATGAACTCGATGAAGCGGACGATCTGGCCCTTGGTTTTGAAGAACTGCGCCAGATCCGCGATGGTGTGGTCGTTCATGCCACGCTGGACCACTGCGTTGATCTTGATGGGCTGGAGGCCCACCTCCTCGGCCTTCTCGATGCCTTGGAGGACACGGGCTGTGCCAAAGCCCCGGCCATTCATGTGCTTGAACACCTCGTCGTCCATGCTGTCCAGGCTCACCGTCACCCGGTGAAGCCCCGCGTTCTTCAGGGTCTGGGCCTGCTGGGCCAGGAGGTAGCCGTTGGTGGTGAGGGTCAGGTCTTCAATGCCCTTGATCTTGGCCAGCTGCGCCACCAGCAGATGCAGGTCATTCCGCACCAGAGGCTCGCCCCCCGTGAGCCGGACCTTTTGCACCCCCAGCTTGACGAAGGTCCTGGTGAGGCGCGTGATCTCCTCAAAGGTGAGCAGCTCCGGCTTGGGCAGGAAGTGGTAACGCTCCCCAAAGATCTCGGCGGGCATACAGTAGATGCACCGGAAGTTGCACCGGTCGGTGACGGAGATGCGCAGGTCCCGCATGGGTCTGCCAAAGACGTCGGTGGTGGTGGTCTGGGTCACGGCAGCGGTCACGATAGCTCCCCCTGGTTGATCATGTGATGCAAGAGTGCGGCGGCCTTTTTCGCTGCTCTCCCTCTATGGCTCAAGGTGTTCTTGACCTCCAGGGGCAACTCGGCCATGGTCTTGTCGAGCTCAGGCAGGTAGAAGACGGGGTCGTAGCCAAACCCCAGAGTCCCCTTGGGCTCGAACGCGATGAAACCTTCCACAGTCCCTTCACACAGCCCCTCTCGGCCTGAGGGGAGCACCACGGCGATAACGCACCGGAACCGGGCCTGCCGCTTCTCCCGGGGGACGCCCTGCAGCTTGGAGAGGAGGAACCGCACCCGCTCTTCGTCGCTGGCGTGCTCCCCGGCGTACCCCTTGGCGTGAACCCCAGGCTCCCCATGGAGGGCCTCCACCTCGAGTCCAGAGTCGTCGGCCAGGGTGGGCAACCCGCTGGCCCGGCCGTAGGCCCTTGCCTTGAGGAGGGCGTTGGCCTCCAGGGTGTGCCCGCTCTCTTCTACTGTAGCCTCCATGCCCTCCTCGGTCAAGCTGGTAAAGCGGAGGGGGATGTCCTTGAGGGCGCGCGCAAGCTCCCTGGCCTTTCCGGGGTTCCCCGTGGCGATGAGGAGCTTGGGCTTGCCGCTGGTTGACACTTGTGTCCTTGTGGCGGCGCTGAGATGCTCTTATGGTAGCAGAGGGACTTCCGCCATGGCTATGGGAGGCCGTGACTGGGCGCATCCGCAGAGCCGCTCGCTCCGTCATTCAGCACAGCACAATATCCACAGTTGCCGTAGCGAATCTGTCAGAACGTGATCTAACGTGTCAGTTATCGGCGGCCTCGCGTCGTGGCTTGCCTCTCTTTTTCAACAACTCCCGCACTAGGAGTTCCGGCTCGTCGGCGGCGAGGATCCCCTTACCCTTGGCCACCATAGCGCGAGCGGTCGCTTGCAACTCCCATCCTATCATCAGTCGTCCCTTGTGAGCCGAATCAATCGGTCCTTCTCGTCAAGGGCCGCTTGGGCCGCCACAAGCCTGGCGATAGGTACTCGAAACGGGCTGCAACTCACGTAGCTTATTCCCGCGTTGTGGAAAAAGTGTATCGAGCGGGGATCGCCACCATGCTCGCCGCAGACGCCGATACTGAGGTCAGGGTTCGCCTTCCGGGCCGATTTGACGGCCGTTTCAATGAGCTTTCCCACACCGTTAACGTCAATGGTCTCAAAGGGATTATCCATCAAGATTCCTTGGTCAAGGTAGTAAGGCAGGAACTTCTTTTCCACATCCTCCCGGCTAAAAGAGTACGTTGCCTGGGTGAGGTCGTTGGTGCCAAAGGAGAAGAATGCAGCCGTACTGCCAAGGGAATCGGCGCGCATGCAGGCCCGTACCGTCTCCATCATGATGCCCACCTTCGCTGAAGGGTCCTTCACCATCTTCTTGACCCACAGTAGCTCTTGGACGGTGATGATCTGGGGGATCATTATGAGAGCGTTGGCATTGCTGACCGCGGCTTTGGCATCGGCGATGGCATCGATCTGCATTTGGTACAGTTCAGGATAGGTGACACCCACACGGACGCCCCTGTGGCCCATCATAGGATTGACCTCTTGGAGTTCCTCTATGCGGCTCCTGATACCCGGGTCATGGACGGCCTCATGGGGCAAGAACTCATGCAGCGGCAGGTCCAAGAGACGGATAATCACCGGGCGCCCGTCCAGGGCTTTGAAAATCTCCACAAAGTCGTTCCGCTGCATCTTGCGTAGCTTTACCAGGGCCTCTGAGCGATGGACTGGCGAGTCTGCCAGGATGAACTCGCGAATGGTGGCAAGCTCGTCCGGCTCATTGAATTGCCTCTCCGTACGCAACAAGCCTACGCCTTCAGCTCCAAACCTGATGGCCTGTCGTATCATCTCGGGCGTGTCGGCGTTGGCCATGACCCCCAGCCGCCTGTTCTGGTCAGCCCAACCGAGCAGCTCGTCCAACTCTCCATAAATAGCGGCTTCCACCAAAGGTAGGGCCCCTAAGTACACGTTCCCCGTGGTGCCGTCAATGGTGATTTCGGCGCCTCTTTTTACTACTCGCCCTCCTACCGTGAACTGTTGGGCGCCAAGGTCTACGTTCAACTCAGACGCCCCACAGACGCAGGCCTTACCCATAGCTCGAGTGACAATGGCCGCGTGCGAGGTGAGGCCACCGCGAGACGTTAGCACGCCGGTAGCGGCGTGGATGCCTACGATATCGTCGGGGCTGGTTTCTGGTCTGACCAGGATGACCGGCCCCCTCTGCGCCCACTCGACCGCTTCGCGGACGTCAAACACTACCTTGCCCGTAGCGGCTCCCGGGGCTGCATTCAGACCCTTGGTGAGGGGCTTGATGGTATTGGAGGGGTCTACTCGTTTGTGGAGCAGGGCATCCAGATCTGTATGGGTGACTCGCATCAAGGCCTGCTCAGTGGAGATCAGCCCTTCCTTCACCATGTCTACGGCTATTTTCACGGCGGCCTGGCCGCTGCGCTTTCCTGAGCGGGTCTGCAGCATGTAGAGGGTGGCCCTCTCTACCGTGAATTCTATATCCTGCATCTCTTTGTAGTGGTTTTCCAGAACGTGGCCTATCCTGTTCAGCTCAGCATAGGCCTCAGGCAATTGCTGTCGGAAGGCTTCAATGTTCATCGGAGTGCGGCGACCGGAAACCACGTCCTCTCCCTGGGCCACGGGGAGGTACTCGCCAAAGAGGCTGTTCTCGCCGGTGTTGGGATTACGCGTGAAGGCCACGCCTGTCCCTGACCGCTGGTCCGCATTGCCCATCACCATCGCCTGGATGACGGCGGCAGTACCCGCCATCTCGGCTGGTATGTTATTGATGCGCCTGTATTCCACCGCTCTAGCGCTGTCTGCAGACTCGAACACAGCCTTGATACAGGAAATAATGTGGCCCTCGTTCTTAACGTTCAGAACAGTGTCCATCATGCCTGGCATGGATACAGGACCTGAAGAACGCACCGACACCATAAGATCGCCCAGCCGCTTGCCCATGCGCCGTTGGAGGGCTTTGAGAGCGGCTTCTATCTCCTTCATTGGTAGCTGCCCAGTCCTCTTGTACTCGGCGAAGGCGCCAAGGGAAACAACAAAACCAGGCGGCACTGGCAGATTGAGTTTGGTCATCGTGACCAGATTCGCGCCCTTGTTCCCCAGCTGGAGTCTATCCTCGTTGCCGTCGGTAAACAGATAAACCTTAGGCATCATTGACTCCTGCTTCGCCATGTGCGATCACACTGTGTAGAGGCCTTTTGGGGGCAAGCCAGCGGCGCCGAGACGAATGGGCGCCGCTGGCTTGCGTGTAGATCAAACGGGTGCGACTACGGGGTGGCCCGGTGGGTGGTCGGCGCAGCGGACGGCTGGTGCCCGTTCTGCACGGAGAACCGCTCCAGCAGGCCCTCCAGGTGGTTGCGGAAGCCGCTGTACTCCAGCTCGGAGTAGGGGAGCATGGCGGCGCCGGACCAGCCCTGGTCCCGCATGGCCATGGCCTTCTCCTGCGCCTTGACGCGAACCTGGTCCCAGGCCACGTTGTCAAAGAAGTCGATGTAGCCATCGGAGAAGTGGCCCTGGGCGTCCAGGGAGAACCCGAGGCAGGAGACAAGCGGAAGGCAGTAGAAGCCCGTCACGGGGGTGTTGATGGGGACGGGCATCAAGGGCATGACGTGGGAGCCGCGGGCGTCGCCGCCTACGTAGTGGGCTTTGGTGAAAGGCATGAGGATTTCCTCCGGGGCGGGGAAGATCCCCTGGTTGCGCACCAGTGCCACCGGGTCGTCCTTACCGCTGTAGACGCCGGCGATGTTGTGAAGCCGGGTGGCGGAGAGGGACACCGCCTGCTCGCCGTCGGTGCGGGAGATGATGGACTCGATGCCGAACCGCTCGTTGTCCCGCAGCAGCATGGAGATGTGGTAGTAGTCCTCCGGCGCGTTCAGCTCAATGATGCTATCGCCAGAGGTGTTGTCCATGTCGATTATGCGGAAGGTGAAGCCTTTGATCAAGCGGGGCAGCATCAGCCCGGCGCAGTACATAGGATCGGCGAAAGCCAGGAAGAGGGGGAGGCTGTAGGCGCCGGGGCCGCACTTGTCGGCGGTGAACATCATGAAGGACTCGGCCGGCCGCACCCGGTTGCTCCTGATGGGGTTGTGCTCGAACTCCACCTCGGCCACCGCCGGGCCTGCACCCCGTATGTTCCCCGAGGGTGCGTCCACCAGGAGGTCCTGGCCGGCCCCGTAGAGGCCGTGCTGCTGGGCGATGGCCGTGGCCTCGAGGAAGCAGTTCCAGGCGAACTGGTGGATGTCGGTGTTTCCCACCCCTCGGGTATGGGACAGCAGGATGGCGATGTCATCACCGGTGTGAGAGACAAACCCATCAATGGCCAGGTGCTTGCTGATGGCCCTCTTCACCGCCTCCCGGGTTGCCTCCATCATCTTATGGGATGGCTTGGTGTGTCCGCCTATGGAGCCGACGTCCGCCTTCAGAATGGACAGGGTGGTTTTCATGGCCTCCTCCTTCTGGGTGTGTTGCTTCGAGTGGCTTTCCCCGCCGCGCCGGTGGTCTTTGGAGGTCAGGGG
>SHYH01000052.1 GCA_009692865.1 Dehalococcoidia bacterium
TCACCTCTCACATCTCCAATTTGAGCCGCGAGCTCATCAGGGCGGGGCACCAGGTCAAGATCCTGGCCCCTTCGTCGGTCCCTTCCGACGCCCTGCTTCCCGATGAGGTCATCCCCCTTGGCAGGCCGGTCCCGGTCCCCAGCGGAGGGTCCGTCGCACGCCTCTCCTTGTCCCTCTGGCTGCTTCCCAAGGTGCGCGCGCTTTTGCGATGGGAGCAGTTTGACATCATCCACCTCCACGAGCCCCTGGCGCCCTTCCTGCCCCTCCTGGTGCTCCGTGAGTCCAGTTCAGTCAACGTGGGCACCTTTCACGCCTTCCACGGGAACACCCGGATGTACTTCACCAGCCAGCGCTTTCTCAGGCCCTCGTTCCAGCGCCTCCACGGGCGGATTGCCGTCTCCCCGCCAGCCCTCCAGTACGCCAGCAAATACTTCCCGGCCGAATATCGCATCATCCCCAACGGCATCGACGTGGCCCGCTTCGCTAGCGGTGTCACCCCTCTTCCCGAGTTCCAGGATGGCAAGGTGAACATCCTCTTCGTGGGAAGACTGGAGAAGCGGAAGGGCCTCAAATACCTCCTGGGCGCCTTTGGCCGCCTGAAGTGGGACCATCCCGACGTGCGCCTCATCGTGGTGGGCCCGGGCAACCTGGACAGGGACTCCCATCGTATCCTCGGCGAGCGCAATCTGAAGGATGTCGTCTTTGTAGGGGGGGTCTCTCCGGAACAGCTCCCCCGCTACTATCGCACTGCCGACATCTGCTGCTTTCCCGCCACTGGAAAGGAGAGCTTTGGCATCGTCCTGTTGGAGGCCATGGCCTCCGGGAAGCCCGTGGTGGCGTCCAACATCGACGGGTACAACGGCTTGGTCACCCAAGGCGTCGATGGCTGGCTGGTGAAGCGCAAGGACGAGGTCGCCCTGGCCGAGGCCCTGGCCCGCCTTGTTAAAAGCCCTGACCTGCGCCAGGAGATGGGACGCCGAGGAGTCGTGAAGGCCCAGGGGTACCGGTGGGAGCACGTGGCCGGGCAGGTGATGGACTACTACCAGGAGATCCTGGCTGCCCGAGGACGGGTTCCTGCGTTGGCGGGCACCCAGCCAACCCACCCCCTGGCCTAAGGGACAGAGATGGAGACCTTCCGCCGCCGACTTTCCTCCCTCTTCCAGCAGTTGCAGGCGCCCCTGGTCCGCCTCCTCGCGCGCACCGGCGTCACCCCCAACCAGGTCACATTGCTGGGCCTGCTTTTGAGCGTGGCGGCTGCCGTACTGGCTTCCCAGGGGTGGTTCCTGTGGGCTGGGCTCACTTTAGCAGTGGGCAGCGCCTTAGACATGGTGGACGGTATGCTGGCCCGCTCCACAGGCAAAGCCTCCCCTCAGGGCGCACTACTGGACTCCGTGGCGGACCGCCTGGGAGAGGCGGCGGTCCTCTTGGGACTGCTGCTGTACTACGTGACCCAGCAGCCTGAGGGCTGGCGGGCACCCCTTCTGGTGGGCCTGGCCCTGGTGAACGGGTTCCTGGTCAGCTACGTCCGCGCTCGTGCTGAGGGCCTGGGTGTGACGGGCAAGAAGGGGCTGATGACCCGCCCGGAGCGGGTAGTGGCGCTGGTGGCAGGGCTGGTGCTTGGGTGGGTGGAGGTGGCGCTGGCCGTCATCGCGTTGCTGAGCCTGGTGACCTGGGTCCAGCGCCTTCTCGATTCATGGCGGGCCCTGGGGCGGCGGTAGGGGCGCCCAAGGGCCTACCGGAAGGGTTACAATGGAAGAGCTACAGCTTGCTACCAACGGAGGCGTCCCCTGGATCTCCAGGTAAAGCTCTTCGCCGTCTATCGTGACCGTGTGGGGAAAGACACCCTCAGGCTCTACGTGGAGGAGGGCCACTCGGTGGCCCAACTTGCGGAACGATTGGTGGCCGCCTACCCCCGTGTTTTCCCGCCGGCCAGCGACCTGGTGGTTGCCGTCAACCAAGAGTACGCGTTGCCTGACCAGGTCCTCCACGATGGGGACGAAATCGCACTGATCCCTCCGGTGAGTGGAGGCGCCCGATGATCTTCATCACCCACGACCCCCTGGACCCCGGGGCCGTCACCCGGGCCGTCGATCGGGACACCAACGGCGCCGTGGTCACCTTCCTGGGCGTGACCCGCCGCTACAACGAGGGCAAGGAGGTCCACTACCTGGAGTACGAGGCCTACCTGCCCATGGCCGAGGCCAAGCTGCGGGAGATCGCCGAGGAGATTCGCGAGCGGTGGGGCATTGAGGACGTGGCCATCGCCCACCGCATCGGCCGCCTGGAAATCGGGGAGGTCAGCTTGGTGGTGGCCATCGCATCGCCCCACCGGCAGAAGGCATTTGAGGCCAGCCAGTACGCCGTGGACCGCCTGAAGCAGACCGTCCCCATCTGGAAGAAGGAGGTCTTTGCGGACGGCGAGGTGTGGGTGGGCGCCCAGGAGGGGCCTCCACTGATGCGGACCACCCTCGGCGCGGGCCACTAACCCAGGCCATGTCCCCCGTCCTCACCAAGCGTATCTACGCTCCCCGAGAACCCACGAACGGCTTTCGCCTCCCAGGCGTCAACGGTGGCCTCGGGGCATCCCCAAGGCCACCGTTGACGCCTGGGAGAAGGATCTGGGGCCCTGCCCTGACCTCCTGGGGCAGTGGCGCCAGAGCCAACTCTCCTGGGAGGCCTATTCCCAGGTGTATTTGGATCAGGTGTCCCAGCAGCTGGACCTGCTGGAGTGGGCCCGAGGGCTGGCCCAGCAGGGCGCCCTCACCCTCCTCTGCTCCTGCGTGGACCAGGAGCGCTGCCACCGCACATTGCTGCAGGGGGTGCTCCAGGAAGGGCCGTCCTTGCGCCCCTAGGGGCCCCTTGGTACAATGCCGAGCAGGGCCGGGAGGGATCGCATAGAGGTCTAGTGCGGGCGCCTGCTAAGCGCTTGGCCTGCGAAAGCGGGCTCGTGGGTTCGAATCCCACTCCCTCCGCCATCTCCTGACCGACGGTCTCTGTTTGAGAGTATCCTAGCATGAGGCGCATCCCTTATGAAATTCATGGTTGAAACCACGATAAGCCTCCCAGTTAATCGGGTAGTCGAACTTTTCGACAACACCAAAAACCTGAAAAAATGGATGAAAAGGCTGGAAAGTTTCGAACCAATCAGTGGAACGCCTGGCCAACCAGGGGCCAAGTCACGGCTTAGATTCAAAATGGGTGGCAGAGAAATAGAGATGGTCGAAACTGTTACTGTGAGAGATCTGCCCCACGAATTTGCCGGCACCTATGAGGCAAGAGGCGTATGGAGCGAGACAAGAATCCTCTTTGAGGACCTCGGTGATGGCAAGACAAAGTTGGTTTCACGGAATGAGTTCCGCCTCGGTTGGTTTATGAAAGTGATAGGATGGCTTATGCCAGGCATGATTAAGAAGCAAAGCATACAACATCTTGAAGCCTTTAAAATGTTTGCGGAGTCTGAAGCGGCGAAGCACTGACAACCTTCTGCACGGCAAGCGGAGTGCAGTAGTGCCTGGGACGAACCTCCAAGATAGCGGCGTGTAGCGACACAATCGGTTGGAAAGGCAACTCTTGCGAAACCTTGAAGTGATGAATCTTACTCCTCTGCTTACCCTGGAGGGGGACTCCCTCACCGAGACGGGATGGCACTCGCCGCCGCGCTACTACACCTGGACCATCGGCTGCCAGATGAACAAGGCCGATACCGAGCGGCTGGAGAGCGCCCTTAGCCAGTTGGGCTTCGTGGCCGCTCGGGGGCCCGCCGACGCCGACGTCATCGTCCTCAACTCCTGCGTCGTCCGCCAGTCAGCGGAAGACAAGGTGGTAGGGGCCATCACCTCCTTCAAGCCCCTCAAAACGCGGCAGCCCCAGCGGGTCATCGCCCTTATGGGGTGCATGGTGGGGCCACGCACCCAGCAGTTGGAAAAGCAGTTTCCCTTTGTGGACGCCTTCATGCGCCCCCAGCAGTACGGCCCCCTCCTGAACCTGGTGGGCGAGCGGCTGGGCATCGACTGGGAAGGGTGCCTGGGCCCTCTGGCGCCCCTGCACCCTCAGGTCACCGCCTATGTCCCCATCATCCACGGCTGTGACGAGATGTGCAGCTTCTGCATCATCCCCTACAGGCGGGGGCGCGAGGTGAGCCGCCCCATCCTGGAGCTGACCCGGGAAGTGGAGCTGCTGGTCCACCGAGGTGTCCAGGAGGTCACGCTCCTGGGCCAGACGGTGGACGCCTATGGCAACGACCTGTCGGACAAGCCCGACCTCGCCGATCTCCTGTACGCCATCCACGACATCGAAGGCCTCCAGCGTATCCGCTTCCTCACCTCCCACCCGCGTTACATGAGCGAGAGGATCGTCCGGGCGGTGGCCGATCTCCCCAAGGTGTGCGAGCACATCAACCTCCCCTTCCAGGCGGGCGACGACGATGTCCTCCAGCGCATGCGCCGCACCTACACCCGGGACGACTACCGCCGCCTCATCTCCACGATTCGCACCATCATCCCAGGCGTCTCCCTCAGCACCGACGTCATCGTCGGCTTTTGCGGCGAGACCGAGGAGCAGTTCCAGCGAAGCGTGGACCTGCTGGAGGAGGTCCACTTCGACAAGGTCCACATAGCCGCCTACTCCCCCCGGCCCGGCACCATCGCCTCGCACGCCATGCCCGATGACGTTCCCCACGAGGAGAAGGAGCGGCGCAAGAGGCGCCTGGAGGAGGTTCAGGAGCGCATCGCCACCGCGATCAACTTGGGATGCGTGGGCCAGGAGGTGGAGGTGCTGGTGGACGGCAGAGAGAAGGGCCGTTGGAAGGGGCGCACCCGCACCGATAAGCTGGTGTTCTTCGACTCCGAGAAGGACATCGTTGGTCGCTTGGTAGAGATTAAAGTCGAGAAGAGTAGCCCTTGGGCCCTCCAAGGGAGTATCATCTAGGAGAAGGTGGTCGGAGACTAGGGAAGGCACAAGGAGAAACGCCATGGTAGTGAAGGTAAGACAACCAACCCTTCCTATCACCGAGCTGGAGCAGTCCGCCTTCTGTCGCACTGACGACGACCTGTCCACCCAGCCTCTGGAGGAGGAGCTGAAGGCAGGCGTCCGGTGGCAGAAGATCCCGGAGGACTACTATCCCCTGTCGGCGGCCCAACTGGACGAGCGCATCAAGGCCGCCAGGGAGAAGCTGGGACGCCGCCTGGTCATCCTGGGCCACCACTACCAGCGTGACGAGATCATCAAGTACGCCGACCTTCGTGGCGACTCCTTCAATCTGGCCCAGTACGCGGCGGCCCACTCGGAGTCGGAGTACATCGTCTTCTGCGGCGTCCACTTCATGGCCGAGACGGCGGACATTCTCAGCAGGCCCCATCAGAAGGTCATCCTCCCCAACATGATGGCGGGCTGCTCCATGGCTGACATGGCCCCCACCGAGGACGTGTACGACTGCTGGGAGGAGCTCTCCGAGTTGACCACGGGCCATGGGGGCATCGTCCCCCTCACCTACATGAACTCCACCGCCGCCATCAAGGCCCTCTGCGGGCGCAACAATGGCCTGGTGTGCACCTCCTCCAACGCCGCTGCGGCCATGCGATGGGCCTTTGAGCGGGCCCAGCGGGTGATCTTCTTCCCCGACGAGCACCTGGGGCGCAACACCGGCCTGAAGCTGGGGCTGGACCTGAACGACATGGTGGTGTGGAACCCCTTCAAGCACCTGGGGGGCCACACGCCTGAGCGGCTGCGGCAGGCCAAGCTCATCCTGTGGCAGGGCCGCTGCTCGGTCCACACGCGGTTCACGGTGAAGCAGATCCAGCAGGCCCGGGCCAAGTACACCGACGTGAAGGTCGTCGTCCACCCGGAGTGCCTCATGGAGACGGTCAAGGCCGCCGACTACAACGGCTCCACCGAGTACATCATCAAGATAGTTCGCGATGCGCCCGCCGGCTCCAAGTGGGCGATAGGGACCGAGATCAACCTGGTGAACCGCGTCGCCCATGAGAACCCGGACAAGACGGTCATCTGCCTGGACCCGGTGGTCTGCCCCTGCGCCACCATGTACCGGATCCACCCCGCCTACCTCGCCTGGGCCCTGGAGGGGCTGGTGGAGGGGGAGGTGGTGAACCAGGTCAGCGTGGACGAGGAGACCAGCCGCGACGCCCGCGTCGCCCTGGAGCGCATGCTCCAGTTGGTGTAAGTTGGTGTAGGCCGTGCAGGTCATCCCCTTCGTCACCATGACCCTCCAGGAGCTCCACCGGAGCATCCTGCAGGAGGTCTAGGGCCTCACGCCGGAGCAGATGGCCTTCCGCCACATGCCTGATGCCAACAGCACTACCTTCCTCATCTGGCACATCGCCCGGATCTCGGACAACATGTTCCATCGCCTCATCGCCGACCCCATCGCTCTCTCCCTCTGGGAGCGCGAGGAATGGCACCAGCGCTTCGGCCTGCAGCCCCGGGACGGAGGCACCGGGTTCGCCGCCGAGCAAGTAGGGGCTTTGAAACCGGACAAGGATCTCCTCTTGACCTACTACCAGCGGGATTTTGAGGCCGTCATCAAGGGCGTCGAGGCTCTTCCCGAGCAAGACCTGGACCGGGTCCCCAACCCTCAGCGACCCGAGACCACCGTGGGGCGCCTAGTCCAGGGGACCCTCATTGCCCACGGGTACAACCACCTGGGCGAGTTGCGGACCGTTAAGGGGCTCCAGGGCATGCCCTTCCCTCGGTAGGCGCCCCCCTCTGGTCTTCCCTCTCCCGTCTTTCGATGAAGGTGGCCCTAACGGTCTTTGCCCCTGCGAGCAATCTTCTGGTACTGACTTCCTCTCTTGGGCTAGTGTGAGCTATTCGTCCTGATTTTCGCAAAGTATACTAGCAACACCCCCAAAAAGGTCAGACGGGCTCTTCAATCTCGTCCCTTCAAAAAGGGCGTTTCGTGAGCATAGGTCTGCGGATCGAGCGCCTCGTCGGCAAGAGGCTCTTTTACGGTTGGGTCATTGTCCTTGTCTCCTTCATCTCCTCGCTGATCATTGGCGGCGTGCGCGGCTGGGGTCTCCCCTTCTTCATTCTCCCCACGAGCCAGGAGTTGGGCGCTTCCCGGACGGAGTTCTCCGGCTTCTGCCTCTTCCGGCTTCTGCCTTTCCTGGGGTTCCTCGTAGACAAGAGGCATGGGCCCCGCCTGCTCATGATGGCCGGCGCCCTGCTCGGGGGGCTCGCCCTGATCCTCACCTCTCAGGTTCAGGAAGCCTGGCATTTTTACCTCACCTTTGGGGTGCTCTTCAATCTCGCCACGCTGCTCATAGAAGGGCAGTTGGTGGGCCCTGCCATCCTCTCCAAGTGGTTCATTCGCATGAGAGGCAGGGCCATCGCCATTGAAGCCATGGGCATCTCCGGCGGGGGGTTATTGCCCCCGTGGCCGGGTGGCTGGTCACCACCTACGGCTGGCGCACAGCCTGGGTGCTCCTGGGGCTTCTGGTGTTACTGGGTATAGGGCCTCTCTCCGCCATTTTCATGCGCGACAGCCCCGAAGACATGGGCTTGCTCCCTGACGGAGACCATCCAGGAGAACCGATCGCCACGGGCAAAGGCGGTCCCCATCCCTTCCGGTCGGAGCCGGAGCACTCTTGGACCTTGGCCCTGGCCCTGAACACCCCCGCCCTGTGGACCCTCGTGGGGGTGCAGATGCTCGCCTCGGCAGCCTTGTCACCCACGCTCGTCCACCAGGCGGTGTACATTCGCGACAAGGGGTTTGCGCCGGCGGAAGCCATGGCGGTGGTCAGCACCCTGGCCTTCTTCGCCGCTGCAACAAAGCTCCCCTGGGGCTACCTCGCAGATCGCGTCCATCCCCGGTGGGTCACCCCCGTTTGCCTGATCCCTGCGGGCCTCACCCTCTTTCTCCTCGTCAAGGCCCAAAGCCTTCCCATGCTCTACGCCTGGGCTGTGCTTCACGGCCTCACCATGGGCGGGTGGGTCCCTCTCTTCAACACGGTGTGGCCGCCGTACTTCGGGCGAAAGCAATTGGGGCGATCCGGGGCGTGGTCACCCCCGCCGCGACCATCGTGGGGGCCTTCAGCCCCGTCATGGCTGGCTGGAGTGGGACCGGTGGGGGAGCTACGACGTGCCCTTCACCCTCTTCAGCCTCTGCTGGATCGCCGCCGGGCTGCTGATGCTGCTGGCCTCACCACCACGGCCTCCCGTAGGCGCCGTCACGGCACCCGAAGCCGTGGCCTCCTGACCACGGCTTCGTCCCGAGGCCCGGTTGCTCTGACGCCAGGCCCCAAGGAGCTAGCCAACCGGGTGTCAAGGGCAAGCTCTCTAGGGTGGGTAACATCTGGGCTGACCCTTCCCGGCCTCCTGTGCTATGCTAAAGCAATGAGTGGTGGCAACCTCGTCCCGAAGAGAGCCTGCATGCCTCCAATCCCCTCTTACGACTACATCATCATCGGCAGCGGCATCGCAGGACTGTATACTGCTCTCCTGGCCCGGGAGCATGGCACCACCCTCGTTATCACCAAAGCCGGCATTGACGACACCAACACCCGCTACGCCCAAGGAGGCATCGCCGCCGCCGTGGGCGAGGGGGATTCCCCGGAGCTCCACATGGCTGACACCCTGCAGGCCGGGGCAGGGCTCTGCGAAAAGGAGGCGGTGCGAGTCCTCACCTCCGAGGCCCCCGATCGCATCGCCGACCTCATTCGCATGGGGGTCGCCTTTGACACCCAGCAAGGGGAGATCGCCCTGGCCCGGGAGGGGGCCCATAGCGTCGCCCGGGTCCTTCACGCTGGGGGTGACGCCACCGGGGCCCACATCGAGCTGACCCTGGCGGGGCTCGCCCGCATGTCCCGCGTCCGAGTGCTGGAGTACTGTCTGGCTACCGAGATCCTCATGGAGGACGGCCGCGCAGTGGGGGTCCGTACCTGGGATGCTCGAACACGCTCCCGGGAGGAATTTCGCGGGCGCTTCATCGTGCTGGCCACCGGCGGCGCCGGGCGGCTCTTTAAGTACACCACCAACCCGGATGTAGCCACCGGCGATGGCGTGGCCCTGGCCTACCGGGCGGGGGCCCGCATCGCCGACATGGAGTTCTACCAGTTCCACCCCACTGCCCTGCACCTTCCCGGCGCCGCTCCCTTCCTGATCTCCGAGGCGGTGCGGGGCGAAGGGGCCATCCTCCGCAACGCCAGGGGCGAGGCTTTTATGGGCGAGTATCATCCCCAGGCGGAGCTGGCGCCTCGGGACGTGGTGGCCCGGGCCATCCTGGAGGAGATGCGCCGGACGAAAACCGACCACGTCCTTCTGGACATCACCCACCTGCCGTCCCGAAAGGTTGCTGCCCGTTTTCCCAGCATCTATCGCTTCTGTCTGGACCACGGGGTGGACATGACCACGACTCCCATCCCCGTGGCCCCCGCCGCCCACTACATGATGGGGGGCGTACAGACCACCACCTGGGGGGAGAGCTCCATCCCAGGGCTCTACGCCTGCGGCGAGGTGGCCTGCGTGGGGGTCCACGGCGCCAACCGGCTCGCCAGCAACTCCCTCCTGGAAACGCTGGTGTTTGGCAAGCGTGTGGTGGAGCGGACCCAGAGCACCGGCGCCTCCGACGTCGTCGACTGGCAACAGGTGCACCTGACGCTCCCCCAGCGCCAAGGGCGCCCTCGTACTAAGGCGCCGCCGCTGACCTTAGCCACCCTCCAGGACGGCCTGTGGGACAAGGTGGGAATGGTTCGCCACGAGGAGGGCCTGCAACAGATGGCAGAGGCCCTGGCCCATTGGGAGCGAGAGTCGCCGCCTCCCGCCGATCGTGCCTCCTATGAGCTGGCCACCCTGGTGCTCCTGGGGCGGCTGATGACCGAGGCGGCCCTGGCCCGCCGGGAGAGTCGCGGCGCCCACTACCGCACCGACTTCCCCCAGCCCTCTGAGGAGTGGGAGAGGCACATTGTGATTTCCAAGAATAAGGTGTCTTAGAGCGTTGCCGGCCCTGGCACGCCGTGGAACAAGGGGTGTCCAGAGGGGCTTCGCCCTTCTGGTGGGGGTCTGGGGGTATCCCTCAGATACAATCTCCACCCCCTTCCTTCCAGGAAGGGGGTCAGGGGGATGGTCAAAAAGAGTTCCTAGCACCCTGCTAGAACGCCAGCTTCGAGGTGGAGGCGATACGCCATGCTTTCAGCCTTCTCGCCAGAGGTAGAGCGCCTCATTGACCGGGCCCTGGAGGAGGACCTGGGCCTGGGGGACGTCACCACTGACATCCTCATACCCCCAGAGCTCCAGGGCAGCGGCACCATCATCGCCAAGGCCCACGGGGTCCTGACGGGATTGCCGGTGGCACTGGCGGTGTTCCGTCGCGTGGACCCCTCCATTCAAGGCGAGGCCCTGCTGGAGGAGGGCGCGCCCCTGGAGCCGGGGAGTCGCATCGCCGACATCTCCGGCCCCCTCGCGGGGATCCTCAAGGGCGAGCGCACCGCCCTGAACCTTTTGCAACGCCTCAGCGGCATCGCCACGGAGACGTCCCACTACGTGGCGGCGGTCCACGGCCTGCCCGTCCGCATCATAGACACCCGCAAGACCACGCCCGGCCTGCGTCTGCTGGAGAAGCATGCCATCACCGTCGGTGGGGGCTACAACCACCGCAAGAACCTGGGCGACGGCATCCTAATCAAGGACAACCACATCGCCGCCCTGCGCCGCCAGGGCGTTGGCCTGGCGGAGGTGGTGCGCCGGGCCCGCCAGCGAGCGCCTCACACCCTACGAATCGAGGTGGAGGTGACGACGGTGGAGGAGGCTCGCGAGGCCCTGGCGGGAGGGGCCGACATCATCCTCCTGGACAACATGAGCC